>JAHBWT010000072.1 GCA_019636815.1 Nitrospira sp.
GCGCCCCGGCCGGTTCGAGCTGGCTCATGGCGGGACGCTCTTTCTCGATGAGATCGGCGAGATGCCGTTGGAAGCCCAGGTCAAGCTGTTGCGGGTACTGGAAGACGGCGAGATCGACCGGGTCGGCGGAACCCGTACGGTGCCGGTGGATGTGCGCATTGTCGCCGCCACGAATGCCGATCTTCTTTCGGCGATCGGAGCGGGTCGATTCCGATCGGATCTGTACTACCGACTGTGCGTGTTCCCGCTCGCCCTGCCTTCTCTGCGGGAACGACCCGACGACATTCCTCTCTTAGCGCGGCACTTTCTCGACCACTACCGGCTGAAACTGAACCGCCCGTGCCTCGAATTGAGCGACCGCACCATCGAGCGGCTGGTGCGCTACTCGTGGCCGGGCAATGTGCGCGAGCTTCAAAACCTCATCGAGCGAGGGGTCATCTTGGCACGCTCGACCGTCGTCGAGATCGACGACCAGTTCCTGACGCCTCCCACCCCACCGTTGCCCGCGGCTCCCTCCCTCCACCTGCAAGAATTAGAACGAGCGCATATCGCGCGCGTGCTGGAGCGGACGCACTGGAGGATCTACGGCCGCTCTGGCGCCGCCGCCCAACTCGGCCTCAATCCCAGCACGCTCAGGAGTCGCATGAAGAAATTGGGAATCCGTCGCGCGGCTGAGTAACGAATACCTTCCTCCGGTCGCGAAGATGTATTCCGAGTGTCAGGTCTTGTATCTTGTCCTCTCTCCCCGCTGCCGCACAGTAAACCGATTGTGATGCCGTGATACCACAAACAAGACTTGACCCCACGATACCGTTCCGTGGCAGAGGTCCGCGTGGCAGTAAGCATCTTACGGTTGCACCGGTACAGGGGGCGGTGAGTGTGCGTCCGCCGGCGGATTGATCGAGGTGGAAGGTGGAGCCTCAGTCATTGAGCAGGGTGGAGCGCTGAGCGGATTCAGGGGATTGATACCGACTGAACAAGGTATGGGCGTAGTGGTATCCCCGGAGGGGGCCGAGGGGGGAGGAGTTGGAGGAGGGGACGTGCCCGGCGTCGACGGGATCACTGGCTGAGGCTCAGGTGGGATGGACACAGAAGGGGAGAGCGGTGTCGATCCTGCCGGTTGGACCCCGACCGTGAAGCTGCTTGACACGGATTCAAAGCTGGAAACCATTCTGAAGCTCAAAAAAGAAGAGTCGTCTGCAGGGACATGAGTCGGTTGCCATCCTATTTCGGCTTTTATGAAAAGCAGAATATGGAGGCCGTTTTGCTGATATCGGGAGAAACCATCGCACCGATAGACGCCTTGGTGGCGTTCCGCTAGAATCCGCTCCATGTCCGAACCCACCGTGACGACCGGCGCTTCTCCTCAGCGCCAGGATGAGAATCAATCAGTCGTCAAAGCGGCTGGGATGATCGGTGTCGCTACGTTTTCCAGCCGTATCCTTGGGTTCATCCGTGACATGGTCCTCGCCAGGCTTTTCGGTGCCACTCCGGCCGCTGATGCCTTCTTCGTCGCCTATCGGATCCCGAATCTGCTCCGCGAACTCTTTGCCGAAGGTTCGATGTCCGCCGCGTTCATTCCCGTCTTCACCGAATATCACACGCTCAAGTCGAAACGGGATGCGTGGGAGATGGCGAGTGCGGCATTCACGACCTTGCTGACCATCGTGACGGGGGTCACCCTGATCGGGATTCTTGGGGCTCCATGGATTGCGTGGCTCATTGGTTGGGGGTTTCATGCTGATCCGGAGAGAATGACTTTGACCACCGTGCTCACACGAGTCATGTTCCCTTATCTCATGTTCATTAGTCTGGCCGCCTTGGCCATGGGGATCTTGAATTCCCTACGGGCTTTTGCCGCCCCGGCGTTTTCTCCTGTGTTTTTTAATATCTTTATCATCGGGTGCTCTCTATTTCTTGCTCCAGTCATGCCTGAACCCATCCTCGGTGTCGCCATCGGTGTCGTCGCCGGTGGTGCCGCCCAGTTTGCCATGCAGTTGCCGGGGCTCAAGTCTCGCGGGATGCTCTTCGGATTCAAATTCCATCCAGGTCATCCCGGTGTGCGGAAGGTCGGTCGGTTGATGATCCCGTCGCTACTGGGATTGTCCGTGACCCAAATCAATATCACGGTGAGTACGATCCTGGGATCGTTTTTCGCCGGCGGTCCGACCTATTTATTTTATGGGATGAGGCTGATCCAGTTTCCTCTCGGGATTTTCGGTGTGGCCCTCGCCACGGCTATCCTGCCGACACTGTCGGCACAAGCGGCGCGAGGGGCGCTGGATGAACTGCGCACAACGCTCGGGTTCGGCTTGCGGATGATTCTCTTCATCATTCTCCCGGCGATGGTGGGGTTGATCCTCTTACGCACACCGATCGTGCATCTCTTCTTCGAGCACGGGACGTTTACGGCGCACGATACGGCTGAAACGGCCTTTGCGGTTCTGTGCTATGGGGTGGGCCTCTGGGCATTCGGGGGGGTGCGTATTATTGTGTCGGCCTTCTATTCGTTGAAGGACACCACCACGCCGGCCGTTTCAGCGGCGATCGCGGTGGCGGCGAATATCCTGTTTTCGCTGGTGCTGATGACGCGCCTCGGTGCGGCGGGATTGGCGCTCGCCACGGCGCTGGCCGCGATGGTCAACGGTGGGATCCTCGTGGTGGTGTTGAACCGGCGGCTGGGCGGCGTCGAATGGAAAACAGTGGGGCGGTCGGCCGGCCGCGTGCTCATGGCCTGTGTTCCAATCCTGATGGTCTGTTGGTGGGTGGCCGGTGCCCAGGTCTGGACTCACCCTGCCGACTGGGTTGAGAAATCCGTGATGCTTTTCGCCGCCATCGGGTTGAGTGTGGGCGGGTATCTTGGTGTCCATGCGTTGTTTCAGTCGGAGGAGCTCGGGGTGGTGTGGGGGATGGTACGCAGAAAGTTCGGCCGGTTGGCGGGACGTTGATACAGTCCGCGCGTTCGAGTATCCGGATAACAAGGAGTGATCTATGCCGCGTGCAATGATATTTTTTTCGCCCTGGGGTTGGATGGGAATCTCTGAATCTTCGAAAGGGATTCATGCGATTGTGCTGCCGAAACGGTCGAAACGGGCCGTCGAGTCGGACCTCAGGGCACAATCGAGTGAGCCGGTGCAACAGGGAGAGTCCGCCCGACTGGAAGCGGCCCGTCATCAGCTGCTCGACTATCTTGCGGGGAAACGGAACACCTTCGATGTGCCGCTCGATCTCTCGCGGGGAACCTCGTTCCAGCGGCATGTGTGGCGGACGCTGCGACGGGTGCCGTATGGCAAGCTCCGCTCGTATCAGTGGATCGCAGCGCGTGTGGGTGGACCACACTATGCTCGCGCGGTCGGCAACGCAGTCGGAGCGAATCCGTTGCCGATCGTCGTCCCCTGTCACCGGATTGTCGCGCACGATGCTTCGCTCGGCGGCTTTTCCGGAGGACTGTCCATGAAACGAAAGTTGCTCTCCCTGGAAGGGACATTGCCTCAATTGCAGCGACGGTGAGCCCGATCGATGAGAGCGGTCATTCAGCGCGTCACCGATGCCTCGGTCGAGGTCGGTGGAAAAGTCGTAGGCCGGATCGAAGCCGGTTTGGTGGTGTTGCTGGGTGTCGCGAAGGGCGATGACGAATCGGATGTGGAGTATCTGGTCGACAAGATCCGGAGTCTCCGCATTTTCGCCGATCAACAGGGTAAGATGAATCGATCGCTGGCGGACGTGGGTGGCGCTGTGTTGTTGGTATCCCAATTCACGCTGCTGGGGCGGACCGCCAACGGACGACGTCCGAGTTTCGACGAGGCCGTTTCGCCCGAGCCGGCCAAGCTGCTCTATGAACAGGTCGCAGCTGGTCTGCGGGCGTGCGGGACGCCGGTGGAAACTGGAGTCTTTGCGGCTCATATGCTGGTGGCCTTGGTGAACGACGGCCCTGTGACCTTCATTGTGGACAGTCGGCAGGGACGCTAGTCTGGTTCAAGATTGAGCCGCGCATCTCCGATACCATTCACAAGAGTGGAATCCGGATTGGGGTCGGGATTTGGTATACTGAGCTCAGGTGTGATCAGGCTCGCAGGAGGTGGCGATGGGTACTCCAGTTCCTCTACGTCATCCGCTCCGGCAGCTCTTCGGTGCGCTGACGGAGAAAAGTTTTACGGAACACCTGGGTTGGCCCGACGCCAAGGTCACGTCCTATGTCTCCAATCTGCTGGTGGATTTCACGCACACGGATCAGCTCTATAAGATTCGAAACCGGCAGAACCAACCGGTCGATACGGTTGTGGATCTGTTGTTTGAATCGGAGGTCATGCTCGAAGCGCAATCGCTGGATCGTGAGCGGGACGTTCACCGCCACATCGGGGACTTCACGCTCTTTATGGCCGGATTGTTTCCCGAATACCTGCGGCGGCTCAAAACGGCCGGGCGCATTTATCACAAGGATTTCCTCGTCGACTACATGAAAACGGGCAAGCGGTCGTACGCAATCGTCGCGCAGATCGGGCGTGATGATGCGGAAACCAGTTTGCCTCTGTTTCAGAAGTTATCGGAAAATTTCGAACTCTGTGTGACGGGGTTGGGCTTTGTGCGGTCGGATCTTGATCGCATGCAGAATCCTGCCTATCGAAAGACCCGGGATCTCCTCCTGAATTGAACGCGATTCGTCCCATCATCCTCGTGCACGGTGGTGCCGGCCCCCGGTCGATGACCGTCCCACAGTCGGCGTGCCTACGAGCAGCATTGCAGGTCGGTTATTCTTGGCTCGATCGGGGCAGCTCGGCACTGCTTGCCGTCGAGCAGGCTATCCGCCTGCTCGAGCGCAGTGGGCTCTTCAATGCCGGGAATGGATCCAAGTTGCAGCTCGACGGCATGCGGCGAATGGACGCATCCATCATGGAAGGGAATCAGCTTCGCGCAGGCGCGGTCGCCTCTATTGAAGGAATCGTCCACCCGATCACGGCCGCCCGCCTCGTGATGGAAGAAACAGATCATGTACTGCTTGTGGGGCCTTCGGCGACGCAGTTCGCCGAGCATTTTAAGGTGGAGCGTCACCGGCTTCGAACGCCGCCCCGCCGTCTGTCCTATGGCGCGATGCTGAAGTTGAAGCGAGCCACGCGGGATGGGCATGGAACGGTCGGTGCGGTCGCACTCGATCGGTCCGGAACGGTTGCTGCCGGTGCTTCGACCGGCGGAATTGATCGCATGCTGCCCGGACGAGTCGGGGATACGCCGATTCTCGGTTGCGGGGTGTATGCTGACAATGAGACCGGCGCGGTGTCGATGACGGGGTTGGGGGAGAGCATCATCCGTGTGGCGGTCGCCAAAGAAATTTGCGAGCGCTTGGCTCAAGGAACCACACCGACTACAGCAGCAAGACTCGTCCTGCAAAAGTTGGTCGCTCGGATCGAAGGATCTGCGGGATGCCTGGGCCTCACTCCTGACGGGCGATTCGCGATTCGCCATTCCGCCCCGCACATGATGGCCGGATGGTGGGATGGGAGGGGGAAATTGATCGTAAGGGACAGGTTTCCATGAGTCACAGTTTGTTTCATCTCGCCTTTCCGATTCACGACGTGGGCGCCACGCTCCGGTTCTATGTCGATGGCCTCGGCTGTACCGTCGGGCGGCGAACAAAGCAGGCGGTCACGCTTGGCTTGGCCGGCCATCAACTTGTCGCGCATGTCGTGCCGGATGAATCTTCGAAGCAGAAAGGAATTTACCCACGTCATTTCGGACTGATCTTTCTTTCAGAACAGGAATGGCAAGCGTTGGCTGACCGGGCGAAGGCGAAGGAGCTTACTTTCTATCAACAGCCGCGCGTGCGCTTTCCTGGGACCCGCATCGAGCACCGCACGTTTTTTCTTGAAGACCCATCCCACAACCTGCTCGAATTCAAACACTACACCCACGAATCAGCCATCTTCGGCGAGCAGGATCACGGTCAGGTCGGCGACTTTTCCGAGTATGCAGAGTAACGATTCCTGCGAGTTCTACTTATCGGCGAGCGATGCGGCGGGCGCGGATTGCCGGTCGATCCATTTTCGAATACGGTCATGGCGGCGGGTGAGGAAGGTCGTTTTCCGCAGGGGGTCGTATCGGCGCGGCGACGGCAAGATCGCCGCCAGCCAGGCGGCTTCGTCGGCTGTCAGATCGCGTGAGGGTTTTCGAAAGTGATGACGGGCGGCGGCTTCCGCGCCATAGACGCCCTTTCCCCATTCGGCGACGTTGAGATAGAGTTCGAGAATGCGCTTCTTCGTCAAGTGCCGTTCGAGCGAGCGCGCAATCAGCGCTTCCCGCGCCTTTCGTAAGAGTGACCGTTCCGATGACAGGTAGAGGTTTTTCGCCAGTTGCTGAGTGATCGTGCTCCCGCCTCGTTTCATTTCTCCTGCTTCCAGATTACGGAGCGCGGCATCGCGGATGCCTTCCCAATCGAATCCTTCGTGGCTGAAGAACGATGCATCCTCGGCCGCCACGACGGCATGATGGAGATGGGGGGAGATGCGTGAGATCGGCACCCACACCCAGTGGCGCCCGATGGCTCGCCCCTGTTCCTTTGCCTGAGTCTCTCGAGCGTCCATCAGCGCCGTTGATGTCGGGTTGGTGTGCGCGAGGAGCCCGACATCGGGGAGGGTGAGCAGCCAGCTCAGTCCCAGGACGCCCAAGGCGAGTCCCATGAGCACGGTGCCCCAGAACAGCCTACGGGCTACTCTGCGAGGGCCGGTTGACTTGGACGGAGGAGGATCGTATGTGTAGTAACGTCGAAAGAGCACATTGCGACGCGAATTTCGTTGTGAATTCATCACCAAGCCTGACGGCATGAAAATCTTCGCGGCTGAGTTTATCAAAAGTTGTGTCTCTCCAGAACAGTTTCCTCCAGGTGATCTCGACGAAATTGCCTTTGTCGGGCGGTCCAATGTGGGGAAGTCCTCGTTGATCAATTCGTTACTCCATCGCCGTGACCTGGCAAAAGTCAGCCGGACACCGGGGAAAACGAGGGCCGTGAACGTGTTTCGCGTTTCGACCTCCGATCCCGATCTCGCCCGGTTCTATCTCGTTGACTTGCCGGGTTATGGATTTGCCAGGGTCTCGAAATCCCTCCGTATCCAATGGGGACCGCTGACGGAAGGCTATCTCGTCGACCGAGACTCGCTGGGTGGAGTCGTGTTGCTGGTGGACTGCCGAGTCGTCACCGAACAAGATCGTCAGACCATCACTTGGCTTCGATCGATCCGGCGTAATCCGCTCGTCGTGGCGACCAAGGTCGATAAATTGAAACCCAGCGAACGGGTGCGTACTCTGAAACAAACGCACCGGGATTTAGGGCTCGCCCACGGAGAAATGCTGATTCCGTACTCGTCGATGACCGGGGATGGTCGGGAGCGGGTGTGGGGAGCCCTACGTGATCTCCTCGGGGGGCATCGCTCACACGGCTCTTGATCTCTCCCGTGCGAAGGGGCCGGTGGCTGACAGAGGGCGGCGGTGTGAGCTAGAACTTGATTTCGATGTAGGCCTTATTCTTGAGATCCACCAACCAGGACTGGTACATGTCCGCGCTTTTCTGCTGATAGACGAATTCCTGAACCTTCTGTCGAACGTCCTCATATGGGCGAAACTGCTTCGGCTTCTTGTCATCCAGACGGATGATGTGGACTCCTTCGGGACTCTCGAGAATGTCGGAAATACCACCCGGCACCAAACGGGCGACGGCCTCCTCGATCACGGGCCAAAGCTCTCCTTGCCGGACAAATCCGAGTCGCCCGCCATGCAAGGAATTGGCGCCGTCCGAATACTGCAGCGCGACATCCTCGAATTTCTCTCCCCGCTTCAGGTCGTCCATGGCTCGGCGGGCCTTGGTCAGCGCGTCGGCCAGCCCGTCCGAAGAATCCGGCTTAATGATGATCTGGCTCAGTTGGTATTCTTCGGGAAAGGCGAATTGCTCGCGATGCTCTTGATAGTAGCGCTTGAGTTCGGAGTCTCCGACCATGATGTTGCCGCGAATGTGTTGGTCGACGATCCGCATCAGGATGAGCTGATCACGGACATCCCGGACATCGTTAGGATTTGTGGGGTCGAAGGACGTGTCCTGCCGCTTCATTTGCTCGATGGCCTGCTGGAGTTCCAGGTCCGACACCTCGACTCTGATGGCCTTGGCTTCCTGTAACTGCAATTTTCGCTCGATCAGTTTCGTCAATGCCATGTATTCGCCTGTTTTCAAGCGCTGAGCGAGATCATTCCCACGGAACTCGCGGGAGAGACGTTCCTGCTCCGCTCTGAACTCATGCTTCACGTCCGACAACATGATCAATTCCGCGTTCACGATGGCGACGATGCGATCCTGCAGGTACGCAGCGGAAGAGGTCGGAGGCCAGATTGCGATCAGCAGAAAGGTGAGGAGCAATGTGAATCGGATCAGCACGCGTGATCCGAAGATAACAGGTGTCATAACCCTTTCACCAGGCGACAAGGAACGTGATGGGTGATTTTACATGAAAGGGAAGGTTTCTGAAAATCGAATACGGACTAGCGTGCGCCGGTATCCTCGGTAATATAGCGAGAGGCTTCCGCAAAGCGAACCGAGGCATTCGTTCGGATATCGGCGATCGCTTCTTCGAACCGCTTGCGGCGTTTTTCGGCCAGCAACTCCTGACGAAGCCGTTCCTGTGTCGCGAGGTCGGCTTGAAGGATGGCCTCATCGAGGGGGGTCAGCATAACCAAATAGTAGCCGTTGTCGGTCTTGATGGGGGCGCTGACCATACCGGGTTTGAGCGTATGGAGGACGTCATCCACTTCAGGAGGGACGAGTCCTTTTCGATATGGACCGAGATCTCCACCCTTCCCCTTGGTCTTCTCTTCGATGGAGTACCGTTGAGCAAACTTCGCGAAGCTCCCGCCTCGATTAATCTGCGACTCAAGGTCTTTTGCCGCATACACGTTGGGCAGCAGCATGATCGAGATATTGGCCTTTAACGGGTCTAAGAGCTCTCCGGCGTGGGTCTCGTAGTAGGCGGTCAGTTCCTCTTGCGTCAGCTCAACTTTGGATTGAAGCTTGCCCTTCAACAGCTCGTCCAGGATCAACTGCTCCTTATAGCGTTGTGTCTTGTCCCGAATGGTCTCGTCCTGATCAAGCCCTCGGCGTCGAGCCTCCTGCAGAAGCAGCTCTTTGGTGATGAGCTCGTCGAGGAATTGTCGTTTCCCGCCTTCCTTCTCGTAGCGGGACTTCGTTGCGTGCGAGAGATCGCTCCAGCGAAGATCGAATTCCGCCTGAGTGATGGCTCGTCCATTGACGAGAGCGACAACCGGTTCTTCCTGTCGTTCCCCGCAGCCCGACATCCCAAGTCCTGACCCGGTCAGCATTCCGGTTAGGAGCAGAGAAATAAACGATGGTCTCCGGAGGATGTAGAATCCGATCGGTTTCATGCGTCGTGGTACATGCGGGTCTCTCTTACGATGTGGTCGCATCCTTTTCGAAGGTCTTGGTATCACAGAGATCCAGGCTTTGCAAGATTGTGTTGAGTTCTGAGAAGAGCGGCGGCCAGTCGTCATGATGCAGTTGGATTTCGAATGAGCTGGGGCTCAGGAAACGCAGCCGCTTCTTCAGTTGATCCATCAATCGATGGATGGCGTTCTCAGGAATGGTAGCCTTGGGCTGGAATACGATCTTCGCCGTTCGGCCGTGCACCTCGATCGAGGTCAGACGAAGCCGTTTCGCATGAGTTCGAAGTTGCATGACTTCGAGCAGCCGTTCGACCGGCTCCGGGGGGGAGCCGTATCGGTCTTGTATTTCTCCGTGCAACAGGGCCAACTCGCCGACCTGGTCACACGCGGTCAGCCGTTTATAGAGGGACAGGCGTTGGTGTGGATCGGCGACATACTGCTCCGGGATAAAGGCGGACACCGGCAGTTGGAGGGTCGGGTCAGGTTCATCTTCTATAACATGGCCTTTCAATCGTTGAACGGCCTGTTCCACCATTTGCATGTACAGGTCCAGGCCAATCGCCGCGATATGTCCGGATTGTTGCCTGCCCAAGAGGTTACCGGCTCCTCGAATCTCGAGGTCTGCCGCGGCGATCCGGAAGCCTGATCCAAGTTCCGTGAACTGCTGAATGGCGATCAATCGTTTCTGCGCATCGCCGGTGAGCATCCCTTCGTCTGGAATCAAAAAGTACGCGTACGCTTGCTCTCCGCCGCGCCCGACTCTTCCACGCAACTGATACAATTGCGCGAGGCCGAAGAGGTCGGCACGATTGACGATAATGGTGTTCGCAGTCGGGACATCAAGCCCCGACTGAATGATGGCCGACGCGATCAAGACATCCGTCTCGCGCTTCACGAATTTGAACATCACGGCTTCCAAGGTTCTGGCATCCATCTGACCGTGGGCCATGACCATGCGCGCTTGCGGAATCAGTTGATGCAGCCACGCCCCGATTCGCTCCAGCGATTCGACCCGGTTGTGCACAAAATACACTTGTCCCCCTCGCCCGAGCTCGCGGAGGATGGCGTCACGAACCGCTTTATCGCTTGACCGGATCACTTCGGTCTTGATGGCCAATCGACCGGCTGGCGGAGTGTCGATGATGGAGAGATCGCGGACACTCGACATGGCCATCTGAAGGGTGCGTGGAATCGGGGTGGCTGTGAGGGTGAGCACGTCGACTTGTGTACGAAGTTGTTTGAGCCGTTCCTTGTGCTTGACGCCGAACCACTGTTCTTCATCGATGATCACCAGGCCGAGTTGCCGAAACGCCACATCTTTCTGGAGGAGGCGATGCGTTCCGATGACCACGTCGATAAGGCCCGCCGCGCAATCCTTGAGGATCGCTTTCGTTTCTCGAGGCGATTGGAATCGTGAAAGCAGCGCCACTCTCATGGGGAAGGGAGCGAAGCGTTCAGAAAAATTCTCGTAGTGTTGGTGAGCAAGAAGAGTCGTGGGGACCAGTACGGCGACTTGTCGATCGTGCTCGACGGCTTTGAACGCGGCGCGCATGGCCACTTCCGTCTTTCCGTATCCGACGTCTCCGCAGACGAGCCGATCCATCGGCCGAGTCGATTCCATATCCCGACCGATGTCTTCGATGGCTTTCAGCTGGTCCGGTGTTTCCTCGTACTCAAAGGCCGCTTCAAATTCGTGATAGAGGGTTGTCGGCATGCCATACGCATTCCGCTTCACCAGCTCGCGGTTGGCGTAGAGATCGATCAATTCTTGGGCCATTTCTTCGATGTCCTTCTTCACCCGCGCCGTCGTCTTGGCCCAGCTGGTTCCGCCCAATCGATCAAGTCGTGGGACATGGCTCTCGGCTCCGCTGTAGCGTTGAACGTGATTCAAACGGTCGAGCGGAACATAGAGCGTATCTCCGCCGGAAAACTCCAAAATCAGGTAGTCGCTCTCGAAGTCCTGGACGACCAAACGTTTCAACCCTCGATATTTGGCGATCCCATGTTGGACATGTACGACATAATCACCTACGTTGAGGTCTTCCAAGGAGGAGAGGAACGTGGCCGTCCGGCTTTTCGGCTGAGGTTTGTGACGTGCTCCCTTGGCGAACAGTTCTTCTTCGGTCAACAGGGCGAGTCGAAGATCTCCCGAGAGAAATCCGGTCGAAAGATCTCCGTGCAACACATAAAATGGGAGTTTGCCGGTACTCCGGCTTGCCCAAAGCGAAGGCGTCCAATGATCGGCCGGCAGATCATGTTCCCGAAGGAGGGCGAGCAAACGATCCACTTGTCCTCGGCTCCGCGCGACCAACACGACACGATGCTCATTCCGCAGTCCTTCCAAGAGGCTGAGCGTTTGGCTGAAGGCCGTTCCCCGAATCCCAAGCCCGATGCCACCCGGTGCTTGGGCAGGAAATGAAAAAGTGGGATTCCATGACGCATTTGAAGGAGCCAGCGGTTCCAAGGCCAGGATCGGCCACGCAGCGATTCGTTCCTGGATCTCGTGCCAGGTCAGAAAGAGTCGCTCCGGCGACGGATAAGGGGTCGACGCATCTCTGTCGGCGTGACGCAGATATCCATCGTCGATCTTGTTCCACGCCGTTTCACAGGCTTGCTTCAGCGTCTCAGGCTGATCGAACGCGAGGACAGGCGGCCCGATGAGATAGTCGAAGAGGGTATCCATGGAAGGATACAGGTCGGGGCCTCTCCACTCGGCGTCCGCTTGAATGGGTGCGGTTGCATTCGAAGCATCGGCGGGGCGAATGAATTCCCGCGCCGGTAAGACCCATCCATCTTTGAGTTTCGCGATGGAAGTTTGTGTCGCAGAGTCGAACAACCGGATCGACTCGACGTGATCGCCGAGAAACTCAATGCGCAGAGGGTTGGCATACGCCGTCGAGAAGATATCGACAATCCCACCACGGATGCTGAACTCTCCTGGAATTTCAACGACGGAAACCCGCCGGTATCCCAGGCGGAGGAGGTCGGTCGTGAGTGATTCACGCTCGAAGGTCGCGGCCGTCTCGAAGCGAAAGATCGCCTGCTCGAAGGTCGAGCGTGGGATCAAGCGGTGCATGGCCGTGGTGATGGATGTGATGAGCATGGTGGGTGGCTTCGTCAGCAGTCGATGGAGCGTCGTCATTCGGCGCGCGATCAACCCGACATGCGGAGCGGTCGCCTCATAGGGAAGCGTTTCCCACTCTGGGAACCACGCCAAATCATCGACGGGGCGGCCGATGAGTTCATGGAAAAAACACAGGTCGTTGAAGAACCGTTCGGCGGATGCGTCGCTCCCTGTGATCACGACCCATGGCTTGGAGCGGATCGAATCCCTCTGCCGAGTGGTTTCAAGCAGCGTCAAGGCGCAGGCTGCGGTAGATCCATGTACCCCAAGAAGACAAATACGTGCCTTCTCATGGTCGAGCGATGAGCGAAGGGGAACAAGCCAGGATTGTGTTTGAGGGGTGGTGTCAGACACGTATTATTTCGCGGCGGATCGGATACGTTCAAGGAGTCCAGTGGTCGATAAACCGGGAACAAGAGGAATCGTCTGGACAACTCCGCCGCGGGCTTCGACGATGTCTCGGCCGACGATTCGGTCGAGTGCCCAATCTCCACCTTTGACCAGGACATCCGGTTGAACGGATGTGATGAGTCGGAGAGGGTCCGGCTCGTTAAAAATGACCACATAGTCCACACACCCTAATGCTGCCAGCACCTCGGCACGTTGGGCTTCCGGCACGATCGGTCGGTCAGGAGCTTTGTCGAGACTGCGCACAGACGCATCGCTGTTCACTCCGACGACCAGAATATCGCCCAGCTCTCTAGCCGCCCGCAGATAACGGGTGTGCCCGATATGCATCAAATCGAAACAGCCGTTCGTGAACACAATCCGTTTCCCCTCCGCCCGTTCAGCCGACAGCGCGGACAGAAGTTGATCGAGCGGCAGAACTTTCGTGATCATGGGCCCATCATACCGTGGTAGTGGTTGCCAGTGAAAGGGTGACGGAGTGGGTATAATCCATTCTGGATCGCAGTGGCCGTTTCGCCCGGTACTCCGTATATGGACGGCTTCAGCCTCAAGTCATCAACAATCGGACCGATACAGCACGTAACGGACTCTAAGGCCTGGAAGAGGGAATCGTTCGGGACTACGGGTGTGCCCGGAGTGCGATCATGGTGATGGACGATGTGAGCATCGTGTGGATCCTGGCGGCGGTGAACGTCTCGTTGGTCGTCCCCTTGATCCTCTTGCTCATCCATAGTTCCAGACGGGCACAGGCCGGTTGGCTCCGTGCGGAAGAAGAAAGAATCCGGTTTCAGGAGAACGAGCACAGGCTTCGGAGTATCTTAGAAGCCGAACCCCAAGGAATTTTGGTGCTTGGGCTTGACTGCCGGGTGCTTCAAATCAATCCAGCCGGCCGCGTGCTCTTTGATGCGGGTTTTTCAGAAGAAATCATCGGGAAAGATTTTCGAGACCATATCCATCCGAGCGATCGATCCAAGATCGAAGAGATGCAGGGCATGGCTCGGAATGGTCGTGAAAGCTGTGCGAAGGGGCGACTGGTCGGGCTCTCGGGATACGTCCGGTGGGTCGACATCACGTCTGTCCCGCTTCCGGCGGAGGATGGGAGGGTGCAAGCCGTTCTCAGCGTTATTCGGGATGTGACGGAGCAGAAGCGCGCCGATCGTCGGCAGGCTCTCCAGCATGCCGTGGCCAAGGTGCTGGCATCGGCCTCCGCCATGGAGCAAGCTGTTCCCGACCTTCTGCAGGCTATCGTGATGAGTCTCGAGTGGCATGTCGGCGTGTTCTGGCGCGTGCAAGACGACCGGCAAACCATCACCCGTGAGCTGGACTGGTCCGTCGATCCCACAGCGGTGCCGGAGTTTCTGAGGGTCAGTAGGCAACAGGCGTACACTTTGGGGTGTGATCTTCCGGGACGCTGTTGGGCACGCGGCGAACCATTGTGGGTGGAAGATGTCGGGGAAGAGCCCGTCTTTACGCGAGGGTCTGCCGGGACGGTGAGAACGCTGCGCGCGGCTTGTGCGTTTCCCATTTGGTTGAGAGCCAACGTGTACGGTGTCATGGAGTTCTTCAGCGAGGAGGCCCATCCTGAAGACAGGGACCTCTTGAAGGCTCTGGCCACGGCTGGAAATCAGATCGGGCTTTTCGTCGAACGGACGGAGGTGGAAGCCGCCCTCCATGAGCATGAAGCCCGCACTCGACTGATCATCGATACGGCCCTTGATGCCGTGATCACCACGGATCAAACCGGCTCGATTACTGAATGGAACACGCAAGCCGAACAGATGTTTGGATGGTCCGCGCGTGAAGCCATGGGACGTGATTTGGCCGAGACCATCATCTCGCCGTCCAATTGCGCACACTACAGAGAGTATGTCCGTCACCTGCTTGGTCCCGGCGATGCGTTCATTCCGAGCGTGTTAGTTGAACTGACCGGCCTTCGATGTGATGGCTGGGAATTTCCTGTTGAAATCGCCATGAGGCCGTTGTCCATAGAAGGCTCGCTCATCTTCAGCGCATTTATTCGAGATATCACAAGTCGGAAAGAAGCGGAACGGGCGCTGCAAGGCTACGCTCAGCAATTGGAATCCATCAATCGGCAGCTGGATACCGCGTTGACAGAAGCCAAGGCCGCGACGGAAGCCAAGTCGTCGTTCTTGGCGACCATGAGTCATGAAATCCGCACCCCGATGAACGGGGTGATCGGGATGACGAATATCTTGCTTGAGACCCACCTGACCGATGAACAGCGGGAGTGTGCGGAGACCGTTCGGGCTTGCGGCGACCATCTGCTGACGATTCTCAACGACATTCTCGATTTTTCCAAGATTGAAGCGGGAAAATTGGATTTGGAGGTGATCGAATTCGATCTACGGGTTGCCATCGATGAATCGCTGGATCTCGTCGCGGAACGGGCTTCCTCCAAGAGCTTGAATGTAACCTGCCTGTTCCATGCTGATGTGCCGCGGGATTTGCTGGGCGACCCCGGGCGCGTACGGCAGATCGTGATGAACTTGATCTCGAATGCCATTAAATTCACCGACAGCGGCGATGTCATCGTCGAAGTCACGGTCGAATCGCAATCGTCGGAGGAGGCGATTATTCGGGTGGCGGTCACGGATACCGGTGTCGGAATTCCCGAAGAAGCCCGCGAACGGCTCTTCCAATCGTTCAGCCAAGCCGATGGGTCCACGACGAGAAAATATGGAGGGACAGGGTTGGGTCTCGCGATTTGCAAACGGTTGGTTGAAATGATGGGAGGAACCATGGGGGTGATGAGCCGGGTCGGGCAGGGGAGTTGCTTTTGGTTCACGGTGAATTTTCGCAAGCAAGTTGCGGGTGCCCAAGATATTGACCCGTCTACCGTTGTGTTGGCGGGTCTCCGTGTGTTGATCGTGGATGAGAAGGCCATCAATCGAAGAAGTTTGGAGCAGATGGCAAAAACATGGGACATGCGACCGACCTGTGTTCGCAGCGGCTCCGAGGCGCTGGATCTCTTGAGCCGTGAATCCGAGGATCTCCCATTTGACCTGGTGCTGCTGGATATGGGTTCGACCGATGGAGTTGAATTGGTTCAGGCGATAAAAGGGCGAGCTGGAGGGGCTCGGCCTGGACTGGTGTTGCTGACCTCGCTGGGGCGACGCGGAGATGCGAAGATGGCTAAAGAAGCCGGTGTTGCCGCCTGTCTGACGAAGCCGATTCGGGATCGACAACTACTCGATTGCCTGGTGGCAGTCATGACGCAAGCCCGGACTCGGCTGCAGGTCTCTCCTCAGCACGGCGCCCTCCCACTCATCACTCGGCATTCGCTTGCCGAAACCGAGGCCAAAGTGGACCTTCGTATCCTGCTGGCAGAAGACAACATCGTGAATCAGAAAGTGGCCGTTCGTCTTTTTCAGCGGTTAGGGTATCGAATCGACGTGGTCGCCAATGGACGGGAAGTGGTCGAGGCGCTCTCGCGCATACGGTACGACGTCGTGTTTATGGATTGCCAGATGCCGGACATGGACGGCTTCGAAGCCACACACGTCATCCGAGGGAGCGAACGATCGGACCGAGTGCCGATCATCGCCATGACGGCGAATGCCATGCAGGGAGATCGCGAGCGGTGCCTGGCGGCGGGGATGGATGACTATATCTCTAAACCCATTTCGGTCGATGCATTGGCCCGGGCCCTGGATCGTGTCAGTCAGGAGCGCGGGCGCATTCGATCCAAGAAAAGCCAAGAGGCCGCGTAGCGTACGTGCTCTGCCCGCCTGAGGCCTTACATCAATTGAAGGGTCAACTGTTGCGGCTCTCCGGTGGATCGATTCAGTTGAGCCGATGAATTCCAAAGGTTGGAGAGGTGAGGCTGGTTGCCGACAAGCCGACTCTTAACCGCAGGGCCGGTCAAGAGGAGCTCCACTAAAGAGCCTCGGCAAACGCCGCAGCGATGGCGGCCCGGTTGTATCGTTTTTCGCTGTCGTCTGTAGGTCCGCCCACAGTCGGTGCACCGCCAGGCGAATCGTGACAAGGCCAGTACTTCCTGCTCCAGCGAGTGGTAGGTGGTGATCGCCATTTCTCCCGTGCGATTCATTTCCGTCATCTTTCGCAAGAAGGCCAGCCCATGATCAGGTCGACGCTTCAAGAGATCGAATTGCCATTGATGAATCATTTCATGAGCGATCGTATTCAGGAGCTCCTGTTCCGCATACGGGGTTCGGTTGTCAAGTCGCACAAAGAGTGGGAGCGACAGGCGAATCTCCCGACTGCCCCGACCGATTGATGTTCTTGGCCCACCACGACTGGTGAACATACCGACAGAGGAGGTTAGGCGAGGACTCCACAGAATGGCGATCGACGGAAGAGAGCCGGAGAAATATCGTCCATTCAGATACTGCCAACGGGTCTGCAACTCGTCCCGAGTAGGGAGAAGCCAGGTAGTCTCACCGATCCAGGGCCGCCTCATCCTGCCTCCTCGATCACCGCCGCCAGCCCTACCGCTAGTCGCACCGTGCCGTGCCGTTTCTTCAACGGATAGGTCTTGAGGTCCGACACATTGATCGGAGGAATCAAGGAGGGAAGGCGGGATGGGGGGAGTCCGGTCAGGACGTTTTCCCAAGGAGATGATCCTCCACCAGTTCGCACAAGACGTGGCCGAGCGTAATGTGGCTCTCCTGGATGCGTGAGGTGACGGTGGATGGCACGACAAACGGATAGTCCACGAGACCGGCCAGCTTGCCGCCGGTTGCTCCGGTCCAGGCGACCGTCGCCAAACCGCATTCGCGCGCAGCGGCGATTCCCTTCAACACATTCGGAGATTGTCCGCTGGTGCTGATGCCGATGGCGATGTCGCCGGCTCGCCCGTGCGCCCGCACCTGGCGGGCGAAGAGTTCCTCATATCCATAGTCATTGGCGATGCAGGTAATGGCGGCAATATCCGTCGCCAGCGCAATGGCGGGTAACGGTATCCGCTCTCGCTTGTATCGACCGACGAACTCCGCCGCAATATGCGCCGCGTCGGTCGAACTGCCGCCGTTCCCAAAGAGCAGAACTTTATTGCCGTTGGTGAAGGCTTTGGCGATGACTGTGGCCACCTGGACGATGCGGTCGGCATGCTCGCGGGCAAACTGTTGCTTCACGCTCGCGCTCTCGGCGAACGCCGCTAAGGCAGATTCCTTCATGGGCGAGATTCTAGGCGAGGTCGCCAAACCTGTCAAACGGAACCGTGTGTCTGCTACGACTTGACTGGAGGGGAAACTCCAGACTGTCTCACGGCATTCATCGCCAGCGCGATCATCGATCCGACATCGGAGACGCTGGCTGGAAGCACAAGCGTGTTGCTCGACTTTGCAAGCTCACCGAACTTGGCGATGTACTGCTCGGCGACGCGAAGCTGCACGGCTTCTTGGCCTCCGGGAACTTTGATGGATTCTGCGACCGTGCGGAGTCCATCCGCCGTGGCGCGCGCAATGGCGAGTATGGCCGACGCCGCGCCCTCGGCTTCGTTGATCTGTTGCTGCTTCTTGGCTTCAGAAGCTTTAATCACCTGCTGCTTTTCACCCTCAGCCTGATTGATCGCGGCGTCGCGCTCGCCCTCTGATGTCAAAATCATCGCGCGTTTCTCCCGTTCCGCGCGCATTTGCTTTTCCATCGCGTTGAGCACGTCTTTCGGTGGAGTGATGTTCTTGATCTCGTATCGAAGCACTTTCACGCCCCACGGTTCAGACGCCTTGTCCAATTCATTGACGACCTGCGCGTTGATGGACGTTCGCGCTTCGAAGGTCCTGTCCAGTTCAATCTTGCCGATTTCGCTTCGCAGCGCCGTCTGGGCCAATTGCGTGAGCGCAAACTGGTAGTCGCTGATCCCATAAGACGCACGCTCCGGATTCAGAATCTGCATGTACAGAACTCCATCGACATGGACCTGGACATTGTCGCGCGTAATGCACACTTGTTCGGGGATATCGACCGCGCTTTCCTTCAAATCGTGTTTGTATCGGATTGCGTCGACGAAAGGCACCAGGACATGGAATCCGGCGTCAAGTGTGGAGCTGTATTTCCCCAAACGTTCCACGACATAGGCGCTCTGTTGAGGGACCACGATGGCGGTTTTCGCGATGACGAGTAGAACGATCAGCGCCAGAACTATGACAACAAATATTCCACCTTCCATGCCCACACCTCTTTGCTAGCAATCGTTATTCTGGTCTTACCCACAGCATCAAACCGTCCACTTTCGTCACGATCGCGCGTTGTCCCTTGGATAGATAAGAGAACCCGTCATTCCGTGTCGTCCAGGTTGTGCCGCGCAATTCGGCCTTGCCTGTGTGCCCCGGAGGAAGATCGTCAAGCACAATGGCGGACTCTCCTACCAGAGTATTCACCGTATGAGTCGGAACCCTTTTGGTCATTCGCAGGAGGGGGCCACGGAAAAGTAGAAGCAACACGACTGTCAGAATGGAGAAAAGCAGCCATTCCAGCCACTCAGTCTGCACGATACCCCCACCGACCAGCGCGCCGACGATCAGTGCCGCGATGCCGAAGAACAGGAGATAGAATCCGCCGGGCAAAATCGCTTCTGCGGCGGCAAGGACCAACCCCATGAACAACCAATACCACCAGGCCATGAA
>JAHBWT010000073.1 GCA_019636815.1 Nitrospira sp.
GCTCCTTTCGTCGAGGACCGCCGACGCCGCCAGTCTCATCCAGTTTCAAGGTGTCGTCGTTTCCGAGGAGACGTCATCACAAGGCCAGCCATACGATGTGTAGTCAAAAGTCTGGAAAGGAAGATGAGTTCGTCGGATTCGGTCGGCAGTATCAGCGTGGCTACAGCAACATTTGGAGCTTGCTCATAGTTTCTATAACTACGCTTAACGATGCAGCCAATTTTTTTCACGGATTGGCGAGTTTTCCAATACAAGCTCTTGACATGACCGTCCAGTATCACACTCATTCGATGAGAGTCGTCACTGATGACAGCTTTGAACGGGTAAGCCATTCTTTTGGTTGGTCATTGGGCAGTACAGCATAAACCAGCTGGTTCGATTGTAGCTGGCCGATGAGAGCATGAGCGTAGGTCGGTGTCCAGCCTGTTTGTGTCAGCATTGCTCACAGTTGAGATCTGATTTTGTATTGGACGTCGATGGATTTATCATGGACTCATGATGGATTGATCGTCAAATAGTTCTAGTTCACAGCGCGCCTGATGTTGGACTTACAGTATCAGAATCCATTTGCTACTCAGGATTCATGACTCTTGGTTTGGCACGGGGTGTATGGCCACTCTTCACAGATCCCCAACCGTTTTTAACAGTTAGTGATGACGAAGCGATCGAAGCCCGATGGGAACATCCAAACCTGCGAAGTGGTTATTGTCACCGTTGAATTCGTCTTGCCGGTGGATGCTCGTGAAGGGGGAAAAGTATTTTGATTCAATTCAGGGGTTCCGCTGCCGCATCCCTTGATCGAACAGTAGAGCGCATACCCCTGAGCCACCATTCCAGTGACCAGCAAGCCAAGCGCGGTCTGGAGCCAATGGGATTCAGGATGATCGAGCCCATACATCCCGAGCACGAACCCGAGCGCGATAGCCACAATGCCGATCGACCGCGCGGCAGGAAACTCAATTCATCTAGGAATAACAATCAGTTACCAACGATAGCAATTCTGAGTTGGATCATCATCCGAGGAATTGGCCGCGCAGTGGGGGACCATGGGCCGCGGAGCGCTCACGTAGCTTTCAACCGTATGGTTCTGTTTAGAGAATCGCTCCAGGCAACTCATGACAGGATCATGAACAGCCGGGCCAAGGCTAGATGACAGGCTTTTGTGGACGTTGTCTCTCAGGGGCGTTGTCCCGCTTGGCTTGAAAAAATTCCTGCAAGAGGGCCCGGCTCTCCTGCTCAAGCAAGCTCCCTGTTACGTGTACGCGATGGTTGAATCGGCGTTCTGCAGGAATATCGAGGATTGATCCGCAGGCTCCGGCTTTGGGATCCCAAGCGCCGAACACGAGCCGCGCGATACGCGCTTGCACGATTGCTCCGGCGCACATGGGACAAGGCTCCAACGTCACGTAGAGAGTCGTGTCGGTGAGGCGCCACGTCTTCAACCGCTCCGCCGCCTTGCGGATGACAACTATCTCGGCATGGGCGGTCGGATCCTGTGAAATCTCACGGTAGTTGTGGGCGGCCGCTAGTATGTTGTTTTGATGCACGAGGACAGCGCCGATCGGCACTTCGCCATGCAGCGGAGCGAGCATGGCCTGTTGAAGCGCCAGTTCCATGTAATGAGCATCCTGGTTGTTCTGATGCAGCGAAAGAGATGGAGGAAGATCTCGAATGGTCACACTGCATGCTAGCACAGGAGCCGGAGACAGCAACAGAAGGGGCCCCTTCAAAAGCACACCAGTTGCCGGAGCATGAGTGGTGGGAATCAGGGTAGCCGGTTGGGGTTACGGGAATTGGGCTGAATGTCTACGGTGTCCAGGCACCCTGGCTTTTAGATCATCCAGCTCGGCTTCTCGGTGAATCAGCAGGTCTTTCACCTCTGCCAACTCTTCCATTCGACGCTGAAGCTCTTCGCGAGTCTGCGCAAGTTCCTCCTCACGCTCACTCAGTTGTTGCTGAAGGGTTGCCAGCTTGGCGCTGGCCGCCTCTGCTTGAGTTTGCAGTTCCACCAGCTTGCTCGCGTCCTCGGTAACGCGAGCGGATGTATTCCAACCGACAAAGATCAACAGACCCATGACTCCGGCGATCACGATGCTCAATGCCCATCCGAACAATGTCGTAGCGGGGGAGGTTGGCGGGGAGAGATGCTTCATCCATTCGCCCGGCTCCAGGCTGGGTTTGACGAATGGGTTAGAATCAGTCTCTGCCGGATGGGCCTGGGTGCGCGCCCCCATGATCTTGGCCTTCAGTGCGCGGGGAGGTGCTACGATATTCAGTGCGAACGGGAGAGCGACCGCGACGGATTGAAATTCCTTAAGCGCGGTACGGCAGGGGATACACCCGGACAGCAGATGGGCCTCCAGGGCTTGCCGCTCGATCTTTTCTAACGCGCCGATCGCATAGAGCGGAACGGTTTCTTCCAGATCTTCATGCGTCATGCCGACTTATCCTGCTCCCAGTATGCGTATAATGACTCTCGCAGTTTCGACATGCCGAGCTTGAGGCGGGCTATGACCGTGTCGAGCGGCTGACTGAGCCTCGTGGCAATCTCTACCGGAGACAATCCTTCATAGTACGACAATTCGATGGTCTGTCGTTGCGCCTGTGGAAGTTCGGCCAATATCTTGCTGATCACGGTTCGTAGGGCTTGATCGGCCGGAGCCTCGAACTCTCCCGTTGGTGCATTCTCGACGCCGTCGCTTGATCCATCTTGTCGAAGAACGCGGGGGCCGGACGCTCGCAGGCGATCGATGGCTCGACTGCGAGTCAGGGTCAGCAGCCAGGTGATCGGTGTTCCGCGTCCGACATCATAACGAACGGCTTTTCTCCACACTTCGACGTACACGCTCTGTAGGATCTCTGCTGCCCCCTCTCGACTCCCCAGGATTCGCACTGCCAGGCTGAAGAGCACCGTGCTCGATTGATCATAGAGCTGGCTGAAGGCAAGGTGATCGCCTTTGCCGGCCCGAGCGGCTATTTGGGGGTCGATAGCGGATGCGGAGCACAGAAGAGATGTGTTCATGGAATGGTATTGGTGGCGATTGACCGGATCGTCAGACGACAGGTCACAACTATAGCACCCTCGATGTGCGCGACGAAGAAATCGCAAAAAAGGCAGCGCGTTCGCGCGAGTGCGAAAAAGAAATTGTTATTGATTTTCTGTCGTCGGTGTTGAAGGACTGCGGGAGTGATATGAGGGAGGCCTCACACCATGAGAACGGGTAAGTAGTGGTTGATCAGCGACCCAGCGTCGCCCACTGAGGCGTTGATGGCGCAACCATGGCGGGGGAAAGATTTACAAGAACTTTGCCAGTTCTGCCGCGGCGTCACCTGCGCCTGTTGGGGGAGGAGGAGCGACTGGGAGGGTGAGATCAACAACCTCCTCGAGCGCAGACAGCCACCGGCCGTGCACGAAATCATGGAAGGAGAGTTCTACGCCTCTTCCATACCGACGGAGATAGTCCACGAGCGGTTGTTCGTCTCCGAAGTTATACCGACGAACATACACCATGGGCGTTCGCAAGGTGACGGCCTCAACCAGCGTTCCGTACCCAGGCTTCGTCATGATCACATCGACTGAGGCCATCAACGTTTTGAATGAGAAGGGGAGAGACTTGGTAGAGATGAATCGCTTGCTGCCTTCTGGGACCGGCCCATCGAAGAGGAATCGATAGCCGGTGAGCGATTCCAATATGTCGAAGGGGAGTGAGGTCAAGGGAATACCGCCGAATCCGATAAGCACGATACGCTCTCCAGGCGTCAGCTGTAGGGACTCGATGAGTCGTTCACGAGCCGAATGAGCCGGTTCTGCAATCGGTCCGATATCGATCAGCTGTTTGAAGATCGTCATGGGAGGAGCCGGCGCGATTCGTAGGGCGAGATCGGCTTGGGCGTAGGCCCGACGAATCGATTCGATGAGTGTGCGGGGATCGATTGATGGAGGAGGGTGATATTCGCATAGGATGAGGTCCCATGTGAAACTGACCAGTGCGACGGTGGGAATACCGACTCGTCTTCCGGCTGCCAGCGCCAAGTAGGGAGTATCGGCCAAGACCAGGTCTGGAGCTGCAGCATGCATGGCTTCGACCTCAGCCTGAAGCCGTTCATTCCAGGTGCTGTGGAATCGATGGTGTTCGTGCCAGGTCGCCTCTACGTCGATCGTCATGGGGCCGTGTTGAATGCAGCCGATGTCCTGCTGAACCGCGTTTATTTCCCACGGGATCGAGAGACGGTCCTGAAAGAAGGCTGCCGGTACGGTCGTACGCAAGAGGACGTGGAGGTCTGGCACGAGACGGTCCAACGCATTGAGGACCGGCACGACTTGCGCCGCATGGCCGAATCCATGTCCGGAGATGGCGGTCCAGATCAGCGGCATAGGCGGGAGTGTGTGAGAATCACGAGTCCCACATGGCGGAGTAAGAATTTACTCAACTGCTGGAATGGTCTGATTCCATTGGGGCGATGTTGTACATCAACTCAAGATCGAACTCTTCCACCAATTCATTGAATGCGCCGGCTCCCATGTCGGAACGAACTTCGGCCATGACGAGGTCAATGGCGGGAGCAGCATGTTGCCCATATTGCGTGACGGCAGATTCGATACGTTTTCTGGCATCGTCGAGATTCATGGACAGTCTCCTTCGCTGGTTGTCAATGACTATACCATCGAAGGAGCCGCATCGACCAGACCAAGGCTCGACGCTGACTTTTTGGAGGCCTACTATTGAGATGGACTGCTGGTGGTCGGGACGATGGACAGGGAGGGCTGCGTGACCGATGGCCTTTTGGATTGTACCGTGATCGTGCGAATGCCTGATTTGGAGATTGGGGCGCTGCTGGCCATGTACCGTGTGGTGTCCCGGACGAGTTGGCCGGTTACGTCACTGAGGCAGGCTTCCATCACGTGTCCCTTGAGTTCATCGATCATGACCGGTGTGGCGCCGAACAATTTGTATTGGACTGTACCGGACGAGGAACCTTCGTACCGTTTGACCTGTCCGTCCCACCGTTCGAGCTCAAGACCGACTTTGACCGAATAATCGTATTCAAGATCGATAAACGGTGAGAGAAGGAACATGGATCCGCCGATGATGATGCCCTTGAAGGCCGACAGCCAGGAATGCGGCTCGATGGCTTCATCCATGGTGATGCGTGCGGAGACGATTTTCTCACCGAGCGTATCTGACTGTGCTCCAAGAGGAATCAGCGTCGAGAAGAGACTGGTTTCCAGGACTCGATTGAGAATCCGCCGTTCAGCTTCAGTTGAGGGATCTTGTGGCGCGCCGTTTCGTAACAGTTGAAACGAGTCCATCACCAACGGAACCCGCTCGTCACTGGGGAGCGAGTGAGTGATGGCCGGCTGCGAATTTTCAGAGGAAGGTTTCAGTTCGATGGATCGTGTGCATCCTGTGCTCGTGCATAATACGATTCCGATGAAGCCCAAGATCGACCAGCGGAAAGCATGTCTCGTCATGATGGTCGTCTCCTTAAAAATAAAAAGAAAATCCACCGAAGGGGAGGCTTGCATTCAGCCCAAGGTTTGGAAAAGCCGTACCGGCGTTGGAAATGTGATGAAATCGGTAGCCGGCATTGAGAGCTAGTTGCGGCGTGATGAACCATGACACGCCTATCCCACCCGACAAGACGAAGTTGAATTGGTTGGCTTGTTCACGGATGCGCCCGCCGAGGTCCGTCCAGAAGGGCCCCCCGCTGAATTCTGCATAGGGGCGAAGTCGGCCCAGAGCGACGAACGTGTACTTGATCCTCGGTGTGAACCCGATGCCATGCGTCACAAGCGGCTCTCTGAATTCCAGGTACACCATTTCCGCTCCGAGCGAGATCTGTCCTCGATACCAGCTATTGCCGATCGGATCGGTCAGAGTCATCATCCACGACGGCATAACAGCTGGTCCGTGCTGCTTGGTTGTGTGCAGTTCTGTGAGTCGGTGGGAGAACATATAGCCGGCTGTGAGTCCCACTTCTTGTGTGCCGACTGTGATAGTCGGCCCACTATCGTCGGCCCGGACGCTGGGTGCCGCCAGAACGGCGGTGAGTACGACGGTGGCGAAGGTGCGGACACAACAATCCATGCTGTCTCCAGGTCACTGTCTTGTCGGCTCATGTCAGATGAAACTTGATCGATCGATATCCAGGCGTGATGCTTCAAAGGTAGCAGACGATTGAATTCTGTCCAGAAGTTCGAAGGGTTGCCGGAAAATCGAACGGAGGGAGTGTTCGGTGAAAAATGGAGGTTGAGCTATTCAGTTGACCTCAGCTTCGTGAGGCGCTCTGAATCGGCCTGTAGCTCAGGTAACGCATAGCGCTCGTCGAGCGACACCACGCGTTCGAGACAACGGAACGCGGAGATCGAGTCCTGGCGTGTCTGATAGACCGTTGCAAGAAGACGGAGCACGGCGGCTTCAGCCGGTTCGTTTCCCAGTTTGATGTAGTGCTCGGAGGCATTGTTTAAGCAACGCTCGGCTCTGATGAGATCTCCTTGATCGAGATAGCATTTCCCAAGTTGACTATACGTGACAGCGAGCCCCTCTTCGTTGCCGACTGTCCGGTGATGATCGAGGGCCTGTTTAAATGATGCGACGGCCTGGTCCCATTGGCCGTCTCGAGCCTCTTGCAGCGCCAGGTTGGTATAGAGAATCCCGAGACCTCGGCTGTCTTGGAGTTGGCGCAAAAAATCCATGGCTTCGAGATAGTAGGGACGAGCTTTTTCGGGATGATCGGAACCGATATGCAGGTTCCCCAGGTTGACCAAGGTATGGGCCACGGCTGTGAGATTACGCTCAGTCCGCTGAATGTCGAGGACTTCACGATAGCACGCTTCGGCGTGGATAAAATCGTTCATCAGTGCGCAAGTATTGCCGAGGTTTCCAAGAGAAGAGGACAGCGCCTGTGGGGTCCTGGCCGCGCGATCATCGGCAACTGCCGCTTCCCAGGCCGCGCGAGCCTGAACGAGATCTCCCCGATGGAGAAAGATGCGAGCTCGATGTTTATCGTCGTCCGACATGAAGTTTGTCGTTCGTGAAGCGTGAAGCGCAGGGCGGAAAGAAAGCATGTCTCATCTTTGTTTGCGAGATGCGAGAGACACTTCATGAGAGACGCCGTCAGTCTCCCCCTTTTGGCGTGTCTCGCTTGTATTCAATCTGCAGCTCGTCCTGTTCTTCCAGGCCCAACCCAGCTCGGAACGATCGGTACAGCTCCTCGATTCGCTCAAAATCCTGTCCCGCTCCCGCTTCACGAGAGGCGAGATACGCTTCACACAGTCTGATGCCCGTCTCGAAATGACGTGCGATGGTTTCTTCTGTCGCCTGCTGCCAGGTGATGTAAATGCAGAAGGCCTGAAACGAGTGAGCGTTGGGATAACACTGTGCCAAGGCAAGCAAGCCCTCATAGGCTTTGCGGGCGATAGCACCGGCATTGGACGAAAACGTCTCTTCCAACTCAACGGCTCTTTCCCAGTCGGAGCCGAGCTCGACTTCGGCTTGGTGAAAAGCTTCTTGTGCGGTGAGGGCCGGATCAAAGCGCATGTGGAACATCAACCTCGATGAAGCATCTTGTCGTAGTCGGCATGGGTTCCTATCCAGATCCATTGAATTCCATCTGGAACTTCCAAGCCAAGTGCTCGATAGTGGTCGCCGACTCGCACCGACCACAATTCTCTCATGCGTTTTAAGTGTAAAGAAGGATGCCGAGAATTTTCTTTCAGGAGCGCGAAGTTCTTATCTGCTAGGGCGCGAGCATCTTCGGGGAGTGCACGGTATGCGGACCAAAACCGTGACGAGGCATAATGCTTCACAAAGGCCGGGAGTTGCCTTGCTCAAATTCGGCACGGGCTTCTGCAATCAGCGAATCTAGTTTGCCGGCTTTGAGATCGGTCTCGATTTGCTGGTCCCACAGGCGGGCGTCGAATTCGAGGAACCACGCCCGGAATTGCGCCAAATCCTTGGGAGGGAGATTGGAAATCCTCTGTTCAAGCTGCTCGACTTCACTCATGAGTGGACCTTCATTAAGATGTTGTATTGTACATGAGTTGGTCCGAGATCGACTAGTAATTTGTAGGTGGCGTAGGTCCAGTGAAACGCGGCTTGTGCAGACAGGTGGGGGTAAGGACATGGGACTTTATCTGGAAGGGATCCGGGTAGCATTCACGAGATGAGGAAGCAGGTCAATGAGGCTGACAGGGCTACGGCATATCACGGACATAGTCATACGTTCATCCAAAGAGGCCATGAGCGACGGACTTTCTTTAGGTTAAGCGAATCTCAAGCGCACGTCCCCATAGCAACTATGAATGTAGGTTAGCAGGGCGTTGATGAGAATGATCACGCCCGCCATTTCCAGACCTTCCTCCACTGTTACGAGTATGGCTTGCCCAAAAGTCTCTCTACCATACGTTCCGACATAGTAACTTTCCACTAGTTCCATACCCAATCCGCCGCTAAGAAAAACGGCTGCGGCTGCAAAGAATTGTTTTCGTGTTCGCGAGGGAAGACTGAAGAAAAACTTCAAGTAGGAGAGTACAAAAGCCAAGATAAAGGTAATGCCAAACAGGACCCACGCATAGGTCAAAACGCCTTTGGCATTCTGGCGGCCTATCAGCCATTTGGCTGGTGTCTGCAACAATTCATGGATCTCGGAAGCCTCATCAATTGCCATGTACAGGAGTGCGAATGCGAGAATTGTCCATTGGCGCCAACGGGAACCATTCGATTTTTTCTCGAGCCGACTGATGAGCGCAAGAAGAAGAGATGCGTACAGCAACAAAGAAGCCGAAAAAAATGTGGGGATATTGCCCTCCTCGTCTACGTAGAACAGAGGGACGACTCCCATTAGTCCCGGGTGCCCAAACACATGACGCGCTATCTGTCCCGCAGTGCTGGCGACAAGGAGGAGGAAGGTTGTCGCAATCAAGACCCGAATGATCATATGACGACTCAGGGATATCTCGTCCTGATATGGCATGCTTTGTGACTTTCCTACGACTGCGTGTATCATAATGCGAGTCAGGTGCTTCAGAATAAGAGATTGTTCACAGTTTTTGCAATCCACTTTTTTAGTCTCAACCAGGCAACAATGAATACTCCTTCATTATCTGTTAAGGATGCACAGGTCGATCTCATTGACCGGGTTATTCGGTATCATGGGCAGACGAAGCATCATTTCAATCGCTATGCCCGTTCATTAGGGTATCTTGATTGGGCAAATCAGCCAGATCCATTCCGGCGGTTCGAGGGTGCCCAGCAAATCTCTCTTCCACTACTCAAGCCAACCGAAGAGCCCTTGTCGCCTGCATATGGCGCGATTTACGAACGAGGGGCAGTCCCATGCCAGTCTTTGACCGTACGAACGCTCTCACGATTTTTTGAGTATGCCCTTGCCTTGTCGGCCTGGAAGAAGGCGGGGGAATCGGAGTGGGCGTTACGGAGTAACCCCTCCTCAGGGAACTTGCATCCAACCGAAGGCTATATCGGCTTACCAACGATCGATGGACTCGACCTGGCGCCAGGTCTGTATCATTACGCGCCGAAGGAACATGGATTGGAATTGCGGGCAGAGTTCCCTGGGGATCCCATTTCCCGGTTGCTGGCCCCATTCCCTTCAGGGGCCTTCCTTTTTGGGCTCACGTCTGTTCACTGGCGCGAAGCGTGGAAGTATGGCGAGCGAGCGTTTCGGTACTGCAATCATGATGTTGGTCATGCGATCGGAAGTGCAAGGATCGCCGCCGCGACATTGGGTTGGAATATGGTTCTCATAGATGGCATAGATCAGAACACGGTCGCGATGTTGCTCGGGACTGATCGGAAGGAAGACTTCGGTGAAGCCGAGCCGGAACATCCGGACTGCCTGGCGGTGATTTGGCCAGGGAACGATCCTCATGGGTTAGAGTCAACGGGGATTCCTTTGTTCCTTGATCCAAACATTGTTAAGGAACTGGCCGAAGCGAGATGGCATGGGAGCGCGAATCGATTGAGCCAGGAGCATGGTGTGCATTGGGACGTCATCGACGAGGTTGCCGAAGCCTCATGGAAGACACGGGCCGACAAACTGGCAATTTCTCTCCCCACGAGAGCGCTCCCACTTTCCGATGCGCTTCACGTTTCACGAGCGGTAAGCGACGCTGGCCCGTCGGCGGGTCAGATTATTCGCCAGCGGCGAAGCGCCGTGGCATTCGATGGAAAAACGTCGATCTCAGCTTCGACATTTTTTCGAATGATGCAGCGGGTCATACCCTGTGCTGAACGGTCACAGTTGGAACGGCTGATACCGTGGGATGTCTGGCCTTACGATCCCGCCATCCATCTCATGATATTCATCCATCGGGTCGATGGGCTCACGCCTGGACTGTATTTTCTCGTGCGGGACAGCAGAAAGTTGTCGTTCATTCAGCAAGCCATGAACACGGAGTTGACTTGGACGGTCGCACCTGGCTGTCCCGAAGGGCTTCCTCTGTATTGGCTACTCGAAGGCGACGCCAAACGATTGGCTGCGCAGGTCAGTTGCCATCAGGATATCGCCGGCGACAGCGCCTTCTCGTTCGGAATGGTGGCTGAATTTGAGGGGACCTTGCGGGGACGAGGCGCTTGGTGGTATCCACGCATGTTTTGGGAAGCGGGTTTGCTCGGGCAGGTTCTGTATCTCGAAGCAGAAGCGGCAGGAGTGCGAGCGACGGGGATCGGCTGTTTCTTCGACGATCCAGTCCACGAAATCGTGGGCATCAAGACTCTTGCCCTGCAATCGCTCTATCACTTCACGATCGGTGGGCCCGTGGAAGATAGACGATTGCAGACCTTGCCGCCCTATCACCACTTGCCACGCCGTTCATCATGAGTGCTGGTTAAAACAACGAGTCAGCGGATGTTTAAGATCAAGAAGAAAGTCGAGAAGCCCAAGCGGACGGTACTCTATAACATTGTCGAAGATTATTCGGAATTTGATGCTCCAGGGAATGTGAGCGTTTGCGCCATGACGGAATCGGAGGATCTCGCAGCCCATGCAAAGGTCCTCTCTGAAAGCTATGATGTGCCGCTCGAGACAATGACGAAGCTGCTGACCGAGGGGGGAACCTATGTGTATCCCGAGATCGGAGGTCTTCTCACGCGCGGCCTATTCGCCTGCTGGATCGATCCTGCCGGTCCCGCGCCTAAACAAACATGGACGCTGGATCTCATGCAGTTTGCAGAGGCAGAACAATTGGTCGGAACCAGAGCGGTTCCTCTCCTCGATGCCGCGCAGGAGGTTTTTTGCAGGACATTGCCGGAGGAGCTGAAGGCCAAGCTTGAACAGAAGAATTTGGGGTTGGACTACCGGACATTGGATCGTGCTGTGGCCAAAGGCGGCGACATCAAGTACATCGATTTCCGCAAGGACTGGTCACCGCATTTCAAGCGGCTCTGTATCATGCCGGATGGACGGCTTGTCGAAACCGGTGGCCTACAAGAATTTGCCGACCTGCATGGGATCACCGTGGCTCAGGCAAGAACGCTGGTTGAGCAAGGCGGTACCCTCGATGTGAATGGAGAGGTGTTGGCCTGTCAGATCGTAAACGGTCAGCCGGCTGTGGCGCGGTTCAACGCGAAAAACTATGCGAAGGCGAAGGAATTGGTCGCGTCGAAGGGCCTGCACTTGATGGATGCGTTGAGTGAGGTCGGGTACAACGACTCAGCCATGATGCGCGGTCTCGCACGGAAAGAATTGACAAGCAGGCGGTAACGTGGTGAGGAGCACTCCCGGGTCAACCTGAATCAGGCGACAGCGAGTTCTTCTTCCACCGCTTCAAGGAGCTTGTTGATGTCGAACGGCTTTTCAAAGGCGCGTCGGGCGCCGAAGAGTTTGGCGATATCCAAGAAGTTTTGGTCGCCTTGGGCGCCTGTGATCGCAATCACTTTGGCGTCGAGATATTCTCTGGTGAGCTGAAGCGTTGCTTCCAGGCCGTCCGTCTCCGGCATCAACAAATCCATGATGACGAGATCGACTGGTTCATGCTGATAGAGCGTCAATCCTTTACGCCCATCCTCTGCTTGGAGCACGCGGTGTCCCGCCTTTTCCAGGACCTCTTTGAGAAGTCCTCGAATAGATGGTTCGTCATCGATGACTAGAATGGTTGCCATAGCTGTTCGCAGGATACGCAGTGATCATACCGATGGGACCGGACACTGTCTAGCAATAAAGGATATCTAGTTGTACGTACAAACGATAAGCGCATGATGGGGCCGATCGGCTCCATCCGTGATGCAGGACCTCGGGGTCTTTTTTGTCTCACGGCCAATCAACAACAGTCGTATCTCTATATCTCATGGAATGCGATGGGGCCTGCGAAACGCCGCATGGAGGCAAGAGTTTTAGGTTGACCCCCATTATAGATTTTTGTTACAAGCGACAGACTGAGAACGCCCACCGTGGTGAAATTTTCCTCCTCATGTAAGGAGTGTTTCTGTGAATAGTGCCGATAGGTCCAAATGGGTCTGGACTCGCCGGGCATTCCTTCAGGCGTCGTTGGTCGGAACCTTGCTGCTAAATGGACGGCTCGTCGGTCCACAGCCGGTGCAGGCTCGTGAGCTTCCAGAAGGGCGGCTGACGTTGGTCAATGCGTGGACGGATGAGCGGGTAGATGTGACCTATCGCGACGCGTCGGGTAACTATGACCTTGAGGCGCTTGACGATGTGAATTATCTGATGCGCTGCCATTACTCGGGTGAAGTCGGAGCGATCGATGTGCGCGTGTTGGAGCATGTGAATTTGGTGCAGAACAAACTTGGGACTAGGAAAGACATCCATTTCATTTCGGGTTTCCGGTCTCCCGAATACAATGCCATCCTCGTGCGGAAAGGTGGACGCGCTGCGAGAAACAGTCTCCATATGCAGGGACAGGCCATCGATCTCTTAATTCCGGGTGTCCACCCGAAGAAACTTCGTCAGGCAGCACTGGAATTGGGATACGGGGGGGTCGGATTTTATAAACGCTCGAGGTTCGTGCATTTGGACTCCGGTCCCTTCCGGTTCTGGTAATCTCTCCCCCGCTAAGTCCAACCTAATTTGTGGTCCCTTGGACGCCGCGTTTGCTCAGGCTCCCACACTTTCATCAGCACACCTGACAGGTCTGCCATCTCTCTGGGGGAATCACGGCTGACTAGCTGAATAAGTCGAAGAGGCTAATGATGATGCGCGAAGGAATGGGCTTCGTCGTGCGGTTCCGCCAGTTTCCGCAGGTCGCAGTGGATGTCGTCGGGATCGCAACACGCGGTTTCCAGTTGAATGGTCATGTGTTTAATGCCGAACCCCGCGGTGATCCGGCTTTGGATCAACGACAGTAACTCCAGAGGACTGTGGTGAGGCGCGATCATGACGTGGCTGGTGAGCATGATGAGACGGGGCTCGACCGCCCAGATGTGGAGGTCATGCACGTTTTTGACGCCGGGGATGGTTTCCATAGCCGCGGCCACCTGAGACGCGCTGATGCCAGGCGGCGTTGCTTCTAAAAGCACTTCCATCGACTCTTTAAAGATCGGCCAGGCTCCTCGGAAAATAACCCCGACGATCAGCAAGCTGATGAGAGGGTCTAGTACGGTCCAGCCTGTGAGGAGAATGGCTCCACCGCTGACGATGACGCCGAGCGACACCCAGGCGTCTGCCAGCATGTGCCAGAATGCGCCTCGAATATTCAAATCGTCTTTCGCTCCGTGCTGGAGCAAGAGGGCGATGCCGAGATTGGCCACGAAACTGACGGCGGCCACAGCCATGACCCATGTGCCGTCAACAGGAACTGGTTGCAGAAGTCGCTTGATGCCGACGATTGCGATACCGAGGGCGGTTAACAGCAGAATGAAACTGTTCAGAAACGCCGCAAGAACGCCGGCGCGGTGATAGCCGAAGGTTCGGGTCTCGGAAGCCGGGCGCGCCGTAAGGAGATGGGCATAGAGAGCGAGGAACAGCGAGCCTTGGTCGACGAGATTGTGGCTCGCGTCGCTCATAAGGCCGATACTATCGAGTAACCATCCTCCGACGAACTCAGCTGCAATGATGACGGCATTGATGGCCAAGGCAAGTTGGAGCCGTGAGCGGAGATGCGAGTATGAGGCCGGCGTCGTCATGAATGACAGTTTCGCATGAGGCATGAGATGCGGCAAGTCATGGACGAAGGTTTGTGGAACCTCAGTCTGGCAGAGGAGGAAGCCGTTCGCTCAACACCGGGTAATGAGCCTGGTCCATTCCTGAATTGCCGGTTGAGAGATCCGCTGCAATGACGCGTAGCGTGATGCCGTCGGGAACGTCACCTGACGGTGGCACAAAAAACGGTGCTTCAAACGTTCGACTCCCCTCATCGTAGAACATCTGCAGTCGCTCGATGATCCGGTCACCGATCAAGACTTCTCCATAAATGCGGATCTTCCGGGAGTCCCAATCTCCATGGGGACGGACGAGGGAGCCGGACAGGGTTCTGACCGCCGCCCGCAATTTCACATCATCTTTGGCGATCAGCGGTTCGCGCGGCGTAGGGCGCTCAATATGGACGAGGTAGCCATGGAGGTGTAGCACAATGCCGTCGTTGGTGAGGTCCTCGCCTGGTATTAATAAGAGGGTCTTACTGGTGCGTTGCGATGAGGCGGGATAAGCCAACGGCCCTTCGGCCGAGATTTCCACTAATGTCGGTTTGTGTAGCTGCAATGTGGTGGTAAAGGCGGCGGATGGACGAGAGCTATAGATTGGTTCTTCCATCATATGGGGAGTACGCATGATCTGGTTCTGATCACCGGCTTCTCCCTGTTGCAGGCCGGTCGCTAAAATCGAGCCAGTTGCCACATCGGTGATGGTGATGCGCGCTCCACCGACCTCTCGTCCTAACACCATGGCTCCGTGGGCGACGACGCGGACAAGTACCGTCGTCGGTTGAGGTCCGTTGAGAGGTATCTCGGGAAGGGTTTGGCTTTTGGCTAGGGTCACAAGGCAGGGGAACTGAAAGAGCGAGAGGATGAGTATCAGCGAGACCGGGGATAACCGCGTCATTTCACCTTCGTGCCAGGATCGACTTCTTCCAAGACGGTAAGTAGCCCGCGGACATCAGCGTCTCCCGCTGCAAGTACCATCCCCTGCGACTCGATACCCATGAGCTTGGCTGGTTTCAGATTTGCCACAATCACGATTGTCTTACCGACCAGAGCATCCGGCTCGTACTTCTTTCCGATGCCGGCGACGATCTGGCGTTGTTCCGTGCCGACTGAGACGTGCAACTTGATCAACTTTTCCGATTTCGGCACGCGTTCGGCGGAAAGGACTTTCGCGGTCTTGAGCTGAATCTTTGCGAATTCGTCTATAGTGATCTGCGGTGTAGCCGACAGCGTCTGGGGTGCTGTGGGCGTTGGAGTAGCAGGCGTCTGCTGTGAAGGGACAGATGATTCGGTCACTGGTTTAGCTCCTGGTTTGTTTTCGATGCGTGGAAAAAGTGATTGGCCCTTGTGTATAGCGGTACCTGGCTTCAGGCCCCCCCATTCAACCTTGTCTTTGAGTAACGGATTTGCGAAGTCAGCTGAGAGTCCAAGCTGAGAGCAGAGTGACTGCGCACTCTGTGGAATAACGGGATAGGTTGCCAGACTGAGGCAGCGGAGTGTCTCCGCCATGGTGTAGAGCACGGTTCTGAGTTGTGCGGCATCGCGATCGGTCTTTGCCAGGGTCCATGGCGCGGTCTTGTCGACATACTGATTGGCCAACTGGACAACGTGCCAAATAGATTCGAGGGCTCGATTGAACTCCAACCGTTCGAAATAGTGCGGGAGCGTCTCGTTTAAGAGCGTCACTGCGGCTCCCCGCAGCTCTTGCTCTAGCGGCCCCATTAGCTCAGGGGCTGGTATCTGGTTTGCCTGGGTTCGTTCGATCAGCGTCAGTGTCCGACTGAGGAGATTGCCCAACCCATTGGCAAGATCGCTGTTGACGCGGGTGATCATGGCTGCCTGTGAGAAATCTCCGTCCTGACCGAACGGAACCTCTCTCAGTAAGAAATACCGAAACGCATCCACGCCGAACTTGTCGACCATTGTGTTTGGATCAACAACGTTGTCTCGGCTCTTTGACATCTTTTCACCATCCACGGTCCACCAGCCATGGGCAAAGATCGTTCCCGGTAGCGGAAGATTCAATGCCATCAGCATCGTGGACCAGTACACGGCGTGGGTCGTCAGGATATCTTTGCCGACCAGATGGACATTGGCAGGCCAGAAGCGCTCGCCGACGGGATTCTCGCGAGGAAGATATTCTAAGGCGGATACGTAATTCACGAGGGCATCAAACCAGACATAGGTCACGTAGTCCCTATCGAAGGGCAGTTCGATGCCCCAGGAGAGTCGGGATATTGGTCGGGAGATTGAGAGGTCGCTCAGTTTCTGGTTTTGGAGGAAGCCGAGAACTTCGTTGCGCCGTGACTCAGGGCGAATAAAGTCTGGATATGCCTTGATGTATTCGATCAAGCGGTCCTGATATTGCCCCATCTTGAAGAAGTAGTTGTGCTCGCTGAGTTTTTCGACGGGGCGTTTACAATCCGGACAGACTCCGTTCTCGACATCTTTTTCAGTCCAGAACCGTTCGTCGAACGTGCAGTACCATCCGGTATAGGAATCTTTGTAGATCAGATTCTTGTCGTAGAGCTGCTGGAGGTATCGCCGGACGACGGATTTGTGCTGTGGATCGGTCGTCCTGATAAAGGCATCATTCGAGATGTTCAGTTTCTTCCAGAGATCTTCAAATTGCGGTGCGAGTTTGTCACAGTGGACTTGCGGGTCGATGCCGGCTTTGGCCGCCGCCTGCTGGACTTTTTGTCCATGCTCATCGAGACCGGTGAGAAAAAATACCTCGTGCCCGCGCAGCCGCCAATAACGAGCCAGCACGTCGGCCGCGACCGTGGTGTAGGCGTGGCCGATATGTGGAACGTCGTTCACATAGTAGATCGGTGTCGTGATGTAAACGGTGTTGTCCTTCTCCATAACGAGGGGAAGATAACAGGTTGAGCGCGTCGATTTCTAGGCGGAGGCACTGGTTGGGACAAGCCTGAGTGCATCGCGCAGGCGAAGAAAGGTCGTTTCCAGAGCCATCTGCAGATTCAGGTGCCGTGTGGCTTGCTGCCGGGTGCGCTCGATGTCATTCAGAAGAGTCAAGAGATAGTCGATGTCCGCTCGTTGGGCGTAGTGCCGCAAGTCGGTGAGTTGGTCGAGGTGAAGAATCTGGTCCTGGTCTCCACCCACGATGAGAATGACAAGATCGCGGATCCATCGTGTGAGCCAGCTGAGTGTTTCCTCTCCGCGATCTGACTTGGCGAAGCTCTCGGCTGCTGAGAGGATGGCCGTGCTTGATGCCAAAGACTGTGGCTTCACCAATGCGAGCCATTCTTGTTGCCGCGCGCGAACATCGAGGACATTGGTCTCGAGCGCTTCCCCGATGCGGCCATCAACGAGGACGGCAAGAAAACGGGCATCGGCAGGTGGAAGCTCCCGTTTGAGTATCACTGCCGCTTCGACTTGTGTGCGGGCCGGCGCGGTGAACCGGAGCGCTTGGCAACGTGATCGGATGGTGATTGGAAGCGCATGTGGTCGGCTGGTGACAAGGACAAAGAGTCCATGCCCCGGGGGTTCTTCCAAGGTCTTGAGGAGGGCGTTGGCCGCACCGATGGTCAATCGATCGGCTTCGTCAACGAGGCAGATCTTCCGTTCGCCGATGAGTGGTCGATAGACGAATTGCTGTTCGATCTCCCGTACCTGCTCGATTTTGATTTGAGGCGTCGCTGATTCCGGATCGGATTCGATCACGAAACAGTCCGGGTGCGTCCGAGCCGCTATTTGTAAGCAGGACCGACAGTTGCCACAGCTGTCGGAATTGTCCGTGTTGCGAGGTTGTTCACAGTTCAAAGCCTGAGCCAGCCGGACGGCGGTCATCCATTTTCCGATCCGGGCCTCACCGTGGAAGAGGTAGGCGTGGGCCAGGCGCCCATTGCGCACACTCGCCTGGAGCAAGGAGATGGGGTGTTCGTGGCCTATGATATCAGCGAAGGGCATCTATCCTCACGGCGACGTGGTTTTGGGAAACGGTGGGTTTTAATCCAGTTAGTAACGAGATATTCTACTTCGCGTTCGACGGATTCAATGGATGACGACGCGTCAACCATCATGATACGCCGTGGTTCTTTCTTTGCTAACGCGTGAAATCCCGCACGTACGTTCTTGTGGAACCGTTCGGCTTCTCGATCCAATCGATTTTGCGTGGCGTCCTGGCCTCGCCTTCTCTGAAGTCCTACGGAAACGGGAACGTCAAAGACCAAGGTGAGATGGGGGGCTAGTTTTCCGGTTGCCCAATTGTTCATCGTGCGTAGGATCCGAAGGTCCAGCCCACGCCCATACCCCTGGTAGGCCATCGTCGAGTCGGAGAATCGATCGCAGACCACGGTCTTTCCTTGCGCCAGGGCAGGCTTGATGACATGATCGACATGCTGGCGCCTGGCTGCCAGAATGAGCAAGGCCTCTGTTTCCGGAGCGATGGTTTCCTTGTGATGGTCGAGCAGGATAGTACGCACCCGTTCGGCGAGAAGAGTTCCCCCTGGTTCGCGTGTACGTAGCACAGTGAGGCCCTGGGCGGTGAGGCACGCACATAGCCTTCGGGCCTGTGTCGTTTTTCCGCTTCCTTCACCGCCTTCCAGCGTAATGAAAATGCCCGGTGATTGTCGGGAGGCACTCGGCATCACATCCTCGTAGCGTCCTTAAAAAAATGACGACCGATCCTATGTCAGCCCATCGTGAATAGCAAGACCGGTACCTTTTAGAAATCTCGCCGTGGCGATCTCCTAACTCGTTGAAAATTACAATAAAACGCTTGCGAGGTCTGTCTGGAACTCTGTAAGATGAATGATCCAATATTCTCCCATTGACTGGGTGTCGGTGATTCATGCTCAAGACCGCTCTAAGACGGTACTTTCTGACAGGACTGCTTGTCGTCATTCCAATCTGGGGCACGATCCTTATCCTGAAGACGCTATTTACCGCTCTTGACGGCATTTTGGGCGATGCCATGGCGGAATTAGTGCCGGACCATTACATCCCAGGGTTGGGCATCATTACCCTCGTTCTGCTCATCTTTTTTGTCGGGTTGTTTGCGGCGAATTTTATC
>JAHBWT010000074.1 GCA_019636815.1 Nitrospira sp.
GCTCATGCGGATATAGAGGCACAACTTGCGCTTGAATACGTGACACGGTGCCGGTTTATCCTGACGACGCGGATCTCGGAAAAGGATGTGACCGACGAAGGTTACGATTTCAATGGGTGGATCCTGGAGTTTTATCAGGAGCAGTGCGACGGGATCGTCCAAATCGACAATCGGGGCTTCTATTCCCCTAAAGGCGACCTCATCGTGGATCTATCGATATCGGGAGAAAACTGATCTGTCGGGAGATCTCCTCTTGCCCTCCAGTTCTCTGTTTCGAAAGACCGCGCACTGGTTTGAACGCGCCAAAGCCTTTCTCCTCGACAACCTTCCCTGTTGCCAAGGCTGCTCTCATTGCTGTATTGGGCTTTTCCCTGTGACCCTCCTCGACTGGCAGGAAATCCAGCGGGGCCTTGCCTCGTGTCCCGCGAATGATCGAAAGAGAATGGAGGGCATAGCGAGAGAGCAGGTCAACCAGCTACGCGTTGCCGCGCCGCGGCTGATTACAAATCAATTCGTTGACCAGTGGTCGGATGAAGAAATGGACAGGGTCATCGAACGTTTCAATTCGCTGCCCTGTCCGGCTCTGGAAAGCGACGGTCGTTGCAGCGTGTATGAATTTCGACCGCTGGTCTGCCGCTCCATGGGCATACCGCCTGATGATGGCCTACGAGTAACTGGTGCTTGCGCCGTTCAGAACGCAGTTCCTCTTCTTCGCTTGTCGAAAAGCCTTCGGGAAGAAGAAAACGTCTTCGCTGAGATGGAGGCTCGACAACTAGATCGCTTACGCATGTCACTGCGCAGTCAAGGAGAAGAGCTGCTCCTCCCATACGCATTCTTATCTGAGTTTCGGGGAAGTGACCGGGACACGATCTAGACAGTATCTTTCACGCTATGCTAAGGTGATCTCCCTTGGTTGAGGGAGCGCCTGTAGCTCAGCTGGATAGAGCATCAGCCTCCGGAGCTGAGGGCCACAGGTTCAAATCCTGTCAGGCGCACCAAACTGCCTCTTGTGGTCGGTATCGACAATTCAATATCCGGTGGGGCCGTTAGCTCAGTTGGTAGAGCAGCTGACTCTTAATCAGCGGGCCGTAGGTTCGACCCCTACACGGCCCACCAAACCTTTCCATCATTTATCAGGACACGCTTGATCGACTTAGCCACGATTTTGGTAAGTTTGGCGGGCGATTCAAAGTTGACACACACCTGGCCTGCGAGCAAACGAGCAGGCGCACGATACGCCATTCAACTCTGAAACAATCCTCTCTCCAATGACCGTCATCCGTGCGCGGATCGTCTTCGGGTTGGTGCGTCTGAGATCGAGTGCGGTCGGTATTGACGCCCTATTATGTAAGAGACGTTGCGGCGTTCGGGGTCATGTCACGGCTGCTAGTGCCGATAATCAGAAAACGGACGTTGCCGTTTGTGCTCTTGTCTAAACCGGAGGAGAGTGAACAGTGTTGCTGGGTATGTGCTCGGTGTTTTCCTAGCTCCCAATTCGGTGATGTCATGAAAAAATGATTCAACCTTAAACGGAGGTCATCTATGAAAACAGGATTAATCTCGATGATGCTTATGATGGGACTGGGGGGCTCCGGAATAGGTGTGACATACGCAGCCGATCCCATGGCCGACAAAGAAGTCAGTCCCACCATCAAAGAGCGTTTGACAAAAGATACGATAAAAGGAACCTTGATGAATATCGAAGGAGGGTACTACATCATCAAGGATAACGACGGCAAGGTGCATAAGATCCATGTCGACAAGAGTACGAAGCTGGATCAAGTGATGCCAGGCGACATAGTCAAAGCCTATGTGACGGACCAGGGCCATACGACGACTTTGCAGCGTGATAATTAAGGCGGCCCATCACTGTTGGTGGAACTTGTGAATTCCCCCATAGCGTGCGACGGGAGCATCTCTCTGGTAACACTGCTGGATATGACGACCAGAGGGACGAGGGGTACGGAAGGGAGGGCCCACGGTGCGTGGCAAATCCACGATCACATCGTGTTTTGAGTACTCTGTGGCGACGGTGGGCGAGTGGGTGAACTGACAGGCAGTGAAACGGGTATGTGCAGCGCCAGAAGCAACCTCGCGAAGATCTGCGTCAGTTCTGAAGGTTTTAGTTCGGTGATACCCCAGCGTGTTGCGGGGAGCGTCATTGAATTCACGGATGAGAAAGAACATGTGTACGATACGAATGCGTGTCCACAATAGAGTGCTTCTAGAAGAAACCATGGCCGAAAAGAAATGTGCCCATCCCTCGTGTATATGTGTCGCCGAGGCGGGAAAAGAGTTCTGCTCTGACGAATGCCGCTCCCCCCGTACGGAGGATATTAACTGTGCCTGCATCCATCCGGGCTGTCAGACCAGATAAGGGAGCACATACCAAGTGGATCCGGGATCTCCTTGCTTAGCTGCAGATCGGCGCGTGCCGTGTTCTGTGTAATTCCGCAAGACTGCCGATTGGGCCGGGTGCCTATGCTTGGCAGCGTGCCTCATCCGTAACAAACCCACCACTCCTGGAGGTCTTTAGGCAAGTCGTGCCACTTAATGAATGGTACACCACTTCGGGGGCTGCGTGAGTGCGTCACCAGCTATATTCGTAAATTTTGGAGTGAATAAAAAGGATACGGGTGGAAAAACCCACCAGAGCGTAGTCTCGTCGGATTGAACGATCCTGACACGATTTGCGCTTACCTTCTTGGCCGTTTTGGTGAATTCCTCGACGGCTCCATCAAGACTGGCATCACCAATGAATGGCAGCACAACACCAAGATGCACGGCGGCCTTCGTCAAATTAATATGGACTGGAGCTTCAGAGCCGTCGACATTATGCAGTCCGTTAAAGTTCGGAGCCGTGCTGGTCAAAGCACAACCGGATAAAAGTAGTAAGCAAAGTATTGATAATGAGATTCTTGAAACAGTACGCATATTTACCCTCCTGGTCTTTCTTGACCCATGGTACTATGCGTCCCTTTGTTGTTGGACTCAGGAGATCCCTAGAGTTGGAGAAACGATCCTGTGGTTGTATTATCAATGGCGGAGAAGGCCAGCAAAGGTCTGGAAGTAGCAAGCCTGGCAGTCTGGTCTACGACAATTCGCTCGCGTGCGTTATAGTCTGTTTGGTAGGTACGACAACGGATACCTTCCTCGGCTGGAGCGTCATCCGAATACCACCCTTGGGCCGCAAGGTCACCATGAGATGGGGCTCTACACTGTCTTGCGCCAGTTTGAGGTCGTAGTGACGACCGATCAGAGCCAGCAGGAGCGGTCCTTCAACTGACGCAAAATGGAGGCCCACGCAGGTGCGTGGCCCCGCGCCGAACGGCATATAGGCATAGCGGGAACTTGACCGTTCACCATTAAGCCATCGCTCCGGCCGAAATTGTTCGGGATTGGGCCAAAAGTCTGGGTGTCTGTGCAGATTGTACGTCCCAACCAATACGAACGCACCTTCCGGTAGTGACAGACCACCGATGGTCGTGGGAGCTGCGGCTTTCCGCTGGACGGCTGGCGCGGGGGGATAGAGCCGGAGCGATTCGTCGAACAGCGCCCGTGTATAGGGGAGGTGCTGAAGGTCGTCAGCAGTGGGTGTTCTTCCCTGGAGCACTTGGTCGATCTCTTCGTGAAAATACGCTCTCTCTTTTGGATGCGTTGCGAGGAGGTACCAGGTCCAGGCGAGCGCGTTCGCCGTGGTCTCGTGTCCAGCGGCAAAGATGGTCAACGCCTCATCACGCAGCTCCTGATCGCTCAGTCCCTCACCAGTCTCTTCGTCACGAGCTTGAAGAAGCAGATCCAGGAGATCATCATGGTGCGCTCCGCTGTGACGCCGTTCGGCCAGCAATCCATACATCAGTTCGTCCATGAACTGCATCACCGAATGAAATTCACGGTTGCGTGCGGTAGGCACCCATAGGGGAAGGAACAGTGGATTACTGAACGAGTCGAAGGCGTACGTGATGCTTACGCGGAGGGCATGACTGATTCTCTCGATGTGCTGAGTCATGCTGGTACTGAACATCGTTTGCGAGATCACTTCGAGGGCGAGCTGCATCATCTCCGCGGCGATGTCGATCGTGCTTCCCACTCGGTCTTTCCACGCGGCCACGCGCTGCTCGCCGACCTGGGCCATACGATCCGCCATCGCAGCCATCCGAGAGCGGTGAAAGATCGGCTGGATAATGCGGCGATGCCGTTTCCAGACCTCGCCGGAGCTCGTCACTAATCCATTACCTAGGACGAGTGCGAGACCAGTTGGCCGCTGAGGGTCGTAGACCTTCACAAAACGGTCGAATTGTCTGACCAGGACTTCTTCCGCAAGATCAGGATGACTGAACAGATAGAGGGCCTTCGGGCCGAGGCGAAAGCGGAGCGCATCGCCGTGCCGGCGCCACCAGGTTGACAAGGCTTCCAATGGGTGCTTCCTGAACGTGCCGAGGTGGCCGAGAAGAGGCATGCCGCCCGGAACATCGACAAGCGTGAAGGGGGATACCGAATCAGGCATGGGAGTACGGACCGTATCACACAATGTAATTTCAAGCCACTCCTCCTGTCCGTAAGGAACCTACGGTGCGGATACCGCTGAATGCACTTCAAGAAGGGTGGTTCCATTAACAAACGGGTGCCATTCGAGGTAAAGTGTGCCCACGGCTTTGCTTTGGAAGACGATCGGGGGAGTCGGATGGACGACATTCTCGCAGCTCGTTGTCGCACTTGGGAATGTAGGCACAGAATTTAGAACAATCTGTTAGGGGAGAGCAGAATCTATGAGCCGTTCCACTCGCCTCTCCCAGTTCGGGAAACAGGACCTTTGGACTAGGGATCTGACGACTATGCCATTGCTCCAGCGGTTGGGCACTCAGGCGTTTCGGTTGGCAACCGCCGTTGGAATGGAGTTCCGCCATCGTTTGCTCGATGCCCGGGCAGCCGGCTTGGTTTTCACGACACTCCTTTCCCTCGTGCCGTTTCTGGCCGTGATGTTCTCGGTCTTGAAGGCGTTCGGCGTTCATCATGTGATCGAACCGTCGTTAGCCCAGGCGCTTGAACCACTTGGGCCGAAGGGGCAGGAAATTACGACCACCATCGTGGGCTTCGTGGACAACATCAAAATCGGTGTGTTGGGAGTCGTTGGCATCGCCGGCCTCTTCTATACGACCTATTCCTTGATCGACAAAATCGAGCAGGCTTTGAATGCGGTCTGGCAGGTGAGGCAAGGACGCACATGGGAACGGAAGTTTGCGGACTACTTGAGTGTGGTCCTTGTGGGACCGGTGCTCGTTGTGAGCGCGTTTGGTATGGTGGCCTCACTGCAAAGCCACACCTTGGTCCAGCGACTTGTGGAAATGGAGCCGCTCGGCACGCTGGTCGTGTGGAGCGGTGAATTAATTCCCTTTCTGATGTTATGCGGAGTGTTCACCTTCTTCTATAAAATGATACCCAACACGTATGTCCAGGTGCGCTCTGCACTGGTCGGTGGTGTCTCGGCGGCCATTCTCTGGATTATCGCAGAGGAAGTGTTTGCCAAATTCGTAGTGACCTCCGCCAAATACAGCGCAATCTATTCGGGTTTTGCGGTGCTGATCCTGTTCCTGCTATGGCTGTATGTAGGTTGGATGATCGTGCTCATCGGTGCGCAGTTCTCCTTCTTCCACCAATATCCGACCGCCTATTTGTCTCGCCTGCTGTGGGAACAGGGCACCTTCGTGTTTCGCGAGCAGTTGGCCCTTAAGGTATTACGGGCTCTGGGACATCACTACCTGAAGGGGGATCGTCCGTTGAAGCCGTCGGAGCTGTCGAGCGAGCTGAATATACCCGTATCTCTGGTGGAAGAAGAAGTAGAACGTCTTATCCAAAACGGATTCGTGGGCCGTCTTCAAGAACCGGAGGGGGTGAGCCTCATTAAGGCACCGGACCTGATCTTCGTGAAAGAAGTTCTGGATAGTGTTCGCAACGGGACCCCGCCATGGGTAGTGCCCCATCTTGATTCCAGCGATGCGGTCTCCGCTCTCTTGCGTCGACGAGACAAAGCTGTGCAGAAAGAATTGGCAGGAGAGACGGTCCAATCACTCTTACAGGACCACGAGCGCCCAGGATCAGCCGGTTTGTGAGGGTGGAGGGGTGAGAACTAAAACTCCCGTGTCGATGAGGAAGAGGAATTGGGCTTGGTTGGTGTAATGAGGCGTTGGGTTTGAGGTGCGATCCTCCCCTGCGCGTCCATCATTTCAAACAGCAAACAGCATTTCAGTCGACCACAGACCCCCAACAAGCGTGGGTCATCGATCGGCAGTTCCAGTCTTTTGGCCTGTTTAGCCGTGATGGGTTTCATATCCGTCAGAAAACTTGCGCAGCACAGCACCAGGCCGCAGGTGTCGATACCGCCAAGCCGCCTGGCTTCTTCCCGTACCCCGACTTGACGCATTTCAATGCGCCCGCCGAAACGACGTGCCAGATCTCGTACCAGCTCTCTGAAATCGATCCGATCTTCCGCCGTGTAAACAAAGGTGAGTTGTCGGCGACTCATGGCCCCATAGACTTCGACCAGTTTGAGGTGAAGACCGAGTTCACCGGCTTTGGCGCGGCAATAGGCAGCTGCCTCATGGGAAAGCTGCTCGAGTCTGTCGATCAAGGCTCTTTCTTCCGGGTCGGGCAATCGTAGGATGGATTTCATGGCTCGCATAGGGGGCAGGAACGGCGTCGAATAGGGTTCGGTGTAGACGATGCCGTAGGTCAGCTCATCTTCAATCTCGATCAAGACCGGGTCTCCGGCAAGCAGCGGCAGTCCGGCTGCGCCGAGCTTTTTCACCTCTCCGCGGTTCCTGACCTTCACACCCGTTAGGCGGACGCAGTCAGGATAAATCGCGGGGAGATCTTCGCAAGAGACAACATCCATGAGGCGATCATACACAAATTCTGTCGTTGGGGGAAAGTGTAAGGGGGAGGGGGAATGGATCCCACACGACTCGAATATATTTTCCATTAAATTTCATAAACTATTGATATGCAATGATAAAATTGCCAACACTCTGCCCCTCTTGTTATGGTAGGCTAAATCGGTTGTCAGGCTAGATGGAGTGAACGATGGCAACAATGCTCAGAGAACGAAAGAAGATGTTGCGCATTCCCAATCGAGTTGTCCTTCCCTTCGGGTACCGGATTACGGTCAGACAACTCTCGGATGCGGAAATGGATAAACGGGATGAAAATGCGGATGGGATTTGGGATGACGACACCAAGACCATTTATGTACGAAAGCGGCTTCCCGTGACTCGCCGCCGATATATTCTCGCGCACGAACTTGGCCATGCCTGGTTGGACTGGCAGCACCGTTACATGGACGATGGAAAAGCCAGTACGTAGCATCCGGGACTAGGCGCAGGTTTTCTCCAAGCTCATGATGTATCGCCATTCAAGAGGGGTGACGGGTTGAACTGAAAGCCTGGAGCCCTTCTGCAACAGGATCATTCCCTTCAGAATAGTCTTCTTGCGCAACTCATCCAGGGTCAAAGGGCGCTGTAGGTGTCGCACATACGCGATGTCCACCATCTCCCACCTAGGCTGAGAGGGCTTGCTTGCTGGGTCGTAGTACTTGCTTTTCTTATCGAATTGTGTCGGATCAGGGTAAGCGGTCTTCACCACTTTCGCTACGCCCACCATCGCCGGTGGGTCGGCATTACTATGGTAGAAGAGGACTTGATCGCCCACGGTCATTGTACGCATGAAATTTCGAGCTTGATAGTTTCGCACTCCATCCCAACAGGTGGTCCGGTTGGGAGATTGCCGCAAGTCGTCAATCGAGAATGTGGAGGGTTCTGACTTCATCAACCAAAATCTCTTGGAGACCATTCGTGTTTCTCCTTGTATGCCCGAGGTCCTGCCTCACAACTGGCATGAGATCTATCGCATGATGCCCATCAGTCATAATTTACCGGTTTGGCCCATACTTCCTGTCCGTATAGGTTGCCAGTATGGATGAGGATGACCGCCAAGCACCATCGGGGAAGGCAGGACAGCATCAGCTACTCCCCTGTGGGCGGGAATCAATGAACTCTATCAGAGCCCGATAGGTGAGCTCTCTCGTTTGAGCTTTGCTAAGGCTCCGAGCGTCAAGGTTTCCCTCTAGCCAGACTCGGTCGGAGACCGGCGCGACTGCCTCGTTACAAAGAGTCCACATATCGTGTAGAAACCCTTCGGGCAATCCTACTTGAACCCCTTCTGATTCGATGCGGTCGTCCAGCAGGGCGAGAAGATCGGAAATGGCTTGGTCGGGCCGGTATGTGGACGGAGTGAAGCCGAACTGTTCTTGTGACCGTGTTTCTTGCTTGGCCTGATCAACAAGGTCCTGCATATACTCTTTCAGGAGGCCAATGATGTGGCCAGAGAAGACAACGCGTGGTTCCATATGCCATTATCGGGTTTTCTTACGGCCGGGGCAAGGTCAAGTGAAGGGTAGGAGTGGGTTGATGACGCCGGAGTTGACGGGTTGAAGACCTGGGTTCACAGAGAGAAATCGTGCTGTGTGTGGAACGTTCAGAGACATCGATTGCGTGGAGATGAGGATTGGGCGAGGGTACACCGTGCTGCCAGGCTATGGAGTTGCGCCTTGCATGGGCTACGTGACAATAGGCAGGGGCGATGTACCCGCGCACTGTTTAGTCTACACCTTTTCCCGAGTGCGACAACGCCGAAGATGGCCTTAGGTGTGAGGCCGTTTGGGGGTACGCAAGAGCAGGAGCAAGTGGCGCCGACTATTGCTGAATAACGAAGGTCTGTCAGTGACCATAGGAGTCCCACATTGCAAGAGAGGTTTGAGATAGCCCTGAACACGCCGGCTGGGCAGGTCACGAGCGCCGTCGATGTTCCTACGGGGTATGTGCCGGTCCGTGCCATCGTACCCCTGATGCGGCGTCTGGGAGAGGAGGCTCAAGCGCTGGAGGTGGCTCGCTCGCTCGAATCGGGTAAGGCCCTCTCCTGCCACAAGGGCTGTGCGGCATGTTGTCGAATGCTGGTTCCCCTTTCGGTGCCGGAGGTCTTCGCATTGCGGGATTGGGTCCGTTCTCGCCCGGCCGATCAACAAGCGCATATCGCGCGTCGTTTTTCTGAATCGAAGGCGCGTCTGCTTGCCCAGGGTGTTTGGCAGCAGCTCACCGCTCTGTGCGATGCGCCTCTGGCGGCGGAGGACGAAGCTCTGGACGGTGTGAACCGGAGTTACTATGCATTGCGCCTACCATGTCCCTTCCTAGAAGAAGAGATATGCACCATCTATGACGAGCGTCCGGCCGCGTGCCGAGAGCTGCTCGTAACCTCACCTTCTCAGCACTGTGATGACCTGACCGAGAATCCGATTGACCCTGTTTCTGTGCCTATACAGGTGAGTACGGTATTGGGCTTGGTGTGGCAGGAATTAACGAAGGATCCTACGCGGTTGATCCCACTTCCGTTGGCGCTGGAATGGGCCGAGCGACACGATGATCAGAGTCGACGCACGTGGAAGGGGGGCGAGTTGTTCGATCACGCTTTGGACAAGACATGGCGTTTCTTGAGTCAAGCCTTTGCGGCAAGTGACAAGGATCTTGCCAGGTGATGGCTACAAGGTGAGTTTCAGTGACTGAGAAGGAGAGACGAGATGCATAAGCCGGTGTTGGTGTGTTTGGACCTGGAAGGGGTGCTCGTGCCTGAGATCTGGATCAACGTCGCGGTGAAGACCGGGATTGAAGAGTTGAGGGTCACGACGCGTGAGATGCCGGACTACGATACGCTCATGACGCAACGGCTAAAGATCCTAGATCGGCACCATCTGAAGATCAACGACATTCAAGGCGTCATTGCTAAGATGGGTCCGTTGGAAGGAGCGGCGGAATTCGTCGCGTGGTTGCGAGAACGGTGCCAGGTCGTGATCTTATCGGATACCTTCTATCAGTTTGCAGAACCGCTTATGCGACAACTGGGGTTCCCAACGCTCTTCTGTAATCAACTTGAAATTGACGGGAGTGGACGGATCATCGCGTATCACATGCGAATGATGGACCCCAAACGGCACGCCGTGGCCGCCTTCAAATCGCTGAATTTCCGTACCATAGCGGCCGGTGATTCGTACAATGATACGGCGATGCTAGCGGAAGCCGACGCCGGGTTTTTCTTTCGGCCGCCCGAGCATTTGCCGAAAGAATTCCCACAGTTTCCAGTGACTGAATCCTACAGTGAGTTACAACAACTGTTCTCTGAATTTGCGAGGTGGAACAAGTAGCGTAGACAGAAGATCAGGAGTTGCTGCTGGCATGAGAGCGACAAGAGATATGTCGTTTACTCAAGTTCTCGCATACAACCGGAAGAAGTGCGTCGGTGATCGCCTGGTGTCCGACTTCGTTCGTGTGCCCGTCCAAAGGCCAAAGGTAGTTTGGGAGGAACTGTTCAGTTGCTTCGTAGATCGGTGTCATATCGAGGAAGGTGATCCCAAGTTCATTCGACATTGCATGGATGATGCGGTTGATATGCTGGAACTCCGGATGAAAGAGCTGTGCATAGTCCGGGATAAACAGAATGATTAGTGACGCGCCGTGTGCGGCAACCAGATTGTTTATGCGCAATAGATGGTCTTTCAAGTGTTTGGAATGTTCGGCTGTTGCTTCTGTCCCAGGATCGGCAACGAGAAAATGAGGATATTTTATCCATTCAGCTTGTCGGGCCTGTACATCATGAAGGTGTGCGATGCGCTTCGCGCGGTTCTTATATTTGATTTGGTCCGCAAGGTATGTGAAGAAGTTGAAAAGTCGGCTATAACGAAGTGAACCTCCCCTCATCTGAACTGTTCCGTCAGCTTCCCACTGAATGTTGAGGGCGGGTTGGGGTTTATCCGTAGGAGGTCCAGTAAGATCGTCGAGAAAGTAACCTACCATGACAATGTCCGGCGCAAATTGAAGCCCAAATTCCTTCAGGCAGATATAATATTGGTTTAGTCCCCAACCAGGGACGCCTGTGTTGATTGTTTCGACAGGATGACCAGTGATCTGAGGCAAGGTCGATTCCAGTCGCTTCAAGTAGGTCTTCTCGAGGGAAACGCCCCATCCAAACGTGAAGGAATCTCCTAGCCCAAGAATGCGAATCGTACGACCATCCTTGGATTTATGACGCTCAATATCTCTGAAGCCATCCGAGTTAATTTTGACAGGTACTTGGAGTGGACCCAGGCCCTCGAAATTCTTCACTAACTGATGGCCATAGCGTTCAGAGAGCTCATACCAGCGGTTAAAGTTTATTAAGGGTCTGGACAAGGGATGATCGACAATGCGCAACCCTATCTCGACTATGCCCAACGCGAAAATCAGTGAAAAGCAGGACAATGCTGTTTCTTTCGTTCGGCCGGAGAGTAGAAGCCAGATCAACAAGCTGACCAGCAGACCGATGACGGGAAATTCAAGGGTTGTTGAATGAAGGTGCGTTTCTCCAATTTTGATGTTGATTCCGCCAAAGAATGCGACTCCAATGAAGTCAATCACGAACAAGACGAGTGCCCCGACTGCGCTCATGACCAATAGCCGGCGGACGTGTAAAGGCTTCACCGGCTTACCTCCCTGATTTCTCTTAGAATGTTGGTCACCTGAATCATTGAACTGAAGGTGAAGGCACACCGAGACACGAGTAGCAAAGAGGTGATGTTTCTATGGGGTGGTATCAGCATGATGGGCGACTCACTGACGGCTAGCTACTCGCTCTAAGTTACTGATCCGAATATGAAAAAGTGCGTAATTTATCAGCAAGAACATTAAGGAAAGCCGCTGTTTATACGCTTTTCAAGAACTAAAGTCCGTACTACTTAGCGTTCGCCTCGGTAACAAAGAAAGAGGTCATCGTTCGACTCTCCCAGTTTGCCAAACCCTCGGCCGCATTGCCCCAAGCGCTGCATGTGCCCTTGGGTTGGAGTAAGAAAGGAACTCAGTGATGGGGTTTTCATGCCTCGGTGGCGGTGGAGAGAATGGCGTTAATCATGCAAAGTAATCGAACGAGAATCGGAGCCGTCTAAAAGTTTATCCAGAGTTGAGCGTAGGCCCAATCTTGACCGACGGCTCGGCGTCCCAGATTGTGGGAAACATACGAGCCAGGCCACAAATGACCATAACCGGTTTGAAAGGCGACCATGCCATTCATAAAAAAATGGGTCCAGACGACATTGATTTCGTCGCCGACATGCGTCTTGGTGTTGTCGGGCCTGGAAAAGACATAGACACCTTGACTGGCGCGATACCAATTATCCCTCGCATTCGCGAGATGCAAGTTTGTGTACCAGACCTCGATGTGATCGTTCTGCGTCGCACGCGCTTGAAAATTGCCCGAGAAACTCATCATGTTCTTCCACGCCATGACATCCATGTACCCCATGTGAATGTGATTTGTCGGGAAGAGATTTTCAAACGTGTTGGCGGTCTTACACGCGCCGTATGAGGCATTTAATGTGCAATTCGCACGGCCGTCTCCAGAGGCATAGTCGAAATTGAAGGCTATGCGGGGTTTTCCCGGTAGGTTGAACGCGGTGTATCCAATCCAGTTTCTGGTTGCCCAGGCATTGATGTGGAGACATTTCCCCTCGCCTCCGGGGTCGCCACACAAGCTGCTGGCGCTGGCAGCCGTGTCTCCCATTTGCCCGAACTGGTAAACGACTTCGTTGGAGAAATCGAATCCTCCTTTTTTGACAGCGATGCGATTCCCAATCACGTGACGAGTTTGGTTCCCATGCTTGGGTGTGCCGAGACCTTGGGCATTATTACCGGCTGCCCCGAGATTGTTCTTGTAATAGATGTAGAAGGGTTCAATCAGCGACCAGGGAACTGCCTTGATTTGGTTATAAAAAACAAGCATGTCGACATCCCCTGCCGCATTTTTTGCCTGTCCTGATTGTGAGAGATTAGGACCTCCACTCCCAAGCGGTACGCCTTGTGGAAGATCTGTCTCCGCGAGTCTGAACCAACCGAAAGAAGAATCCATGAAGTCGGTGCTGTAGTTCGTCATGATTCCGTCGAAGGAAAAGCCGGTATTTGCCCAATCGAAGTGTCCGAGCAAGCTTTGGTCTCCGAAGACGAGATATTGCCGGCCTGCTTTGAGGCCGAGGCCCTGTATTCCGGCAAAGTTGCGAATGAGCATGTAGCCTGCGCGGATTCCAAGGGAGCACGTTGATTTGCCGCTGCTGAGAGCGGGTCCGCACGTATGGGAGATAGGGTCTTGGTTACCTCCCCAGGTGCGTGAATCGATCAATTCAAGATAGAAATTGACATCTGGAGACAGGTCATACCCGATTCCAAATCTGGTGAGCTGTTGAACGAATTGATCGTTGGCTTTTCCGATCAGGCTATTGGGACTCCCAAGGGGCGCATTACACTCTCCGGCACCTCCAATACCACCGCCGAAACAGACATTATTGCGGTACTCGGGGCGGACACGCATGTCGGCGCGAATCCAGAGATTTCGGATATCGAAATTCCGGCCGATCCTCGGGTCAAACGGTTCGTAGGCCTCTTTTTGGGGAATGCCGCGACCGATGACGATTGGATTGGTAATTTTTTCACCTTCGGGCAGCTCGAATACTGCGTTGGCTGTAGCAGCGAATGTCAGGAGAAAGCTGAGGGGTATGAGGCTTTTGAGCATCTTGGTCCGACCGCTCGACATGATGAGTTCTCCGATCGAGGTTACGGTGTGAACACCTTAGCGCAGGTGACAATCGCCCGAGCTGTACCCATGGACAAAGAACAAATCAGCAGAAGCTCGACTTTATCCCTGATCCAATCGAGGGTCGGACCCGCCCGAAGTAGCGAGCAATGGGCTTGAGCTACACGATCGTCGGTGGGGAAGGTCCTTGCTAGGCAGAATTTAGTAAAGCAGGTTTATCGTCGGTATCCGCGTCATTGATATTCAATGATAGCCTGTTAGCTCACCGTGTCAGGCGGGGCCCGACTTACTGGCTGGTTCGTTGTCCTCCTCTGCAGATCGACCTGCGGCAGTAATCTCTTCTTCCGCTTCTTTCATGGAAGCTTGGAAATCTTGTTCGACCATTTTGACTTCCTGCTGGATAAGATTGAGCTCTGGTTCCACCGATTTGCGGAGGTCGTCAGCAGTATCCTTAAAACCCTTAATCGCTTTACCAACTTGCCTTCCTACTTCCGGCAACTGTTTAGGGCCGAACAGAAGGAATGCAATGATCAAGATGATTAAGATCTCGCTTGCGCCCAGTCCGAACATGATTCACAGTGGTGCATCAATGCTGAAGGTTTTGTGTGCTCCAGCCCTCACGCCTCAGGCCGTGCCTTTACCCTTGTTTCATCTGGCCCGGTTGTGTCGCTTGATGACCGGGCGATGGTGTTGATTCCGATGCGGGCGTGGCGTGACCAGATGGAGTCGTCTGGGATTGAGCTTGCTGGGCTTGCTCCCCCTCCGGTGTGACGTCGATGGCGTCGGCCTCATGGACCGACTTCTTAAATCCCTTAATGGCCTTACCGAGGCCTTCTCCTAGCTGGGGGAGTTTGCCGGCGCCGAAGATGATCAGCACAATGATCAAGATCAGCAATAACTCCATCCACCCAAATGAACCGAACATCAATACCTCATACCCATGCTTAGGACTGTTGGCTGCGGCATGACGAAGACTTGCTGCGAACGCCAGGAAGCCTCGAAACCGTTCGGGTTCGAGGCTATAGAAGATTGTATAGCAAAGTCAAGCGGGAGGGGAAGAAAACCCCTCAGAAAGGTTGAATAATGCCGCCCCCAAGGACTACATCACGGTCGTAGAAGACGGCCGATTGTCCTGGACTGATAGCCCTCTGTGGGTGGTGAAAGCGGACAGCGAGGGTGGAGGAGCCGAGTGGCGAAACTGTCGCAGGTGTCGCGGGTGTCGCATAGCGAAGTTTGACGTGGACCTCGGTTTCACCTTGGGCGAGTCGTGGATCGAGGAGATTGAGATCAGACACAGTGCACTCCTTCTTGTAGAGCGATTCTTCCGGGCCAAGCAGGACAGTATTGGTTGAAGGATTGACCTGCTGAACGTAGAGACGTCGACCGGTGGCAATGCCAAGACCTCGGCGCTGACCGGGTGTGTAGAAAGCAATGCCGTCGTGTTGACCCAGGGGATGCCCGGATTCGCTGAGAAAGAGGCCTGATTTCTTCGCCGCAGGATGCTCGTGCTCGATAAATGTACGATAGTCTCCCTGCGTCACAAAACAAATCTCTTGGCTCTCTTTGAGCTCATCCGGCGGGAGACCCAGAGCTTCGGCTTCTTCCCACACGGTTGACTTGTGAAGCTCACCAATGGGAAAGAGGAGTTTGCGTAGCCACTGTGGGCGAAGTCTATAGAGAAAGTAGGTTTGATCCTTGCGGTGATCAGCGGCTCGAAAAAGGGCGGGAGCTGGGCCAAGCATCTGAAGGCGAGCATAATGACCCGTTGCGACATAGTCGAAGCCTTGAGAAGTAGCGAGGTCGATGAGCATCCGTATCTTGACTCGTTCATTACAACGCACACAGGGATTGGGTGTTGTGCCATTCGTATAGCCATGAAGAAAATCGTCGATCACGCCCGTCCGAAAACGCTCACGAGCATCGAAGACATCGTGGGGAATATTGAGAAGTTTGGCAACATGTTTGGCAAGGCCTATCTTACAGCAACCTCGCTCCTGCCATTTTTTCGAGGTCGCGACGGAGTCATCCTCGTGTTCCCATACTTGGAGTGTGAGGCCATGGACATTGTAGCCTTGGCGAACCAGCAATGCAGCCGCGACGGAGCTGTCAACTCCGCCGCTCATTCCAAGAAGAACAGAGGGATGATTCATAGGGATGGTATTGTAGCGGGAGGAGTGCGCGAAGAGCTAGAGGTCGGAAGCCCGCATCTTGCCTCGATGGCCGGGAAAGTCATGGGCATGCTTGGATGTCGAAGGCTGTTCGTCAACCCATTTATGAGCCCCCATGTCACACATCCCGTGGAAGTGAGCCCCGTCTTCTATTGAAATGCCGGGTGTGCGAATATCCCCGATAAGCACCCCGTGTTTCTGAATGTGTATTTTGGCGGTGGCGGTCACCGTTCCGTTGATTTTCCCGCTGGTCATCAACGTTTCCGCAGAGATAATGCCTTTGACGGTAGCTTGTTCGCCGACGATGAGGGTTCCTGTGGTATGGACCTCCCCCTCGACGCGACCATCGATGCGTATCGTTCCATCAAAATTGACGACACCCTTGAAATCCACCCCTTTTGCGAGAAAAGTAAAATTTTCGCCGTCAGCTGTTTCTTGAGCACGTTTTTCGCCTAAGGCCCACATCAACTTTCCCAGCTCCTTGTGACAAAAAACCGACGAGGCATTGTCTTCACTGCATCACGTGCGGCACGAGTGGCGGCGTTTGTACTACGCATAGATGAAAGAATAGCACATCGCTAGCCGTTCACTTTTCTGAGAGGGCTATCGCCGGCTGTTCCGACCGGATGGAGCACGGCCTCTCTTTGGATAGTGCGGACAGGTTGTTCCATCTCTAATGTGCCGTTAAAAAGAACTCCTTCTTCGATGGAGAGCATTGGGGTGGTGACTCCTCCATCGATCATGGCAGGGGCGCGCAGCTTCATCTTATCTTTGGCGTGAATGTCGCCGGTGATCTTGCCTTTGCACACGATCGTACCAGCGGTCACCTTGGCGGTGATCACGGCCTCTTCCCCTACCAACAAGACCCCCTCCGTGTGGATTTCGCCCTCGAGGGTTCCGTCAATGCGGACTGTCCCATGATAGGTAATTGTGCCTTTGAAAACGACACCTTTCCCGACAAACGCACTGACGTCTTGTCCAGGGTCTGACCGCGTGGAGTCAAAACCTGTTCCAGGACCATCAATTTCCACCTCATCAGAGCGTCTACCATCCTGCTTATCCTTCCACATACGATTGCCTCCTCTCCCAGCGTGGGATAGCGGTTACTAGCCGAAGAATGAGTGGTTCCCGTTAGGTGTCGTATCGGTCGGTCCCAGTGAGATATTTAGCGTTCATAAGTGTCAAAATGCAATCAGATGTGGATTTTTGTCCGGTAGACCGCTGTGGGGCTGTCTGAGGAAGAGTTAGCCGAGGATGATATCGACCACGCCGTCAAGTTCCTCTTTTGAAAAGCAGTGGATCACTAGCTGTCCCCCCTCCTTTTTGGGCTGGATGGTCACTTTGGTACCGAGGCGCTTCTGGAGGCGAGCTTCGAGGTCAGCCCATAAGGAGTTGCGCCCAGGCGTTGGACGACTCTTTTTTCCCTCAAGAGAGCGGGTGATGAGCCTTTCTGTGGCTCGGACGGAAAGGGAAGCAGTGACAACCATCTTGCCGAGGCGTAGTTGTTCTTCAGGAGATGGCAGACCGAGAATGACTTTGGCGTGACCAGCCGATAGGCGCCCAGTTTCAACGAGCTCCTGGAGCTCTGGATGGAGTTGGGTGAGGCGAATAAAGTTTGCGACGGACGACCGATCGCGACCGACCTTGAGCGCAATGGCGTCCTGTGTCAGGCTGAATTCCCTCATCATGCGCGAATAGGCACGGGCGGTTTCCATGGGATTCAAGTCTTCCCGTTGGATATTTTCGATCAAGGCCAGTAATAAGGATTCTTGATCGGAACAATTCTTAATAATTACGGGGATTGTCTCTAGGCCGGCTTCTTTGGACGCCCGCCATCGGCGTTCTCCAGCGATGAGTTCGTAGGTACCGTCACCTTTCCGCCGCACGACGATTGGCTGAAGGACCCCGCTTTCCTTAATGGATGCGGCGAGTTGGGCAAGTTCTTCCTGCGGAAAGTGGTGACGCGGTTGATAGCGATTGGGGACTATATGGTCAATGCGGATGCGTTGGATATCAGCGGGCTCAGTTGGCCGGCTAAGCGTGGAGGAGGGTAAGAGGGCCCCGAGGCCTTTACCGAGCGCTTTTTTCTCCATTGGCTATAAACTCCTTAGCTAAAGATACGTATGATTGTGAGCCTGCCGACGCGGCATTGTACAAGATTCCCGGGCGTCCATAACTCGGTGCTTCTGCGAGAGCAACATTACGTGGAATCACCGTATGATAGACTTTTTCTCCAAAATGAGATCGTACTTGTTCAGCCACCTGCCGAGCCAAGCTGTTGCGGGCATCATACATGGTGAGTACGACCCCTTGAATCTCGAGATTGGGATTAAATGATTGCCGGACAAGCTCAATGCTGTCAATGAGACGTGTCAGACCTTCCATTGCATAATACTCGCATTGAACCGGTACTAAGACTGAGTCAGCGGCAGTAAGAGCATTGATCGTAAGAATTCC
>JAHBWT010000075.1 GCA_019636815.1 Nitrospira sp.
CTGTGATGGCTCGTGTGAGGGCTTCGAGTGGGCACCGTTCATCCTCCACGACGAACGGCTCATCATAGTGGCGCTGCATGGCTAGTTCCGCGTCTGGCCGAGAAAGCCCTGTCCGTGTGACGATCTCTTCGATGGACATATCGCCGTACCCTCTCAGTTCGACTCCGAGTTCCTTTTCAATCTCCTTCAAGGCGCGACGAAGTACAGAATAGGAGGTGCCCAGTTCCACAAGAACATACTGGTCATGAGCAGTCGCAGCAGCGAGCTGGAACGGGAAGTAGGCTGATGGAATGACCACTGCGCCTCCGTTCTCCACGATGAAAGGGTGCTCATTGCGGAGGCGAGACCGTAGAGGCTCAATCTCCGCCCGTGTCTTGCTTGAGACAATGACGATGGGGATCGAGCGGGTGCGGAGCTCACCCAACGCTTCCCGGGCAGCCTCGAATGAGTAGGTTGAACTGTCGAGGAGGGTGCCATCCAAGTCCGTGAAGATGACCATGGTTCTTGGGTCCTCTTTCGTGTTCGAGACGTTCGATCGAATCATAATTTCTCCAGATACTTCCTGCACCGTGCGACGTGAGTTCAATCCTAAACGAACGCAACGGCTTGCGAAAGCTGTCCGGGAGTCCTTTTCAGGATGCTAAGGGGTGAGGTGCTACACACAACACAACAATTTATGAAATTCTATCTGGGATTAATCACGCATCTGTGCCATGCTGGGACCCTATCTGGCGGCGGCGGGGGCAAGGCTGAGACCATGGGGCGGTAGCCGCGTTGAATGCAGGAGGAGCATCATGTCGGATTTTTTCCAGAACGGGGTGGTCAGTGTTCTTCATCGCCTCGGTTCGCCAAACGTAGAACAGTTGGAGCGGGAACTCGAGCAGTATCGCCATGTCAATCCGATCGCCTTGGTCTTACCATGCCTCTATTCGGAACTCGAAGGTCCGGCCCTTTCCGGAATCGTTGATGAACTGAAGCGGGTGAAATACTTGAACGAGATCGTCGTTGCGCTGGGGCATGCGTCGGCCCTCGAGTTTCGGCGTGCGAAGGATTATTTCAAGGTCCTTCCGCAACATGTGCGCCTCGTCTGGGTGGATGGCGCTCCGGTGCAAGACATCCTCAAGACCTTGGTCGAACGAGAGGTCGATGTCGGGTTGCCCGGGAAGGGCCAATCCTGCTGGCTCGCTTTCGGGTATGTATTGGCTCGCCAGCAAAGCCAGGTCATCGTGCTGCATGATTGCGATATTGTGAGCTACCACCGTGAGTATCTTGCCCGGCTCTGCTATCCGCTCGGCAATCCGAATCTCGGCTATGAATTTTGCAAGGGGTATTACAGCCGCGTCACGGACCAGCTGCACGGTCGGGTCACCAGGTTGTTCGTCACCCCTGTCATACGGTCTTTGCAGCAACTCGTCGGGAGCCATCCCCTGTTGACTTTTCTGGACAGTTTTCGTTACCCCCTGGCAGGGGAATTCGCGATGGTTCGCGACCTTGCCTGGGTCAATCGTATTCCGGGAGACTGGGGGTTGGAGATCGGCATCCTGGCGGAAGTGTATCGCAACTGCGCACTGCGCCGCGTGTGCCAGGCTGATATCGCCGACGCGTACGAGCACAAACATCAGGCGCTGTCTTCCGACGATCCCGAGAAAGGATTGCTCAAGATGACCGTGGATATTACGAAGTCTCTGTTCCGCCATCTTGCCAGCGAAGGTCTGGTGCTCGGCGATCCGGAACTCAAGACCTTGCGAGCCAGCTATCTTCGTATCGCAGAAGAGGCCATCCGTCGGTATGAAGACAGCGCGGCCATCAACAGTTTGAAGTTCGATCGACACGCGGAACGGACCGCCGTCGAGACATTCCTCAAAGGCATCAAACTGGCTTCGGAGGTCTTTCAGAAAGATCCGCTGGGAGTGCCCATGATTTCTAACTGGAGCCGGGTGGCGGCGGCGGTTCCGGACGCTTTCGACCGTCTTGTTCGAGCTGTGGAGGAGGATCATCAGTGGGACCCGACGAGAGAACCACGACAAGTGCCCAAGTGAGCAAGCCATCCGTCGCATTGACGGTGGAAACCGAGACTCGCCTGGATGTCATCGGCAATGTCGACATACTCGTCGGCATCCCCAGTTACAACAACGCCGATACCATTGAGCATGTGGTCCGCGCCGTGAGTGTCGGCCTGGCAAAGTATTTCCCCGAGCATCGAGCCGTGTTGGTGAATTCTGACGGCGGGTCTACGGATGGGACGCCTGAGGCGGTTTCGAGAGCGGTGGTCGATTACGACGCGTTGCTCATCAGCGATCGGCAAAGTCAGCTTCAGAAGATCGTCACACCCTATCATGGGATTCCCGGCAAAGGGAGCGCGTTCCGCACGATTTTCGAAATCGCTCGCCGGTTGAACGCCAAGGCCTGCGCCGTCGTCGATTCAGACCTGAGGAGCATCACGCCGGAATGGATCGAGCTGTTACTGCGACCGATTCTCGACGATCACTACGACTATGTGGCTCCCTATTACCTACGCCACAAGTACGACGGCACGATCACGAACAGTATCGTCTATCCCCTCACCAGGGCCCTGTATGGTCAGCGGATCCGACAACCGATCGGGGGTGATTTCGGATTTGCCGGACATCTGTCCGAACACTACTTGGATCAACACGTCTGGGAATCGGATGTCGCACGATTTGGGATCGATATCTGGATGACGACGGAGGCCATTGCGAGCGGAGCTCGGGTTTGCCAGAGTTTTCTCGGTGCCAAGATTCATAATCCGAAGGATCCGGCCGCTGATTTGGCTGCCATGCTTATGCAGGTGTTGGGCGCGGTGTTCGCCTTGATGGAGTCGCACCATGGCGTCTGGTCGAGCGTGCAAGGGTCGAAAGCAGTCAAATTGTTCGGCTTTCAGTACGAGGTTGGCGTTGAGCCGGTCAACGTCAACGTGGAACGCATGATCGCCGTATTCCAACAAGGATTGGCGGATCTGGCGCCTATTTGGGAGCAGGCGCTGGGCCAGGAGACCGTTGCGCAACTGGCCATGGCCGGAGGGACTTCCTCGTCGGATTTTCGAATTTCCGATGACCTGTGGGTTCGTGTGGTCTACGAGGCCGCATTGGCCTACAGGGAACATCGCATGCCCCGAGAACACTTACTGAAAGCCTTGACGCCTCTCTATCTCGGACGAACGGCTACTTTTGTGTTGGAAACGCAGGGGCTCACGACAAAAGAGGCGGAAGGGCGGGTTGAACAATTATGTGAAGTGTTCGAATCGAAGAAATCTTACTTGGTCGAACGGTGGAACCTTGAGCCGCAAGCGTGAAGATGATTGCCGGCGGTGACATGGGGGGAGGTGAGTATGCTGACAGACTTTTTCCAAACTGCGCTGCTCGCGCCGTTGGAACAACTGGGCCAGCAGGTCTTGGCGGTGTTGCCGAATGTGTTGGCCATGATCATCATTATAGGGGTGGGGTTTCTGGTAGCCCGAGCGCTGGGCCATGTCGTCGAGCGGTTATTACGCGTGGTGCGTCTTGACCAGCTGTGCGATCGACTTGAAATAAACGCCGCCCTGTTGCGCGGGGGCGTGAAGGCCGAGCCTTCCTATCTCGTCGGCCGGTCCGTCTATTGGGCCGTCGTGGCGTTTGCCGTCATCGCCGGCTTGGGCGCGCTTAACCTCAAGCCGATCAACCAGTTCGCCAATACGCTCTTGGCGTACATTCCTCACGTGCTGATCGCGGGGCTGATATTGGTCACCGGATACCTGCTCTCCAATTTCATCGCGCAGGGTGTGTTGATCGCGGGGGTGAATGCCGGGCTTCCACCGGCGAGATTGTTCGCCAATATGTCGCGTTGGGGCATCCAACTCTTCGCTCTGGCCATGGCGGCGGAGGAATTGGGTATCGCGGCAAGCGTGGTGTTGGTGGGATTCGGGATTACCTTTGGAGGAATTGTGTTCGCCACGTGCCTGGCGTTCGGACTCGGGGCCAAGGATTTGGCAAAAGACTATCTTGAGCGGACGTTTTGGAATCGGGGGCGTGATCGCGCACCGGACGATCTGCGACATCTATGATAACCGGCGTTTTTCTCTTGCTCTGGACGGCCGTGACGATCGGGTGCATGCAGAGCGGAGAGGGGACTGATCGTGCGCAGACCGTCGTGGTCTTCAAACATGGGAAATTATCCGGTGATGGACGGGTGCTGTCCGACCTGCTCCGGGATTTTGAACGAGACCATCAAGGCGTCATCATTCGAGAAGAGCTCTTGCCGGCCGATTCGGATCGACAACATCAGTACTATGCGATGAATTTGGACGGAGGAAAGGCTCCGTTCGACTTGCTTGGGATCGATACGATTTGGGCGCAGGAATTCGCCAAGGCCGGATGGATTGCTCCGCTGGATGGATTCATGACTCCGGCTGAGCAGGAGGAGTTCCTCCCTGGTCCGATCGAGGCTGCGACCTTCAGCGGGCGCCTCTATGCGGTGCCCTGGTATGTCGATGCAGGGGTCCTCTACTACCGGCGTGACTTGTTGGACCGTCACGGTCTTGAACCGCCGCGCACGTGGCTCGAACTTGCCCATATCGCCAAGGCCGTGCTGGAAGCGGAGCAGAACTCCGCTTTAACCGGGTTCGTTTGGCAGGGGAAACAATATGAAGGTCTGATGTGTGTCACGCTGGAGGTGCTCCGAAGCAATGGGACGGATCTCTGGAGCGGGGATCGTGACCGCGCTGTCTACGGCTTGCGGTTCTTGCGCGAGACGATCGCAACGCATCGGATCACCCCGCTCTCCACGAGCATGGCTGACGAAGAATCGACTCGTTGGATGTTCGGTGAAGGCCGCGCTCTGTTCATGCGAAACTGGCCTTACGCGTGGTCACTGCTCCAACGCGAAGGCTCACCGGTTCGCGGTAAAGTCGGTGTCGTTCCGCTTCCCGCCTTTCCCGGGTTTGCCAGCGCACCGGTCCTCGGAGGCTGGATGCTCGCCATGCCGAACAGTTCCACCCATCAAGAGGTCGTGGGGGAGTTGATCCGATTCTTGACCTCTTCGGACGCGCAACGCAAGGTCGCAGTGGAGTTGGGGTATAACCCGGTACGTCGGGCCTTATATGCCGATGAGTCCCTGCTGGAGCTCCGCCCGTTCTTGAAAGATCTCTATCCGATCTTGTTGGCGGCCAGGCCGCGTCCGGTCACACCGTATTATCTTCTCATTTCTCAAGCGGTACAGCCGGAGATCAGCGCGGTGGTCGTCGGACGAAAGTCGCCCGATGAGGCGCTTGATGCCATCAGACGCCGAGCGGATCAGATCATGGGAGAACAGATCTCTACAGCGGAGCTCGACCGATCGTGAACGATCGATCGCTGACAAAGATGAAGAAAAGCGGGGGACCTGTTCATCTGTCCGAGCGAACATGGGGGTACTTGTTCGCCGGTCCTGCTTTCGCGCTCGTGAGTCTGATCGCACTCGCTCCGATTGCAGCGGCGTTGTGGCTCAGTCTGCGCCAGCAGTTGCCGATCTTTGGAATCGACGAATTCGTCGGCATCCGGAACTATCTCCAATTGTGGGGGGACGACCGGTTCTGGGCCGCCTGCCGGACGACGCTGTACTTCACGGCTCTGTCGGTGTCGGCCGAACTGCTGTTGGGCTTCGGGTTCGCCCTGCTCTTGAACCGTCTGTCGGACGGAGCGGGTAGGGGACTGCGGTGGGCGCATGTCATGATCATTCTCCCGTGGGCGATTCCAACCGTCGTGTCCGCCCAGATATGGGCCTGGCTCTACCAACCGGACTACGGCTTGCTTAATTATCTGCTCCATGCGGCCGGTGTCACCGGAGGGCGCATCGATTGGCTGGCGGATCCCGATTGGGCGATTCATGCGGCTGTCGTGATGGATGTCTGGAAAACCACGCCTTTCGCGGCGCTCCTTCTGCTGGCCGGATTGAAGACCGTGCCGCGGGAACTATACGCGGCCGCGCGAGTTGATGGGGCCGGAGCGTGGGAACAATTTCGTCGGATTACGTTGCCGCTCTTGATGCCCGTCGTCGTCATCGTGCTCGTTTTTCGCACGATGGACGCGGTCCGGGTGTTTGATGCGGTCTTTGTGCTTACCGGCGGAGGCCCAGGCAACAGCACCGAGACACTTTCGATCTATGCGTACAAGACGCTGTTCCAAACCTTGCAGTTTGGATATGGATCCGCCCTGGCCACGGCGATGTTTGTGCTCGCCGCACTCCTTTCCATGTTGTACCTGGCGCTGCTACGCCGGCATGTGCAGGAGAGTGCATGATGTTTCGTCATGACGATCAGGCCGGGTCCATGATGAACTGGCTCCGTACTCGTGGCCTTCCTGCCTGTGTCCTTCTTCTTGTCGGCTTGTTCTGTCTTGCACCGGTGCTCTGGCAAACAGTCACATCTGTCAAGCCCGATCAAGATCTCGTGCGCCTGCCCCCTCTCTTCCCCGAGCGTGTGACGAGCGTGCACTATGACCGGGTCTTACTCAAGTCGTCGCTGCCACGGTCGCTCGGGAACAGCGTGGTCGTGGCCGCAAGCGCGACAGCGACCGCCATTGTGGTCGGTGCGTTCTGCGCATTTGCACTCGCACGGCTCCCGATCACCGGCAAGTCGGTCATACTGGGCGTGGCGCTCGTGACGTCGATGTTCCCGCCTATCGCGGTCATCAGTCCCTTATATCTCCTGATGCGGGAGTTGGGGCTGAGGGATACACTCGTCGCAGTCGGGCTGACCCATGCGGTGTACTCCCTGCCGCTCGCCGTGTGGCTGTTGACAAGTTTTTTCCAGCAGCTTCCCAAGGAGCTCTACCAGGCTGCGCGTATCGACGGTTGCACACCGTTGCAGGCGTTGCTGACCGTTATATTCCCTCTTGCGCGACCCGGGCTCGCCGTTGCGGCGCTCTTGGTCTTTATCTATTCATGGAACGAGTTCATGTTTGCCCTGACCCTGACGGCGAGCGACACGACTCGCACCGCGCCGGTAGCCGTCGCGTTGTTCCCGGGATTGTACGAAATTCCCTGGGGCGACTTGGCCGCTGCGTCCCTGGTGGTGACCCTGCCGGTCGCCGGTCTCGCGCTGGTATTTCAACGCCACATCATTGCCGGCTTGACGGCCGGCAGTGTGAAAGGATAGGGCAATGGCCGAGGTCCGGATCGAGCTGATCGAAAAACGCATCGGGCAAAAACCCATTCTTCTTCCGCTCACGTTGACGGTGCATGACGGCGAGTTTTTCGTGCTCGTGGGCCCTTCCGGCTGCGGGAAATCCACACTACTGAGTCTCCTCGCCGGTCTGGACCAGCCGACCGCCGGTCGTATTTTGTTCGACGGCAGCGATGTGACCGACCTGGAGCCGCGTGAGCGCGACGTGGCGTTGGTGTTTCAAAGCTACGCGCTGTACCCGCACATGACCGTGCGCCAAAATATGGCGTTCCCGCTGACCGTTGTCCCCCGCGCCAATCGCCTCGCTCGGAAGCGCATCGAGGAGGAAGTGCATAGGGTGGCGGGGTTCCTGGGGCTGTTGGCATTGCTCGATCGGCGTCCACGAGAACTCTCCGGCGGTCAACGGCAACGGGTCGCGTTGGGACGGGCCCTCATCAGGAAACCGAGATTGTTTTTGCTGGATGAACCGCTGTCGAATCTCGATGCGCAGTTGCGTGCCTCCATGCGCGCGGAGTTGCTCCGGCTCCACAAGGAACTGAAGGTCACGACGATTTATGTGACCCACGATCAAACGGAAGCCATGACCCTGGGCGACCGGCTTGCGGTGCTCAACCAGGGACGGATTCAGCAGATCGGCCGGCCTCACGACATCTATGCCGCTCCAGCCAATCTCTTCGTGGCAGGCTTCATGGGTTATCCGCCGATGAACTTGCTCTCTGCGCGGCTCGGAATGGAGAGCATCCAAGCCGGGCCGTTACATCTCACGAGGCCGCCCGATAGACCACCAACTGACCAAGAGCAGACTCTGACCGTGGGTCTTCGACCAGAGGACATCAGCGTGGAGCCGATAAGTGATTCAGGAGGCGAGAGAGCAGGATTCGGTGTCGTTCGCCTCACCGAACCTTCGGGGCCGACCTTGTGGGTCACGGTTGAGCTCAAGGACCACAACGAAGCGATCACCATCATCGGGTCTGCACAGGCTGGGTTTACCCCGAAGATCGGAGATGGTGTCACGGTTTCGGCGCCACGAGCGACACTATACCTGTTTGATCCGACGACCGGGCAGCGGGCAGGATCGTCGTGACTGCCTCAGAATTTTGGGCGCGTGCAAAGGACGGCAAACGCCTATTGCTTTCCGTCGAGACGCAGCACGGCAATCGATCGTGCCTCCATCTCGTACTGTTCGCCTCCCTTGAAGCCAGTGACCTGCTTCCCATTCTCCCCTGAGAGCGCGGTATCCAGCACCGGGTGCCAACGGATTCCACGTTTGTGGGCCGGCAAGGTAAAAGCCAGTGGAGTGTGGTGAGCGTTGAGAAGCACCAAGAGTGTGTCATCGACGATCGGGCGTCCCTTTTGATCCCTCTCGGCGATGGCGTCGCCGGCGAGCCGAAGCGCGAGCGATTTCGCATAGCCGGCGTTCCAGTCCTCGTCGGTCATCTCTTTGCCGTCAGGTCGAAACCACGAGAGATCTTTGACTTCGGACCCTCGGATGTGGCGCCCCTGAAAAAACCGGCGTCGGCGAAGGACCGGATGTCGCTTGCGAAATGCGATGAGGTGTCTGACGAACGCGAGTAAGTCGGACTGCGCTCGATCCAGGGTCCAGTCGAACCAGCTGATCTCGTTGTCCTGGCAGTACGCGTTGTTGTTCCCCTTTTGTGTCCGTCCGATCTCGTCACCGCCGCAGAGCATCGGGACACCTTGCGAGAGAAACAGGAGCGTCAAGAAATTCCGTTTCTGGCGTTCTCGCAGCCGAAGAATCACGGGATCGTTGCTAGGCCCTTCCACGCCGCAATTCCAGCTGTCATTGTCGTTCGTCCCGTCTTGGTTGCTTTCTCCGTTTGCCTCGTTGTGTTTCTGGTTATAGGACACGAGATCATTGAGTGTGAATCCATCGTGAGCTGTGACGAAATTGACGCTGGCGAATGGCCGGCGTCCGCTCGTGCTGTAGAGGTCGCTACTGCCGGTCAGGCGGTAAGCGAGCTCCGCCATCTGGCCTCCGTCTCCCTTGATGTATCGCCGGATCGTGTCCCGATACTTGCCGTTCCACTCGGCCCAGCCCACAGGAAAATTTCCGACCTGATACCCTCCTTCTCCAACGTCCCACGGCTCCGCAATCAATTTGGTCTGAGAGAGGATGGGGTCTTGATGCAAGATATCGAAGAAGGCGCTTAACCGGTCGACGGCATGCAACTCGCGGGCGAGAGTGGAGGCCAGGTCGAATCGGAACCCATCCACATGCATTTCTGTCACCCAGTACCGCAAACTGTCCATGATGAGCTGAAGCGTGCGCGGGTGTGTGACATTGAGCGTGTTCCCACAACCGGTGTAGTCCGTGTAATACCGTTTGTCGGTGTCCACTAAACGATAATAGGCGGAATTGTCGATCCCTCTGAAGGAGAGCGTTGGGCCGAGCTGGTTCCCCTCAGCCGTGTGATTGTAGACGACGTCCAGAATGACCTCCAGGCCAGCGCTGTGGAGGGTTTTCACCATCGTCTTGAACTCTCGGACATGCCGGCCGCGAACCGGTGACACGGCGTAACGGATATCGGGAGATAAGAAGCCGATCGTGTTGTAGCCCCAGTAGTTGGTCAGGCCTTGATCGGCGAGGTGCTTGTCGCGGACGAAGTGATGAACCGGCAACAGCTCGATGGCGGTGACCCCAAGCTCCAGCAGGTGGTCGATGACCGCAGGCGTGGTCAGGCCGGAATAGGTGCCTCGCATATGATCGGGCACCTCAGGATGACGCGCCGTAAATCCCTTGACGTGTACTTCATAAATGACGGTGCGATCCCATGGAGTTTTCAGTTGACGGTCCCCTCCCCACGTGAAGGCCTGATCGACGACCACGCATTTCGGGATGTTGGCCGCATTGTCACGCGGATCGAAGGAGAGGTCCGCCTGGGGATCCCCTATCCGGTAGCCGAACATGGCATCAGACCACTCGACCGTGCCTGCGATGGATTTGGCATAGGGGTCGATCAGGAGTTTGTGATGGTTGAATCGATGTCCTTCTTGGGGGGCATAGGGTCCATGCACCCTGTAGCCATAGTGTTGGCCCGGCCAGAGACCGTGGATGTAGGCGTGCCAGACTTGATCGGTCCGTTCTTCGAGGCGGATGCGAAGGGACTCTTTGATAGATTCAGGTCCATCGAACAGACACAGCTCAACTGCCGTGGCATGCTCTGAGAAGAGGGCAAAATTCACCCCTTCGCCGTCCCATGTCGCTCCCAGCGGGTACGGGTGTCCTGGCCAAACTCTCATCCTTACCTCCATGCGGATTAGCGTTCCTGCAATATCCCATTCTTATAGAATGGCCGGTCCGACGCAAGCAAGACACGAAAATGCTTTGCGGGCTTGGTTACGGTTAGAGAATTCTGCACAATGGGGCGGGGGAGGAGGGACAGAAGAATTATGAACACGACACAACAACAGGGATGGTCGCTCGACATCGGTGCCGCGCCGGCATCCGCCGACACGGTGAAATTCCGTGTCTGGGCTCCCCATGCCAAGTCGGTGGCCGTGAAACTGATCGATCAGGATCGAGTCGTGGTGCCTATGCAACGAGACAACCGGGGGTATTTCGAAGCCGTCGTAAGCGGAACTGCCCCGCGCGTTCGATACCGGTACGTGTTGGATGGAATAAAAGAACGGTCCGATCCTGCGTCTCGTTTCCAATCCGATGGTGTCCACGGCCCTTCCGTCGTGGTTGATCCGACCTCATTTCGTTGGACGGATATCGGCTGGAGGGGGAAGGCCCTGGACGAATTCATCATCTGCGAGTTGCACGTCGGGACTTTCACAAAAGACGGCACCTTCGAGGCGATCATTCCGCACCTGTCCTATCTCAGGGACACGGTCGGAATCACGGCCATCGAACTCATGCCGGTCGCGGAATTTCCGGGTCGGCGCAACTGGGGCTACGATGGGGTGCACCCCTTCGCCCCGCAATCGAGTTACGGAGGCCCTCAGGGCATGAAACAGCTCGTTGATGCCTGCCATGCGGCCGGACTCGCCGTGATTCTTGATGTGGTGTACAACCACTTGGGACCCGAAGGGAACTATCTGAGCGACTTTGGTCCGTATTTTACGGATCGATATAGAACTCCATGGGGGTCTGCCGTCAACTACGATGGGCCGGACAGCGACGAGGTTCGGCGATACGTCGTCGACAACGCGCTGTATTGGGTGACGGAGTATCATATCGATGGGCTCAGATTGGACGCGATTCATGGCATCTTTGACTTTAGCGCCCAGCATATTCTCAAGGACATCGCCTCCGCGGTCCACGCGCAGGCCCAACTTCTCGGTCGGCATGTGATCGTCATTGCCGAGAGCGATTTGAACGACACGCGGGTGATCGATTCTCCCAAGGCCGGAGGGTACGGACTGGACGGCCAATGGAACGAGGATTTCCATCATGCCCTGCGCGTCGTCGTGACGGGCGAGCGGAAGGGGTACTATGAAGATTTTCATGGGTTGACCGATTTGGCCACAGCGGTTCGTGACGGGTTCGTTTACGATGCCCGTTATTCGGTACACCGACACCGTCGGCATGGCAGTTCATCCCGACATTGCCGCCCATCTCAGTTCGTCGTGTTTTCGCAGAATCACGATCAGATAGGCAACCGAGCGGTCGGGGATCGTTTGAGCACCCAACTTCCATGGGAGGTGCTCAAGACAATCCAAGCGCTCGTCTTACTGTCTCCTAATATCCCTTTGTTATTCATGGGAGAGGAATACGGGGAAACAGCGCCGTTCCAGTATTTCATCGAACACGGCGATCCCGACTTGGTCGAAGCGGTCAGGCAAGGTCGGCGGCGAGAATTTGCGCATTTCGGCTGGAATCCTGAAGAGATTCCGGACCCTCAGGACCCAGCGACTTTTGAGCGAAGTCGGTTGCGCTGGGGAACTCTCAATGATCGGCAAGCGTCGTTGTTGCGATGGACCAAGGCCTTGATCCAGCTGAGGAAAACGGAACCGCCGTTGGGAGCCGGAGACGGGACTATTCGGAGTCATCGTGTCTGGACGTTCGAGGACGAACGGGTTCTGGTGATGCATCGTTGGACCAGAGACAATGGTGCGTCGCTGGTGGTTTGTGGATTCAATACGTCGCCGGTTGCGGTAACATTGATCGAGCCGCAGGGCACCTGGTTGCGACGTCTTGATTCCATGGATAAGGCATTCGGTGGGAGCGGTCAGGGTTCGATGCCGACGAATCTCTCTGTCTCGCATCAAGGAACGTCGGTGTCGATTCCGACCTATGGTGCGGCCGTATTCCTGAGTTCTCCAAAAGTTTGATCAAAGATGTGATCACCGGGCTGGCCTCAAATTGAAAAGGTTTCGCGTGATAGGCAAAGCGAGGGTAGACTCGCATGGTAAACCGACCTCCGACCAGGAGAGTCGGCAGCATCGTACTTCTGGGGAAACCCCGTGGGTCGGTTGGTCTGATGAAAAACTCCTCGAGTTACGATTCTGCGACCTTGATCTGACCGTGGAGCGAAGTCAGATCACCGACCATATTGCGCAATTGTACCGAGAATTGGGCGATCGCGGCCTCCTCTTTCGCCCGCATTTCTGGCTCTCCAACGAGTGGTTCACTCCGGATGGAGTTCCCGGCATTGCCGTTCCCTTTTATCTCGCACACCCGCGGTTGGCGCAACTGGAACTGGCGCAGATGCTGGAAGTGGAAGGTGGAACGCCGGAGTGGTGCATGCGTATCCTTCGGCACGAGGCCGGGCACGCTTTGGAAAACGCCTACGGGATCCGTCGTCGTCGGGATCGGCAGGCGATATTCGGAAGGTCGACCCAACCGTATCCCAAGTTCTATACACCGAAACCCTACAGCAAAAGCTATGTCCTTCATTTGGATATGTGGTATGCGCAGAGCCATCCGGACGAAGACTTCGCGGAGACTTTTGCGGTTTGGCTGAACCCGCAGTCGCTGTGGCGGGAACGGTATGCGGGTTGGCCGGCGCTCAAGAAATTGGACTATATGGACCGGTTGATGGCCTCGCTGGTCGGCGCACGGCCGTTGGTGACGACCAAACAACATGTAGACTCGCTGCCTCGGCTTCGCCGAACGTTGCGGAAACACTATGAACAGAAGCGCGCGCACTACGGAACGCCTCACCCGACGTTCTATGATCGCGATTTGCGGCGGATTTTTTCCTTCGCACCCGAGCATTGGGCCAATATCTCCGCGGTGCAATTTCTCACGCGCATTCGCCGTGACGTGTGTCGGGAGGTGGCAGCCTGGACCGGAGAATATCAATACACGATCGACCGTGTCTTTGAAGATATCGTTACACGTTGTCGCGAGCAACATCTCAGGCTGGCCATTCCGGAGGGGAAGGCCACACTCGATGTCACGATTCTCCTGACGGTTCAAACGATGAACTATCTGCACAGCGGCCATCATCGGGTGGCCTTATGAAGCCGTTACGTGTCCTCGTGTTGGTCCACGAAGACCTCGTTCCGCCGGATACAGTCGAGGGGATGGATCTCAGCGCGGTTGAGTGGAGGACGGAATACGAAGTCGTCAACACGATCCGAGAGATCGGGCATGAGGTGCGTCCGCTCGGTGTCCAACACGAACTCGCCGTCATCCGCCAAGCGGTGGATGAATGGAAGCCTCACATCGCGTTCAATTTGCTTGAGGAATTCAGTGGGGTGGCTATCTATGATCAGAACGTGGTGTCTTACCTCGAATTGCTCAAGGTACCGTACACGGGCTGTAATCCCAGAGGATTGATGTTGGCCCGCGATAAAGGTTTGGCCAAGAAGATTCTCTATTACCACCGCATCCCCATCCCGGAGTTCGTCACTGTACCGTTAGGTCGTTCGGTCAAGCGACCAAAGGAGCTGACATTCCCGTTGATTGTGAAGTCCGTTTCGGAGGAAGCCTCCCTGGGCATTTCCCAGGCCTCCATCGTGGACGATGACGACAAGTTGCAAGAACGGGTCAGGTTCATACATCAGAGCCTCGGTACGGGTGCGTTGGTGGAACGGTATATCGAAGGACGTGAATTGTATGTCGGTATGATGGGTAACCATCGTCTGCACGTGTTCCCCTTATGGGAACTCGATATGAGCCGATTACCGGAGGAGGCTAGAAAGATCGCCACGGCGCGGGTGAAATGGAGCCGAGTCTACCAGCAGAAATACGGCCTCCGTTCGAATGCGGCGGGTGATCTGACGGAATCGCAACGACAGGTTTTTCATAGTCTCGCCAAGCGCGTCTATCGCAGTCTGGGACTCAGCGGGTATGCGAGGATTGATTTTCGACTTGATCCGGCGGGACAGGTCTATGTGCTCGAAGCGAACCCGAACCCGCATATCGCGACGGTCGAGGATTTTGCCTCTTCGGCCGCCGGCGCGGGCCTTCTTTACTCCGCGCTGCTGCAACGAATCCTTGATTTAGGCCTGCGTTGGCATCCGCATGTCACACCGTCCGACAGAACGACTCCGGTGCCGAGCCGAGTCGGCGAAGGACAGGACCGCGTCATCCCGCCTTGAAGTACAGGACCGACAGGGGAGGGAGCGTCAAGGCGACGGAGTTGGGCAAGCCATGGGACGCGATCGGTTCCGCCATGACGCCGCCTCCGTTGCCCATGTTGCTTCCCCCATAAATTTGCGAATCGCTGTTCAACAGCTCACGGTACCAGCCGAGCATCGGGACGCCGACTCGATATTCGTGGCGAGGAACCGGTGTGAAGTTGCACACGCAGACGACCTGATTCGTTGAATCCTGGGCTTTGCGGAGAAATGAGATGACGGAATGTTCCGCATCGCTGAAGTCGATCCATTGGAACCCGGTCCAATCATAATCCACCTGGTACAGCGCCGGCTCGTTTCGGTACAGCCAGTTGAGGTCGTGGACGTACCGTTGCAGGCCCAGGTGTGGTTCGTGTTGGCAGAGATGCCACTGAAGGCTGTCGTCGTGATTCCACTCCCACCACTGGCCGAATTCCCCTCCCATGAACAGCATCTTTTTCCCAGGGTGGCCGTACATGTAGCCGTATAGGGCGCGTAGGTTCGCGAAGCGTTGCCAGAGATCTCCAGGCATCTTGTCGAGGAGGGCCTTCTTCCCGTGCACCACCTCATCGTGAGACAGGACGAGAACGAAGTTTTCATGGAATGCGTAGAGCAATCCAAACGTAATTTGATTCTGGTGGTACTTGCGATGGATGGAGTCCTTTTCGAAATAATCCAGCATGTCATGCATCCAGCCCATGTTCCATTTGAACGTGAAGCCGAGTCCTCCTGTATAGGTGGGTTTTGAGACTCCAGGCCAGGCGGTCGATTCCTCGGCGATCGTGACGGCTCCTGGGTGTTCCTGGTGGACCAGGATGTTCAGCTCTTTGAGGAACGAAACGGCCTCCAGATTCTCGTTTCCGCCGAACCGGTTGGGAATCCACTCGCCAGGCTTCCGCGCATAGTCGCGATACAACATGGAGGCGACGGCATCCACCCGCAACCCGTCGATGTGATACTTGTCCAGCCAGAAGAGGGCGCTGTTCAAGAGGAAGTTTCGTACCTCCACTCGCCCGTAGTTGAAAATGCGACTGTTCCATTCCGGATGATAGCCAAGCCGGGGGTCCTCATGATCATACAGGTGCGTTCCGTCGAACCAGGCCAACCCATGCGCATCGTCCGGGAAATGCGCCGGGGCCCAGTCCATGATGACGCCGATCCCAGCTTGGTGAGCGGCATCGACGAACGCCATGAAATCTTCGGGAGAACCGTAGCGGCTCGTAGCGGCAAAGTAGCCGGTGGCTTGATAGCCCCAGGATCCGTCGAAGGGATGCTCGGTGACGGGCATCAGTTCGATGTGGGTGTAGCCCATATGTTTCACATACTGAAGGAGTTTATCGGCCAATTCGCGGTATGTCAGCCAGCGATCGCCCTCTTCGGGCACTCGCATCCACGAACCGAGGTGGACTTCATAGATCGACATCGGCACGGTTAAGGGATTCAGGCGCGCTCGATCCTCCATCCAGTCGTCGTCACTCCATCGATAGGTCGAGAGGTCATGGATGATCGAAGCCGTTCGTGGCCGCAATTCCGCAGCAAAGGCATAGGGATCGGCCTTCAAGAACGAGGTTTCCTGGCTTCTTGCGCGGATCTCGTATTTATAGAGTGTCCCAAGAGGAAGATTCGGAATGAACACTTCCCATAAACCCGTTGATTTCCGGCTGTTCATCTGGTGGGAGCGGCCGTCCCATCGATTAAATTCGCCGACGACGCTGACTCGGGTGGCGTTCGGGGCCCACACGACGAAGTGAATACCGGTCACTCCATTTACCGTTCTGGCGTGGGCGCCCAACGTCTCGTAGGCCTTGAAGAGCCTCCCCTCGGCAAACAGGTGAAGGTCGTGGTCGCTTATCATTGGTGAGAAGGAGTAGGGATCGTGGCGCTCCGTGACTGTTCCTTGAGCATCGGTTACCTGGATCCGGTATCCGGGTATTCCCTTTGGCGCGTCCAGGACCGCCTCGAACAATCCGGAGTCATGAATGCGGTCCATCCGGACCGCCTTGACTCCGGGGACATCGGGAACAATCCATGCCTCACTGGCGTCCGGCGCTAAGGCTCGGATCACGATGCCTTGCGCCCCGTTTACAGGCATGTGGTGCGGGCCAAGAAATTCGCCTGGATTCGAGTGCTCGGCTTTGACAAGTCGTTCGATGTGTTCACGAGGGGCCATGGATCGTCTCCTTTGTCTCCACAAACCACCCCCCTATCCTAAGCCTACCGCGCCTTCTAAGAAAGAGGGACGAAGAAAAAGATTCTGTAGACATTCGTTGAGATCGCGCGGAGGCCGACTTGTCACTCAATTTCGCGGATGAAAGTCGATCCTCCAGGTAGTATCTGCCAGGACTGGACGAAGCTCGATCAGGTGCCTATGATGACACAGACTATCGGTGCTCAAAGAAATCGAGGCCGACCGGTTCGTTCCTCCTTGCTGCCCTTGTCGCAGGACATGATCGGGAGTCATTCTCATGAATGAAGAGGGGAAGCAGACCCTCGACGCGACCACCCGTCTGGCGACACTCATTTTTCTGATCGGCTTGGGCTACCTGCTCTTTGCCACGTTCCGGCCCTATTTCTCCGCGCTGATCTGGTCCGCCGTTCTTTCTTACGGACTCTATCCGCAGTATTGCAAAATTGTGAAGTTGACCGGTGATCGCCGATCGCTTAGCGCATTGGTCATGAGTATCGCGGTGACGATCGGGGTGATTCTCCCTCTGGCGTACCTCTCGTTCTTGATCGGAAAAGAATTGGCCAAGACCTACCTGACGGTTGTGTCAGCTTTGGAACAGGGACCGGGCGTGATCGATCAATGGCGCGTGCATCCCTGGGTGACGATGATCTTGGATCAGCTTCAGGAGTTCCAACGGGTGACCGGCACCGACTTGCGCTCTGTCTTGGTGGACAATTTGGTCCAACTCGGTAGCGCGCTGGTGGAACAACTGACGCAGGTGGCGAAGAACGTGCTGGTTGGCCTGACGGAGCTCGCCATCATCTTACTCTGCACGTTTTATTTTTTCCGTGACGGCAGAAGCATGGTCGATTGGTTGAAGGATATTCTGCCGCTCGACGAACCCCATCAGCTGTTGGTCGTTCACCGATTCGGCGAAGTGGTGAGGGGCGCCGTCCTTGGCAATGCTCTCGTGGCCGCGCTTGAGGGCATCGTGGGCGGCCTCGCGTTTTGGTTTGCCGGGATACCGGGCCCTCTGCTGTGGGGCGCTGTGATGGGGATACTGGCGTACTTGCCTCTTGTCGGGGCCGGGATCGTATGGCTCCCGGTGGCTCTGTACTCGTTTATGCAGGGCGACTATGCAGCCGGAGCCATCCTCTGTGTCTCGGGGTTCGCCATTGCCGTCCTCGATTACGTGGTTCGGACCATCGTAGTCGGAGAAGCCTCGAAGTTGCACACGCTGTTGAC
>JAHBWT010000076.1 GCA_019636815.1 Nitrospira sp.
CACGATCGGACTCGATGCCGATTTTGCCGACCTCTTTGAGGCGAGAGGGCGAACGCGACCACGCCGCGGCGTGCGCATCAAAACCACTCGATCCAAATCCGGACTCGTGTTTGGGTATAAAGGGCTTGATGAGACCATCCGTCTGACCCATGTGCGGTGCTCGCCGGCTCCGAAACAAGTGATGGCAGACGGATTCAGGATTGAGTCGCGCATCCCTCCGCACGCCGATAAGACATGGGAGATCACCATTTCCTGTGAGGTGAAGCAGCGACGGAGCAGAGGTGTTCTCACCTACGATCGAGCTCAACACGAAGCAGAGCGGACATTGCAGGAAGCGAGAGCTTCCGATGCGCACGTCTACACGGCGAATGAACAATTCAATCACTGGTTGAACCAGTCGCTGGCTGACCTCCACATGTTGACCTCGGACACGCCCCATGGACCCTATCCCTATGCAGGAGTCCCCTGGTTTAGCGTCCCGTTCGGGCGGGATGGCATCATCACCGCACTGCAAATGTTATGGATGAATCCAAGAATCGCACGCGGGGTGCTGGGGTATTTGGCGGCGACGCAAGCAACGGAAGTTCGGCCGGAGCAGGATGCGGAGGTCGGAAAAATATTGCACGAGACTCGCCAAGGCGAGATGGCCGCGCTGGGGGAAATCCCATTCGGTCGGTACTACGGGAGCATCGATGCCACCCCGTTGTTCATTGTCCTGGCAGGCGCCTACTATCAACGAAGCGGCGATCGTGAGTTTCTCGCTACCCTCTGGCCGCATGTTCAGCGCGCACTCGAGTGGATCGATCAGTCCGGTGATCCAACGGGCATGGGTTTCACGACCTATGCTCGGCGGTCTGTCAAGGGCCTTGTGCATCAAGGATGGAAAGATTCACATGATTCCATTTTTCATGCCGACGGGACGGCAGTGGAGGGGCCGGTTGCGTTGTGCGAGGTCCAGGCCTACGTGTATCGAGCCAAACGAGCCGCGGCGGATATGGCCAGGACTCTGGGAGACAGCGATCAGGCCGATCGTTTGCTGAAGGAAGCGGACTCACTTCAGGAACGATTCGAGCGGACGTTTTGGTGCGAGGACCTAGGCTCTTATGCCCTTGCGCTGGACGGGCGGGGGCGACCGTGCCGTGTGCGGGCATCGAACGCGGGTCATTGCCTGTATGCTGGAATAGCCGAGCAAGCGCGCGGGCTTCGGACAGTGCGCGCACTCTTGGGCGAGGAATTTTTCAGCGGATGGGGTATCAGAACGATCGCGACCTCCGAGGCGCGATACAACCCGATGTCCTACCATAACGGGTCGGTATGGCCTCACGACAATGCTATCATCGCGGCCGGCATGGCGGCATACGGCGACAAACAAGGAGCCATGAAGGTGTTAACCGGTATCTTCGACGCCAGTTTGTTTATCGCGCTTCATCGGTTGCCGGAACTGTTCTGCGGATTCCCTCGACGTCCCGGCGAAAGCCCCACGCTCTATCCGACGGCCTGCTCTCCGCAAGCCTGGGCGGCCGGAGCCGGCTTCCAGCTACTTCAAGCCTGTCTGGGCTTGCAAATCGACGGAACTCGTCGCCTTGTGAGTTTCGACCACCCTGTTCTTCCCCCGTTCCTTGAGCGGGTTCAGATTCGGAACCTCTCGATCGGAACCACCCGTCTCGACCTGGTGCTCGATCGACAGGAAAGCGAAGTGGCGGTGAGGGTTGTTCGCCGAACCGGCAAAGTAGAGGTTGTGGTCACCGTTTAGATAAGGTGCACGATGGAATTGTGAAGGAAGCGAGAAGAAGCGCCTAAGGCCCTGCCGCTGATGAGAAGCCAAGCGTCCGAGGCTTAAAGATCCTTCAATCCTTGACGCACCAGCAGCTGGTCGTTCACCAGCTCCGCGCAAATAGGGACAGACTCACCTACCTCGTCCCGTGCATCGGGACCAGAAGTTATGACACGTGACACCACCGTCTCCGTGCGCATCATTTCGCTTCCGATTGGCAGTATGAGCGTTACCGTCGTTCCCTTTCCCGGCTGCGATTCCAGATCGACCCGGCCCCCCATGGCGCGGAAGCGCTCCTGCACACTGACCAGCCCCAGATGGCCCGGTTCGACGGAGTGTTGCAATGCTTCGGAAGTCAAGCCTTTGCCGTCATCTGCGACGGCGACCCGCAAAGTCTCGTCGTCGCCGAGCGAGACGGTAACCGTCGCCCGATCGACGCCTGCGTGCTTCCTCACGTTGAACAGCAGCTCACGCACCGCTTGAAACACCACCACCGCCTGTTCTTCTGGAAGGGGAATAGGGGAGGTGTTTGCCCGCACGGTCACTTGTAGATCATTCTTTTCGAATCGTTCAGCCAGCCACGTCAGCGCAGCCGGCAAACCCGCATCTCGAAGCGATGGCGGGCTCAGCTCAGCGATCAGCGTGCGCGTATACGTCAAGGCCTGCTGAAACACGTTGTCCAAATCCTGCAGAAGCGTCGTACTTTCCGGATCGAAAGAAATTCGTTTCTTCAGAATGTTTGTTTTCATCTGCCCGATGACCAGCATCTGCGCCAGATAATCGTGCAAGTCCCCGGCCAGTTTGCGGCGCTCTCGCTGCTCGATCAGACTTAATTGCGAGGTCGCCGTCATCAACCGATTCTGGGTCGCAAGCAACTCGTTCGTCCGTTCGCGGACGCGGACTTCGAGCTCATCTTTCAACTGACGCAATTCTTCATCGTGCCGTTTTCGGTCGGTGATGTCACGGGCGATCTTCGACACACCGATGACCTCACCCTCCAGATTACGAATGGGTGAGATGGTCAAGGATACATCGATAAGGCGTCCGTCCTTGCGGCGCCGAACCGTTTCATAATGATCGATCCGTTCGCCGTTCAAGATGCAAGCCAACATCCTTTGTTCTTCTTCGCTCCGTGTAGACGGATTAAGGAGAATGATCGGACGAGCGATGATTTCATCTGCCGTATAGCCATACAACCGTTGGGCCCCCTGATTCCAACTCGTAATGATGCCTTGGCGATCCAAGCCGATGATGGCGTCTTCGGTGGATCGGACAATGGCGGCCAATCGCGCCAACTCCGCCTCCGCCTGCGCCCGTTGGATCGCGCCGGCCAGCACATTGGCGACGCCTTGCAGGAATGCGACATCGTCTTGGGTGAAACGACGCCGTGATGTCGTGTGTGCTCCCAGCACTCCCCATGGACGATCTTCCACGCCTAGAATGATGCAACTCATCTCGCTCATCGCCCCATGCTCACGCAGTAACGACGGTCCGCTGAATCGGGTCTCGGCCCGCAAGTCATCCACAATGACCGGCTTGTTGGCTGCCAGGGTATAGCCTGCCTGAGACCCTGCACCTGTGCTGACTCTGGCATGACCAACGAGCCCTTCGTGCCAGCCGATTCCTGCCCGCAGCAGCATTTCTCTGCCGGACGGTAACAGTTCAAGTACTTTGCACAACGTCACATCGACCGTCCGCACGACGCACTCCACGGCCAGCTCGAAGATTGTCTGAATATCGCGTTGAGCGAGCACTGCCTGGCCCAATGCTGCCAGTGCCTGTTGTTGGCGAGTACGCAAATCCAACTCCACTTCCTTTTGCTTACGATCGGTGATGTCGAGCGATACACCGACTCCCAGAAAAAGCACAACCCATATCCAAATAGGATGGGGAAGATTCTATCCGACTCAATAAAAGTAAAACTGTCGGTTAGCCGACGGACTCGTGATTTTACCAGTTGTTAGGCCTGAAAAAGTCTGTTTGGTTGAATAGAATGTCGCCCAGACGACAGAATTGTCAGCAATTCTTATGCATATTTACGTGCCCTTAATAGGGAAGTCATTGAGTTATCAAAGAAGGCCGTTGGGAAGAAGGCTGATCTGATTGTGTTTGAACGAATACTTTGTTGATGATTCCTCCGCACACTCATTAAAAGCCACAATGACGGTGAGCGGATCGTTGATGTGCCGCATTCTTCTCTAGCTAATCCTATGAGTATGGAACTCGAATTGAACCAGCTTCTGAAAAGTCTACCGGTCGTTGAGAAGCAAGAGCTGGAGCCACACTTGGAGCTTGTGAAGTTGCGTACCAGACAGGAGCTCAACTATATTGGGAGTACCCTCCGGTACCTCTACTTTCCCCTCCAGTCGGCGATCAGTGTCATGGACATGCACCAGGGCGGGCGGGTCATAGAAGTAGCGGTTGTTGGAAGAGAAGGTTGTTATTGCCCGAGTGTTCTAGCCGGACTTTCAGCTTCGCCCACACATACGATTGTCCAGACGGACGGATTCGCATGGCGTGTGAACGTCAGGACGGTCGTCGCCGTTCAATTTCGCCTTCCTGTCTTCACTCGGGCGGTTCACCGCTTCAGCGCGGTCCTGTTTCGCCAGGCGGTGATTTCCGTAGGGTGCAGCCATTGGCATTCTGTAGAGCAACGACTGGCTCGATGGCTGTTAGCGCACAATCATCGTACGGGTGATACTATCTTCCCCTTTACTCACGAATTCCTCGCCGATCAACTTGGCTCTCAACGCTCGACGGTAACCGAGGCCTTATCCTCGTTCCAACGGGCTGGTCTGGTCGTCTATAGCTATGGGAAAGTGGAGCTGATCAACATTCAAAGGTTGCGCGATGTGTGCTGCGAATGTTGCGCTCTCACAACCCAGGCCATTGAGGATTATCTCCACGAGATCTCGACGTATAAGGTGTGATTTCGTTCCCTGAGAGTGACTTAATTAGCGGAGCAGCGGTAAGCGGAGTTGCCCCTGTTGGAGGTTTAAGGGATATCCGAAGCACTTCCTCGACCGGCATGTTCCAGAAGGCCTGGACCCGCGGACTCATGGCATGTTGCCTCGATCATTCATAGTGTAGGGCTTCGATCGGGTTCAGTTTCGAGGCCTTGTTGGCCGGATAGAGGCCGAAGAACAATCCCACGATCAGAGAGAAGAAAAACGAGGCCGCTACGGCTTTGGTGTTGATGATGGTCGGCCAGCCCATCATATTGGTCATGATATTGGTCATGAGGCGTGCCACACCGATTCCGACACCGACGCCCAGCGCTCCTCCAACGGCCGTCATGATGATGGCTTCGATGAGGAACTGCAGCAGAATATGGGCTCGTTTTGCGCCGACGGCCATCCGGAGCCCGATTTCCCTCGTTCGTTCGGTTACAGATACCAAGAGAATATTCATGATGCCGATGCCTCCGACAATCAGTGAGATCGAGGCGATACCCATCAGCATGAGCATCATGGTTCTGCTCGTGCCCGCGATGGCCTTGGCGATGTCTTCCATGGTGCGGATGGTGAAGTCGTCTTCTTCAGACTGGTGCAACCGATGTCTTGACCGCAAGAGCTCCTTCACGTCATCCACGATGGCGGGGATCTCGTCCTGCGACCGGGTAGCGGCGAGAATGATGCCGACGGTTCCGAGAAATTGCGTCCCCAGGACTTTTCGCTCCGCGGTGGTGAATGGGAGCACCACGAGGTCGTCCTGGTCCTGCCCGGTGATGGACTGACCATTCGGTGCCAACACGCCGATGACGCGGAGCGGGACGTTCTTGATCCGAATCTGAGACCCCACGATCTCTTCGCCGAGCTCAAAGAGGTTTTGAGCGGTGGTTTTCCCCAACACGGCCACATTCGCGGCCGAGTTCATGTCGGACTGGGTGAAGAAATTCCCTTGCGCGACAGGCCAGTTCCGAATGTCGGGAAAATCGGGAGTCGTACCAAAGACGACCGTGCTCCAGTTCTTGTTCTCCCGGATGATTTGAAGGACTGATCGTGTGCCGTACATCGCGGTGGTGACACCTTCGACTTTCTTCTCAATGTCCTCGGCGTCTTCGACCGTCAGTGTCGAAACCGAGCCCAGCCCTCCCCGCACCCCCCCGACCGTCGTCGCTCCCGGGACGATGATCAACACGTTGGTCCCCAGGCTGGTGATCTCTGCTTGGACCGATGCCGTCGCTCCCTGGCCGAGACTGACCATGGCGACAACCGCACCGATCCCGATGATGATGCCGAGCATCGTCAATCCTGTCCGCAGCGGGTTGCGGCGAAGGATGCGAAAGGCGGAGATAAGGGTCAACCAGAAAAACGACATGATGGATAAGAGCTGATTCCTCCCTTCATCTCAACCCTCGACTTGGTTGGAAGCCGGGCGGTAGTTTCTTCTGGGCCTGCTCCGCTTCCGTCTCAATCCCGACGATGACACGATCTCCTTGGTTCAATGCCCCATCGACGATTTCCGTGGAAAGGGAGTCGGCGATGCCGGTCGTGACATCCAGCTGATGCGGTTGGTCGTCCTGGTCGAGCACCCAGACCCTCGTCGCTTTCTTGTCGAGAGGCATGTGGGGCATTCGGAATCGCAGCGCGCCGTTCGGGACACGGAGAGGATTCTCTTTCCGTGCGGTGACGATCATGACATTCGCGGTCATGCCCGGCTTCAGTTTCAGTTCGGGATTGCTCACGGTGATGACGACGTCATAGGTCACGACGTTCTGGATACTGATGGGCGCGTTGCGCACCTGTGTCACCACACCCTCGAAGAATTGCCTGGGATAAGCGTCCACGCGGAAGTTCGCTTCCGTCCCTTCCTGAACGCCTCCGATGTCGGATTCGCTGACGTTTGCATTGACCTGCATTTTGGTCAGATCCTGAGCGATCATAAAGAGGATCGGCGTCTGGAACGCCGCGGCTAAGGTTTGACCGACATCCACGTTCCTAGAGATGACGATGCCGTCCACCGGCGAGTAGATCGTCGTGAAGCCGAGGCCAGCGCCGCCTCGGCCTGATCCAGCTGGGCCTGCAGGACCTCGATAGTGGCCACCGCGTCTCGGTAGTTGGTCTCAGCAAGATCGACGTCCGATTGCGAGACAAACGCCTGTGGTCGTAGTGCTGCCATGCGATCGAATTCCCGCTTGCGCTGGGCGGCCAGCACTTTGGCCTTGGCCAGGTTCCCTTTGGCGCTCTTGACGGCAGCTCGCGCCTGGCTCAAGCGGGCATTGAACGGTTTTTGGTCGATTTGCGCGAGGACCTGCCCCTCCGTGACTTTTGAGTTGAAATCGGCGAAAAGGTGCACAATTTTTCCGGAGACCTGGCTGCCGACCTGCACGGAGACGACAGGATTGATCGTGCCGGTCGCCGTGACGATGGTGGTAATCGGGCCTCGGTCGACGAGGGCCGTTTTGTACTGGACAGGGGGCGTTCCGGAGGTCCACCAGTACCACATTCCCCCTCCGCCGACGGCCATGACCATCATTATGCCGATCAACCAGGGCAGACGAGATTGTCTCGATCGTGCAGGCAATGGGACAACGGAAGCTGGTACTCTCCGCTCAGGCAATGACTCGGACTGTCGATGCGTTTGTGCAGCGGCGGTGAGCTGCGGAACGGTTTCCGTTACGGGACCATAGGGTTTGGGTTCTTGGCGATCAGTGGTCATGGCGTTCCGTCGAGTCAGACACGGGCGCCTCGGACGATCAGCACCGAACAGGGGGCGTGTCGTAGCAGGCTTTCGGACACGCTTCCGAGGTAGAGCCGCTCGCTCTTGGTCAAATCGCGAGATCCGATTACCAGCAGCTGGTCATGATTGGCTTCGACGTATTTCACGATGGTATCGATCACGTGGTTCATCTGGATCTGTGTGACGACGGAATAGCCTTCTTTGATAAACTCGTTCCGCAGGCCGTTGATCAACGCAGTGGCTCGTTCCATGACCGGTTGCTTCAATTCGGCCAACTGTGACTCAGACAGGTAACGTGCCGCGAAGTCGGTGACGGGACTTTCGGCCGAGGTCAGAATCGTGACGGTGGCGGATTTCGGAAGAATGCGCGATCGAAGAAACTTGGCGGCCGTCCGAGACGGTTTGGAGTCATCAACCGCGAGGGCGACCTGGAGAAGGTTGGTCATAGGTTGTTTCACGACCAAGACCGGACAAGCAGCCGTCGATGCCACTTGTCGCGAGACGCTCCCCAGCAAGAATCCCTGAATGTCGCTCAAGCCGCGCGATCCCATCATGATCAGATCCGTCTTCAATCGCCGCGCGTGTTTGGCGATCGTGTGCGCAAGTGGACCGTGAGCCAAGATGGTCCGGAATTGTGTTCGAGGTGCGGTTGCCGCTTGGCCAAGAGCTACATGGGCCGATCGTGCCGCATCTCGAAGAAGAATGCCACCCGCCTTTTCCATGGCGGCCAGTGCACGGCGCTCGTTGAGGACATTCTTGCCGGTAAGCGATTGAAGGGCGGGCTTATCGACCACGTGCAACAACGTGACATGTTTGGGTTCACGACTGGCGAAGGCTTCAAGCGCTTGAATCCCCCACTGCGAATACTCCGACCCATCGACGGTACATAGGATCCGCATGGTCGATTCCCTTCCTTGCTTGATAGATAGTAGATTAGGATGGTGCGGAAAACGTGTCAGGTATCAGACCTGCATCGGATGTGCCTATAGGGATGTAGAGAGATGGACGAAGAATCTCGCATCTACCAAAGCGTTAGGAGTGGAGCCCTCGTTTTGGCCGATTAGGATGTTGAGGCATTTTGCAGCAGAGGTGATGAGGGCACTGTGGTAATTGGCGTCAGTTTGAACGTGGCTCAGTATTCGACGATGACCGGGCGCTTCCATTAAGGAGGGGCGATGAAAAAAACGAAGAAGAAGGTAAAGGTCGTTAAGGTGAAAAATTTCGATTCCATGACGGTCAGCCAAGTCATGGAAAAGGAGGTGCAGTTCGTCCGCATGAAAACGAAAGGAGACGTGATCGCGTCACTTATGATCGAAGGGTTCGGGGCCGTTCCGGTCGTGGAGAACGGACGTAAACTGGCCGGCATCGTCAGCGAACATGACCTCCTGGCTGCCGTCGACGATGGCCACAAGCTCAGTGCCGTTTCGGCAAAGGATGTCATGACTTCCAACCCCTATTCAGTTCTGGCTGAAACGACGCTTGGGACGTTGGTTCATGTCCTGCGCGCGAGTGATCTGGTGCGCGTCCCCGTCGTGAACAAGAAAGACAGGCTGATCGGCATCATCGCGAGGCGCGATATCCTGCGAACCTATCTCGCCACCGGCGGGAAACGAGAACAGTGAGGAGCCTAATGAGACAAACCGAATTCTTCATGAAGACCTGCGATCCGAAGACCTTGACCGTAGAACAGCTGATGCAAGACGCGGTCACCCGATGCACGACGCGCACCGATGCTTCGACCATCGCCCATCTGATGACGCACCGAAACTACGGGAGTTTGCCCGTGGTAGACGAGGAGGGAACGTTGGTTGGGATCGTGACGGAATATGACTTGCTGCAGGCCATGCTCGAGGGGCGAGACCTCCGAAAGATTCTCGCGGCGGAAATTATGTCGCCCCATCCCGTGACCGTGACGGAAGATCAAACTCTCGCCCAAGTAGCCGAACTGTTTCAGGATCGTTATGTAACCCGCGTGCCGGTCGTGCAGAATAACAAGCTGGTCGGGATTCTTGCCCGACGGGATCTGCTCTTTGGCTATATGAAGGCGTCGCAATCTTGGTCGTAGTAGACTGTTTTTGCAAACAGCGCTACGGGGGGCTGCGATTTTCTGTCCCGACTGTCTCCGGAGAGGCTAAGAACCAGCGCAGGAGGAGATTTTCGTCTGACTGCGACCCGTCGCGCTCATCCGCCCTGAGGCACTTCAGTACCTGACCCCGGCCGATTTGTTGACATCCCCGCGCCTGCTCGACTGATGCGTCGACCTGCCCAACACAAGAACACACCGGCTGCTGCGGCCGTCAGGTCCACAGCGGCCATCCCCCAGGACCCGTTCGGTACCGTTCGCAACAGATGACTCCCCGTGGTAAGCCCGTTCAGCAGCGGCAGAAATCCAAACAACAGTCCCGCGACATAGAGTTGATCTTTCCACGCGAATGGGCCTCTTCGCAGAAGGCTGTGGATGAAACAGAGACCCCAGGCTAGAAAGAAACATCCCTCTTCCCAGTGTGATCGCCCGGGGAGTGTGACGGGCAACAGACGATTGGCCCACAAGAAGGCAGCCGTCGCCACTGGTAATCCCGCCAACGTCGTGACATTGAGACTTTCAACGAGGCGATAACTCAATGGGACCGGCCGTTGAAGGTAGTACTTCCGTCGCTTGATGACCCACATGACGAGGCCTGTTGCAATCATGATACTGGCCACCAGACCCATGAAAAAGTATAGCCAGCGGAGGGAGACGCCCCCAAATTGCACGAAGTGGAGGGTGGAGACGAGCGACAGTGCGAGACTGTCTGCGGACAGAAACTGGAACTCTGCCGACACATAAATCGACCAGAAGATCAGGAGGCCGGTCACAGTGATCATGAGATGAAACGGGAGCACAAGGAGGCCGGTCAGGTTGTGTGCGTCCAGCCAGGTACGGTGGGGGAAGAATTGCGGCCGAAACACAAGCAGGTCCCGAAAACTTCGACGGTGAACGCTGAGTCCGGTGGTCAGTGAGACAAGCATGACCATCCCCGCCGTGGCGACGATCCAGGCGCCTGGGAATCCAAGGAGCAGGCCATGATGAAAGTGGTAAAAGAAATCACCGCCCTGCGTGTCTCGAAAGATGATGAGTTCACCCGTCTCAGGATCGGTCGTTTGGCCGGAGAACCCCCGATTCTTTTGCAGCTTGACCATGAGGGTCAACGGATGCTTGGAGAATACGTCCGTGTTCTCGTTACCGACCTGCCGGACCAGCAGTGTTGAAGCCGGCGCTATCTCATCGAGCGCACTCCGTTCACGCTCCTTCGCGGTGGCCTCTTGCAACTCCGGTTGCATCCAATCGGTCATTTCATTGTCAAAGACGGTGAGCGTCCCGGTAAAAAAGACCGCGAATAACGCCCAGCCGAAGAGCAGCCCGCTGTAAGTATGGAGCCAGTTCATCGCAGGTAGAAGCGTGTCCTTCATTCAGAGTGAGGTTGCCCTATGCTGTCGCCAGACACAGGGCAAAGTTGCTATTGATCAGCGGGCAGCCAGGAATCGCGAAATTCCACAGAGGCGTTAATGCTGAGTTGCCACCCCCCGTTAAGGAAATCTCCTGGTGTGGTCATCTGTCTCCCAGTTGAAACTCGTACTGTGAGACGGGCAGTGCGTTACTTTCGCACCGCAATCCCATGGACGTCGGCGGTCTCCTTGTCATCCTTCATATTCGTGACTGCGGCTTGGCCCTTGTAGTGGCCGATTTTTCCGCCCGCCTCGACATGGATGACTCCCACGCCGGGAATCGTGCCTTGCGCATTGTGCGCATCTTTATCGTTGCCGGTGAGTGGGTTCGGCCCCCGCAGCCCGACAAAGACATGTTGACCGTCTGGTGATACGTCTAGTAAGTCGGGGGCAGGGTCCGGATTGGCGTCGGTCACGAGATCCACGGCCCCCACACTCTTGGCACCTATTCCGTCGATGATTTCGATGTTATTTCCCGCTCGATCGACGTTCCACACATAAGAGCCTACTCCGGCCATCCCATGGGAGTCGGCGAACTTGCCGCCACGTTGTGAGATCAGCTTGGCGGAGATCGTCTTGGGGAGCTTCGATGTGTCGAGGGCATACACGTCGTAGGCTAAGGGTGCGATCGGCCAGCCTCCGCCTGAGTTGATGTACATGGTGCCTCCGACTTCAATGCCGCCGCAGCCGGCTGGGCGAACGTGAGTCTTGTCCAACGTGGCCACGACCTTGAGTGGCGTGGCGGTCACATCGACCACGATAAGGCCTCCACCACGGAGTGTGACGAAGGCGTACTTGCTGGACAAATCGGTGATCGGGCAGATTGGCGCGGTATCCGGCAGTTCGGCCCCCTCCAATGCCGCCAAATTGAGGACATCTTTTTCAGCGTCGAATGTGTACTTTTTGGCAGCGTAATCCGTCCAGATACGGACGAATTTCTTTTCGGCGATGTTCGCGGCAATCGCCATTTTCTGGTTCGGGGTCGGCCAGGCCGCGTGGACGTTCTTCCCCATCGATAGGCACGCCTCCGGCTTCTTCGTTGCCGCATCCATAAACAGGACTTGGCCGCTCAGGAATGACAGAATGACATGGCTCTGGCTCGTGTTGAAGAAGAGCATGTGGGGGCGGCGGACGGCTTTCTGTGTGGCCGCTTCACAAAACCGGCCAACGTCACCTGAAAGGTCGATGGTTTGCGTCGGCTTGGCTGCAGGGGGATCAGCGGCGAGCTTGGCGCCGTCATAAATATACAGGAAGCCCCCGCTCTCCTTCGCAGTGTCGGACTGGTCGGTCACCCACACGTCATAGGCCTGTGCCATGGGCACGGCCAGCACAAGCGCAGCGACCAGGATGCCGCAGCGTAAGGATTGCCTCAATGGCGCGGTATATTCGCAACGGGTCATGATGTCCTCCGAAAACAGCATTTTATGCATGATTGCTATCACCTGTCTGGTGGGGCTCTTAAATGGAGGGATATTCTAGAGAGGCTGGAAGGGGTATGCAAGCTTCCCGCGCAAGCGAATGATTCCGTTCCCACCGCAATGCAACAACCTTCACATACTCCCCCCTCTCATTCTACAGCAGAAGGACTGATCGTGTAGCGGGCGAAATCATCCCGCACTCATTCGCAGGTTTCTAATATCGCGTAACGGCGGCGCGCCGAACAAACGGCTGTACTCTCGACTGAAGTGGGAAGGACTTTCATAACCAGTCTGAAGCGCCGCAGTGGTGGCATCCAGACGTTCGGTAAGCATCAAGCGCCGCGCTTCGTTCAATCGCAGCCATTTTTGGTATTGCAGCGGACTCATCGCCGTCAACGTTCGGAAATGATGGTGAAATGTGGAGGCGCTCATATTGACGTGGCTGGCGAGTTCTTCGATTCGGCATGGCCTGGCGAAATTACTCTTCAACCAATAGATGGCCCGCGAGATTTGTTGACGTTGACTTCCTGCCGACGCCATCTGGCGCAGATGCGTACCTTGATCGCTCACGAGCAGACGGTAAAATATTTCCCGCAGGATGATCGGCGCAAGGATCGGGATATCGTTCGGTTCGTCGAGCAGGTCGATCAACCGTCGACAGGCCGTGAGCAGCGGCCCTGTGACCTGGCCGGTCGCCATCCCGCGGCTTGAGGGCTGCGTGCGCGGGGGAGGAAGATTGCTGTCCGCCATCAATTGTGAAATCTCACGCTGATCGAGTTTCAGCATGAGCACCAAGCAAGGCCGTTCCGGGCTCGCTTTGATCACCTGAGCCACCGTGGGTAAATCCATGGACGTGATCAAAAAATGGCGTGCGTCGTACACATACGTGTCGCTTCCGAGCAACACGCGTTTGACGCCTTGTGCGGCCACGCACATGCTCGGCTCGTACATGAAGCTGGTCGGTGGTGTCGGTTCATTCCGCCGGTGCAGCGATAATCCTGGAATCGCGGTCACGAGCTGATCGCCCTTGTCGGTCCATCGGGCAATACTCTTCCGCAACGCGTGGAGAGCCGCCGCCGGACTCGTGCTCGACGACCCATGCGTGACAGGCTGGATTTGCATCCGTTTCACCGCTGGAAGGCTACCAGACGCCACAAGGCGGTACAAGCCATCCGCCGGAGGCTTTGGAGGATTAGGCAAGAAATGAGCAGGATCGGTCTATCGGCCTTTACTCGTTCAGGAGTACAAAGGGGGATCATGAACGGCATGGCAACGATGGCGACATCAAGATAGCCGGGAACATAACGTCGTCCACCAAATCTAACCATCACAGGGGGTGACATCATGGGCAGACTTTCAAAAGAGAGAATGGAAGGGGCCTTAGAACAACTCAAGACTATTTCCGAAAAAGACTATGCAAAAATAAAAGGTATGGTCAATGTCGTGAGGCCTTTTAGAAGCGTGCTCCATAAAACCCCAGACGACTATGGCATGACGGGATGGGGCGATATCTATTTTCCCGCCGATGACGGCGTACCATTGGAAGGCTGGTATATCCCGGCAAAAGGGGGCGAAAGCGACAAGCTGGTCATCTTCAACCATGCGCTTCCCATGTGCCGTGCCGGGTTTCAGGGGCACTTTGGGGAGCCCTGGAGCAACTACGACGCGGTCGAAATCGATTTCGTGATCCAGATGAAGCATCTCACCGATGCCGGCTACAACGTTTTGGCGTACGATCTCAGGAATCACGGCAGAAGCGGCGCCTCGAACAACGGCGTGAGCGGCATCGGACAGATCGAATGGCGCGACTGCGTCGGTGTGAAGAAGTATGTCGATGCCCATCCAAACCTGAGCAACATGAAGGTCGGGTTATACAGCCAGTGTATGGGTGGAAATTCGCAGTATGAAGCGATCAATCGGCGTCCGGATTTGTTCGAGAACGTGTCGTGTCTATGCAGCCCGATGGTGGTGTCCATGAGGGCCATTTACCGGGCATTTTCCGAGCTGCAAGGCGTGTCCCAGTATTTGGACCTATTGGATTTCGAATTGTTGAAGGCCGGGGCCTTCTTGATGGATGAAATGACGCCGCATGTGTCTGCGCATGGAGTGAAGATGCCGGTCTTGATGGTGCAGGTCAAAGACGATGCCTGGACCAAAAACCCGGAAGATGCCCAAAAGACCTTTGATCTGTTAGGCAGCAAAGACAAAGAGTTGTTGTGGATCGAGGGAACGACAAGACGATTCAAAGATGGGTATAACTATTTTGGACGACATCCCGAAAAGATTATCGCGTTCTTCGATAAACATATGAAACGGGAGGCAGCCGCTCTCCGTAAAAGCGCTAACAGTGAGGTCTAAAGTTGAATTAGAATGGGAGCCAGAGTGGTACCTGGCTCCCATTCATTTTTGGCTCTCGGACAAGCGGGTATTGGATACTACTTCACCGAAAAGGAAGTCCGAATCATGGCGACGAAGAACCCCAATGAGGCAAAGGCGGTCATCAGAGACTCTGTGCATACGAGCGAGACTGGTCTTTCACGGCGTGAACTTCTGAGGCACGGAAGCAAGGCGGCGGCCGGCATGTGGGTGGCTGGCACCTTCGGAGTCTTCCCAAGACCATCGTATGGACTGGACCGACCCGCTAAGAGCCTCCTCGATGCCCTGACGCCTGCTCGCACGGCCTTGCTGGTGATCGACATGCAGCGGGATTTTCTCGTCCCGGAAGGATACGCGGCGCAGGCGGGACTCGACATCGCGCCGCTGGCCGCGACGATCCGTCCGATCGGAAAGCTGCTCGCAGTGGGTCGTACAGCCGGACTGCTGATCGTGCATACCCGCGAAGGCCATCTCCCGGACCTGTCCGATTGTCCGCCATACAAACTGGAACGCAGTCGCAGAGCCGGTGCGGAAATCGGCTCGAAAGGTCCACTCGGTCGTCTGCTGGTACGGGGGGAAACCGGGCACGATTTCGTTGAGGCGTTACGCCCGCTGGAGCGGGAGATCGTCATCGACAAACCGGGCTATAGCGCGTTCGCGCACACCGGATTACAACAGGTGCTGGCCAAGCGCGGCATTGAAACCCTCATCATCACGGGCGTCACGACAGAGGTGTGCGTCAGCTCGACGCTGCGCGCCGCCATCGACCTCGGGTACCGCTGCATCACGGTGAGTGATGCCTGCGCGTCGGGCGACCCCGACTTGCACAAGGCGGCATTGGCCATGATCGGTGTGGAAGGTGGTATCTTCGGCGAAGTCGCTACCACCGCTGAGATCGTCAAACGATTCGCGCGATGAAACCGATCAAGAAAAGACTGCCGACCCCTCGATCATGATCGAAGGCCGAAGCTGTTGCCTCGAACACCGATGCTCCGAACTCATGAACGCGGTTCCTCGTCTCCAGCCGAAGGCCAGTAATAAGCGTCGGGCGTAGACCGCGCGCCATAGATCGCCTGACCCACGCGCACGATGGTGGCGCCTTCCTCAATGGCGATCTCGTAATCGCCGGACATGCCCATCGACAGTTCGTCCAGCCCGACCCCATCCGGCGCCTCCTGGCGCAGCCGGTCGCGCAGCTCGCGCAACCGCACGAAGCACTGGCGCACCCGCACGGCATCGGTGGACAGCAGCGCCAGCGTCATGAACCCGCGTACGCGCAGCGCCGAGAACGTCGGCAGCGCCCGCAGAAAGGCGGCCACATCGTCCGGCGGCAGGCCATACTTGCTGGTCTCTCCCGAGGTATTGACCTGCACGAACACATCCAGCGCGCGGCCTTCGGTCTGCAAGCGCCGCTCCAGGGCCTCGGCCACACGCAGGCTGTCCAACGCCTGAAACTCGGCAGCAAATTGCGCCACCAGCTTGGCTTTGTTGGTCTGCAAATGGCCGATCACCGACCAGCGCAGGTCGGCGAGGTCGGCCATCGCGCTCCATTTGCGATACGCCTCCTGCACCTTGTTTTCGCCGAGCAGGCGGCAGCCCGCGGAGTAGGACAGGCGGATGCGCCCCTCGTCCACGGTTTTACTCACGGGCAGCAAGCGCACACCGGCCGGATCGCGTCCGACCCGCTGGCATGCCGCCGCGATACGCGCATGGACCGACGCGAGGTTGCGGCGGAAGTCTTCCACGGATTCGGCCCGCGGCCAGCGACCGTGTTGGTCGTGCAAGGTTGACGAGAAGTCGGTATGACCTGCGTTCACGGTATGAACCTCCCTTCCGGAAAATCGAGGGCACCGAGAAGCGCAGGGGTGCCCCGACTGATGTACCATTGTCCTAAGCAGAAGAAAAGGGGACAAGCTGAGCCGCCCCAATCCTGACGGAGACGGATGCCGGGCCGGCCGAACGTAGAGCAGGACCAGAGGGGCGACCACGTCAGGCGGACGGCGGAGGTGGGGCGGCCGAGCGGATGAGCCGTCCGATCGTGAGCCCCTGCACGAGGATGGAGAACACGACGACCGTATAGGTGATGACCAGCAGCGCGTCGCGGGTCGTTCCCCGATGGAGCGAGAGCGCAAGAGCCACGGAAACGCCGCCGCGCAGGCCGCCCCAGGTCAGGATGAGCGTCGCGCGCCGACTGACCTCCTGGGCCAGGCTCAGTACCCAGACCGGCATCCCCACGCTGACGAATCGCGCCACGAGCACGATCGGGATCGCCAGCAACCCGGCTTCCAGATAGTCCGTCTGGAAGGTCAGGACCAGGACCTCGAGCCCGATCAGGACGAAGAGCACCGCGTTCAGCAGCTCGTCCACCAGTTCCCAGAACGTATCCAGGTACTCCCGCGAGGACTCCGACAGGGCGAAGCGCCGGCCGTGGTTCCCGATCAGCAACCCGGCCACGACGACCGCGATCGGGCCCGATGCGTGCAGTGCGTCCGCGATGGCATACCCGCCCATCACGAGGGCCAGGGTGATGAGGATCTCCACCTGGTGCTGGTCGATGGGCTTGAGCATCCGGTACGCGACCACGCCGAGGAAGAGGCCGATCGCAGCGCCGCCCCCGACCTCCTGCAGGAAGAACAGCGCGATGTGGCCCGCGGTCGGCGCATCCTGCACGGCGAGTTGGGTCAGGAGCAGGAATAGGACGACCCCGACGCCGTCGTTCAGCAACGACTCGCCGGCGATCTTGATCTTGAGCGACTCGGGCGCGCCGGCCTGCTTGAGGATCGCGAGGACCGCGATCGGATCGGTGGGGGAGATCAGCGCGCCGAAGATGAAGCAGGCCAGCAGCGGCAGATCCAGGCCGACCAGCTGGAAAGCGTAGAAGCTCAGCACCCCGACGATGACCGTCGAGACGATCACGCCGAGGGACGCCAGCGCCGCGACGATCCATTTGTGCCGCAGAAGCGCGTCCAGGTCCACATGCAGCGCGCCCGCGAACAGCAGGAAGCTCAGCATCCCGTGCATCAACGTCTCGTTGAAGTCGATACCGTCGATGAAGTTGCGAGCATCTTGCCCGATTCCGAACCCGAACCCGTCCAGGACCACGAGCGCGAGCGACATGGCCAGCGCGATGGCCATGAGGCCGATCGTCAGCGGCAACCGGAGCCAGCGGTGGTTGATGTAGCTGAAGATCGCGGACAGGCAGACCAGGACGGTGATCGTGTCGATAATGCTCACGTCGCCGCGCGCTCCGGCCGGCTGTGAGCGAGCCCGGGTTTGGTGGACACCGAGTTACGACTCATCA
>JAHBWT010000077.1 GCA_019636815.1 Nitrospira sp.
TTGCAACACATCCACTCGTCAAACAACGACTTCTTCTTGGGGAACGCTTCAGATGGAAACGATTTCTCTACTTGGTGGCCGAGTTGGAAGAGAAGCCTGAGTATCGCACCCTCAAGTATTCGCACCCTGCAGAAGCGTCCACGAACATTCTACGATAGACGATCAAGGCGGTGCGTATCGGAGCGTCTCGTGGCTGCACGTGGTTCCCAAGGCTGAGGAGGGGATACGACGCGCAAGCAGCTAGAGGCTGCGACGGCATAACATGATAGAGTAGGGAAACCAAAGAAAGGCGAACGAGCATGGTCACAATCGAACGTTACTTTGCGTTCGGGTCGAACATGAGTAGGAAGCAGATGGCGAAACGGGCACCGAGCGCCGTTCAGCAGGGTATCGCGTTTCTTCCCGATCACGAACTAGTCTTTAATCGTCTGGGGTCATTCCGCCCAGGTGGCGTGGCGAGCGTCGTGCCCAAGAAGGGTTCGCGTGTCTACGGGGTCATCTATTTGTTGTCAGCATCGGATCTCCGAGCATTAGATGCGATAGAGAACCCTAGCGCCTATCGTCGCATTTCACGTGAAGTAACCACGCCAAACGGATCCCGTGTCTTGTGCTATCTCTACGAAGCATTCCCAGAAGGAAAATTCTCACCAGGTCGTGAGTACATCGAGTTGATCGTCAAGGCGGCGACTGAGGTGGGATTGCCTGAGCCCTATCTCAAGCACCTGAGATCACTAGTACCCGTGCCCTGATGGAATGCGCATGTTGCGAAGTTATCCCCGACGAGTGAGAAAAGAGAGGACGGGTTAATATACAGGCACGCCTATCTTACCCTATTGACTCACCAACTAGCCGCCAGAAATAAGAGAGGGGGGACAGTTTATCCACCTATGCGGCAAGACAGCTTTTGGAGGTCTCTGGGCCTAAGCAGACAGCGCTTCCTCTTCAGGCACAGGCAAATTGGGGTCAGCCTTGACCGTCAGCCATCGAAGCGTGGCGAGATTGCGGATTGTCGAGGCCACTGTGTTTCGATCAAGAGGAGGACGACGTTTCTGTTTCCACTGCATAACTCCCTCCAAGACTGTAGTTTCAGAGGGTGTTGTCCGGGCCTCTCCTGTAAGTTCTCTAGCGGCAAACAAGACTGTAGCAATGATTTCTGCTTGATCGGTGTTCACCCTAGTAAACAGATCCGCTGTCTTATCAAGGATCCCGTTCCATTGATCAAAGAACGGAGCATACTTCTGCCGAGTGCGGCTAAAATTCGGTCCAACGGTGACCATAAACATCTTTCCCCGCCGCTCTTCTTGCAACAGACCATTATTAATGAGTTTGGCTTCGAGGGACTTCAGATCTCCGGAAAACGGCCCAAAACTACCGCGTTGATAGTGTAGGCCTGTCGGTAGACCTTCATTGGTGGCAACATAGGCAATTTTCTGGAACAACGTCCGGCCGACTGGCCAGTGGTAGGGCTGTTGCTCGATACGGGAAAGAATCTCAACCAATGCTACCCAAGCAGGATTCAGTCCTGATTGGCCATTCTTTCGAGCCAGCTCACCCCCAGGCCGACCACCCGACTGTGACAGAAATTCCTCTCCCAGCTCCTTCGGGCTCGTCCCGTATGGCGCATACAACTCCACGGGAATAGCAATCGCCCCCGCATAACGGTAAATCAACGGACCAACCACGTGCCACTCCAATTGTCCATTGCCGCACCCGAGTGGGGGTATCGCTAAGGACGTGACACCCCATTCTTTGTAGTGCTCTGATAGGTGCTTTAACCCTCGCTCAATGTCACTGACTTTTGAGATTGACTTCCAATGGTCCTTCGTCGGGAAATTGATGATCTGAGGTGGGAACAATGTCTTGTAGAGGTACGGGATGCCTGGTTTTACTTCACCATGCTCGCATCGCCGGACATAGTCCTCATACATATCCGGAAACCGGTTCTTGAATTCCAGAGCAATACCCTTTCCCATGACCCCCACACAATTGACCGTGTTGATCAATGTTTGCGCCCTCGATTTGAGTATGTCGCCAACAAGGATCTGCATTGGTCTCGACTAGAAGAACATACCACTCTTGATTACAACGGATAACGGAATGTCTAAATCCTGATAAGTTCGCAGGGCTCGCTCATTCGCCACGTAGGCCCCAATGAGCAACTCGGGAGCGATTGAAGACGGAACCAGGACCTCTGCGCATTTAACTGCTTTGCGGCGGCGTTCGTCAAGGAGGTCCGTGGAGTTCGTCCAATACTCGGCAAATACGAGCTCCTTTTCAAGCGCGAGGAGGCCTTCTGCCATACGGTAAAATCGGGCCCACTCCGCAGCTGCATTCCTATCTGTGACAATAACCTCGGGCAGTTCTAGAACAGTCGCGTATATTCTCAGAACACAGATGGAATCGTTATGTCGACGGCACTTACTGAGCATGGGGTTATGGGCATCGAAGTACAGGTTTACGTAGTCATGCAGCGGACCTGCATTCGGAATGCGCTTCACACGCCGTCTGTCTTGGATTTCTTCCATGGCCACCGACCGATGCGGTAGTTTGGCAGCCTTGTGGTGTGACAGGAGACCGTGTTCCAAGATCGATGGGACATTCACGATCGGCGCGATGTAATGGAGTTCCCTGATATCAGACCGATTCACTCATGGCCTCGGATAGATCACGCTAAGTCGTTCACGAGACCTCGACACCTTCAGCACTCCGTCGCCGTAGTTGAGTGCGACGAGTTTCAATACTCGCCGACCCAGGTCGAATCACTCAAAAGAGTCTCGTTGCTTTTTCATGTCCCAGACCGTAATTTCATTTGCTCGGCGCCAGGAAATAGACTGGCTTTAATGGGAGTAATTGCCGATCCGCTTCGTCGACTTTTGCATAGTGTTCGAGCCAGAGATCAAAAAGCTGTTCCAATCCAAGCAAAGTGATCTTCCTTTTCTCTTGTGTTCTGGCTTCGTTTTCAGCTTCACGTGTAAATCCCCCTGCCGAGACAAATAGCCCGACATCCTGATCTCCAAGAACAGCCATAAAAGATCGGAGACCATCCACGGCAATCTTGTCTGAGCGTCGCTTCACCTGCACTTTGATTCGAGGCATATTAATTCCAAGCGGATCAGTGTGCGCCAGGATGTCAATGCCTCCATCACGACCTGGAGGCGCTACCCAGGAAACATGATAACGCATAGCGCGCAAGAGGGCCGCGACGAGGTTCTGAAAATCATATGGGCTCAAGGAAAGAAGGTGTTGTTCGATATTGTTCCAAGCTGATTCTTCCGCTTCCTCATATGTACCCGAGACATCCGCTGCTTCAGCCTCGGCAGTCTCTTCTTCCATCGGTTCAGGAAGAAAGACAAAGGGGTCGAGAAAGACAAAGGGGTCGGGAGTCTTTTTTACCAGACGTGCGTTGGTTTTGCGAACAACAATCGCAACGGCATCGTTGCAAACCGTCACAAATCTTGCTGCAGGCTGATGAAGAGTTCGCTAGATCCAGCTTAGGGAAGAATGGATTTGCGAGTTGTTTCGCTTACTAGGCCTGTCGTCGCCTAACTCACCCGATATGGCTGAGCCTATGCAGGCGTATTGAGGAGGAAGGTCGTTTTGAAAGTTCCGCCTCTGGTTCCAAATGGTGAGCCGGCTGGGACTCGAACCCAGGGCCCTCGCCTTAAAAGGGCGATGCTCTACCGACTGAGCTACCGGCTCACCGGAGATGATGGGATGGGTACCCGTCGTTCTGGAGCGACCGGGATAACCCCAGCCGATGACACTGCCGCATCATAGCATTGACCACTGACCGATGACCATCGACTATTTTCGTGAGCGGGCAGGGCGGCGGCGGGAACAGTCCAAGGGATTGCGAAGCATGATCGTCTCTACGCGCTTGGACCCAGTTGAAATCATGTCGATTCGGCATTGTGCCAACTCTTCGACGCGAGCCAGATACCGTTTTGCTTCAGCCGGGAGCTTCCTATAGCTGGTGATCCCGGTTGTGCCAGTCGTCCACCCCTTCATCCGCTGGTAGACCGGCACGCAGTTGGTCAACACCTCAAGATCAGCCGGTACGGTTTTATACAGTGTGTTCCGATATTTGTAGCCGGTACAGAGCTTGAGTTCCTTGCAGCCGTCGAGCACATCGAGTTTGGTCAGCGCCAGCGAGCTGAGCCCATTCACCACGGTCGCATGGCGAACCACGACGGCATCAAACCACCCGCACCGCCTCGCCCGCCCGGTTGTCGATCCAAACTCCCGCCCTCGCTCTTGGAGACCCCGCCCTTCCTCATCATTCAGTTCGGTCGGAAGCGGTCCACTCCCCACTCTGGTGGAATAGGCCTTGGCGATACCCATCACCGCGTCGATCATCGTCGGACCGACGCCGGTCCCTGTACAGGCTCCGCCGGCCGCCGCACTGGATGAGGTCACGTAGGGATAGGTGCCGAAGTCCACATCCAAGTTCGTGCCCTGTGCACCCTCAAACAGGACCGTTTTGTTTTTCTCGATCGCGCGATTGAGCAACGTGGTCGTGTCGGCGATATGGCTCTTGAGCCGATCGGCATAGCCCATGTATTGATCGAACACTTTGTCGACTTGAAAGGTCTCGACTTTATGCAGTCGCTCCAAGAACCAGTTCATTTCGACGAGGTTTTCTTCGAGTTTCTTCTTGAACAACGAAGGATTCAGCAGATCACCCACCAGAATCCCGATCCGCGCCATCTTGTCGGCATACGACGGGCCGATCCCTCGCCCGGTTGTCCCGATCTTGCGTGACCCCTTTGACTGTTCCGAGGCCCGGTCGATCGCCTTATGGTAGGGGAGGATCAAATGCGCCCGCTGACTGATGGCGAAGTTCTTGCCGGTGGTGATACCCTTGGTCTGAAGCTGATCCATTTCTTCGATCAGGGACCCGGGGTCCACGACGACGCCGTTTCCGATGACACAGGTCGTTCCCCGGTACAGGATTCCCGAGGGGATGAGATGAAAGATATAGGTTCCACGTTCGTTAATGACTGTATGTCCGGCATTGGACCCGCCCTGATACCGTACGACAAAATCGGCATCACGGGCCAAGATATCGACGATCTTGCCCTTGCCTTCATCGCCCCATTGCGCCCCGATGATAACGAGATTACCCATAAATCCTGGAGGTCCCCAGCCGATCTCGACACGAAAAAATGGCTCTGACCGGATGAAGAGATCAGAGCCAAGGGGGCCTATGGTAGGTGTGCCCTCTTCTTTTGTCAAGCTGTTCTATCACGATGTTGTCATGCGAATGGTTCGTCTTCCTGTTTTACTGGCTTACTCGACGATCCGGCGCTTTCTTGACTGGTCCATACCCGCGTGTTAGCATGCACCTCGATTTAACGTCGCAATTTCCTTATTCATTCCGATTTGAGAATCTCCCAGAGTGGGGCTGTGGCGCAGTTGGGAGCGCGCGTGAATGGCATTCACGAGGTCGCCGGTTCAATCCCGGCCAGCTCCACCAAACCGCACGTCGTGTGTACCGCCGGCTATTTTGGGGGTTTTGGTAATTGAGCCGACGGATAAAACCCACACGTATTCTGGGATCTAGAATGTTCGCCGTGTTCAATTTCCTCACCTTGCCACGTCTTCCAACCTCTTAGTCATTTTCTCTGTTCGAGTTCGTCTCGGCTGCTCCAACTCTTGAATTTCACACGGAAGGTTTGCGTCCATGCTCCAAATCGAATCGATCAGCAAACAATACTCGACGAAGGTTCTCCTCACGGAAGCCTCTGCGCATCTACGCCCGAATTCACGAGTCGGCCTGGTTGGCCCCAATGGCGCCGGAAAGACCACGCTCTTCCGCATGGTCCTTGGCGAGGAATCACCGGACAAAGGCTCGATCCGGAAGCGACCGCGGCTGCGGATCGGCTACCTGCCTCAGGAACTCGAAACCATCACCGGTAAGACCGCGCTCGATGCGGCCCATCGCGATGAGTACCCTGAGTACGAAGCCAAGCGCATCCTGATGGGGTTGGGTTTTACGGAAGGTGACTTTGACCGCCCCGTAGGGAAACTGTCAGGCGGCTATCGGATGCGGGTGGCTCTGGCGCATCTGCTGCTGTCGAATCCCGACGTGCTGATGCTCGACGAGCCGACGAACCATTTGGACAAACCCACTCAGCGTTGGTTCGAACAGTTTCTTGTCCAATCCGGTATGACTCTCCTGATCATCAGTCACGATACCGCCTTTCTGGATCGAGTGGTGACCCACATCTGGGAACTCCGGCATCACACGATCGAGGAGTATCGAGGCAATTACTCACTGTTCCGCGAACTGAAAGCTGAAAAAGACGCCCAATTACAGGCCTCGGCAGCTCGCCAGTCCAAAGAGATCGCGCGGGTTCAAAAGTTCGTCGATCGCTTCCGGTACCAGGCCAACAAGGCCAGCCAGGTGCAATCACGCCTCAAGCAACTCGACAAGGTCAAGCGGATTGAAATTCAGCGGGATCCGAAACGCGTCAAGTTCCGGTTTCCGCTTCCATCGGCCAGTGGCCGTCAGGTGTTGGACCTGGCTGGAGCCAGTAAACGCTATGGCGAAAAGGTGGTCTACAAGACGCTGGACTTCTCTGTCGAGCGAGGACAACGGGTCGCCCTGGTGGGAGAAAACGGCGCGGGAAAGAGTACGCTCCTCAAGATGCTCGCCGGCGTGCTTCCTCCCGATACCGGCACCAGAACCGTCGGGCATGGCGTAACGTTGCACTACTTCGCCCAGCATCAAGCGGAAACGTTGAACCCGGAGCATTCGATTCTCGAATCGCTCGAAGAAGTCACCAAACATGCGGAGATGAATTTCCTGCGTGGCATCGCTGGCGCCTTCTTGTTTTCGGGCCAAGATCAGAAAAAGCCGATCAAGGCCTTGAGCGGAGGGGAGCGGAACCGCGTCGCCTTGGCTCGCATGCTCGTGGAGCCTGCGAATACCTTGTTGCTTGATGAGCCCACCAACCACCTGGATCCAGCCTCGGTGGATGTGCTCACGGACGCCCTGGCCGAGTTTCCGGGGACCATCATTTTCATTTCGCATGACCCGACGTTTTTGACGCGCATCGCCACCAGGGTCGTTGAAATCGAGGAGGGTCAGGCTCGGAACTTCATCGGCGACTATGAGTATTATCTCTGGAAGAAGGCGCAAGAGTTCGAATCGATCAAGGAAACGAGCGAGGAGATCGACGGCGCATCGAACGCCACTGCTTCAGGCCCAACCCGCGCGATGGCGCAACAGGTTCAGCCGAAAGGACGAGGAGGCGAGCGTCGTGATTTGACCAAGACACAGGCGCGATTGGAAAAGCAGGTGTTCCGAGCAGAGGCGGAAATTACGGAGGCTGAAGCGAAGATCAAGACTCGCGAGGCGGAGCTGGCCGATCCGAAGCTTTACGAAGAGTTCGACCAATGGAACGCTCTGCATCAAGAACAGGAGGACTGGAAGCGGGATCTTGAGCGGTTGACTGCGCGCTGGGAGTCACTGTCGGCAGAACTCGAAAATGTGAAACAAAAACTGGGGGCATTGTGCTAGCTCTTGTCGGGCGTTCAAAAAATTCAGCAGCAAGGCCACAGTGAAGAGACGAGTCGTACTGTTTCTGGTACGTCGAGGAATCTGAGCGAAACGAGAACGCAGCTGGTGGGACTTTTCAACGCCCTACTAGATAGAGGCTTTGAGGGTTTCTTCCAGATAGTAGTAGAGCCAGCGGTTTTTTTCTTTTGTCACCAGATCATCCCACACCACACCGACCAAAAATCCTTTCTTGTCCCAGGGCTTGACCCAGGCGACGGTTCCATCGAGCTTCTCCTGTTGCTCGACTCGGTCGGAATCCAGGAATGCGAGGGAAACCGTGACTCTCTCGTTCGGCGGGAACCGATCTTTGGTGTGGAGCCCGGCTCCGATCTTGTTCACATTGTCGAGGACCGCGGTACAGGCGCGCCCGCCGCTCTTCGGCGACATCAAGGCAGAGCCGACCAACGTGGCCCGCACAAACTTCCTTCGTTCGCTCAGGGCGGCCACGCCAGCGGATCGCTTCGTTTCTCCTCGCTTCATAACTCTCTAAGTATAACCGATTAGCCAAGAATGTAAAATAGGACAATTGGCCCTATTGTAGAGGCTTTGGGCGGTAATATCGGCGATCGCTCAGCTCCGGAGGGAGGTGGGTTTGCTCTACGCGGGCCGACGGATCGTCGTGAACATAGCGATAGTCCGTTCCATACCCCAATGCCTTCATCAACGAAGTCACGGCATTCCGGAGATGCAGGGGAACCCCGAGATTGCCATAGGTTTTCGCATCTTTGAGTGCTTCCAGGAGGCCGACGTAGGACGCGTTGTCCTTGGGCCGTGATGCCAGGTAGGTTGTGCCGTGCGCCAAATTGATCTGGGCTTCCGGCAACCCCACAAATTGGACCGCCTGTGCCACTGACATGGAGACAACCAGCGCCATCGGGTCGGCATTGCCGATATCTTCCGAGGCGAAGATGACCATCCGGCGGGCAATGAACTTCGGATCCTCCCCGGCATCGAGCATGCGAGCCAGCCAATAGAGCGCCCCGTCAGGATTGGAATCACGAAGGCTTTTGATGTAAGCCGAGATGACGTTGTAGTGCTCCTCACCGGCCTTGTCGTAGCGAAGCGCCTTCTTACCCAGCGATGCGTCCAACGTCGCTACGTCAATCTCCCGTACGCCATCAGGCCCAGGCGCCGCCTGCATCACGACAAATTCCAATGAGGTGAGGAGCGCTCGCGCATCGCCGTTACCGAAGGCAATGAGTCGTTGCCTCGCCTCCGATGAGAAGCGCGTCTCCCATTTTCCCAACCCGCGTTCGACGTCGATGAGCGCGCGATCAAGTATCTGACCCAACGCCTCGTCGGGAAGCGGCTTGAGCACAACGACCAGCGAACGGGACAAGAGCGGGCTAATGACCTCGAACGAAGGATTTTCGGTGGTCGCACCGACGAGAATGATCGTGCCTCGTTCGACATGAGGGAGAAACGCATCTTGCTGCGCCTTATTGAAACGATGAATTTCATCGACGAAGAGGATCATCCGTTGCCCATTCATTGCGCGTCGCTGTCCGGCCACCTTGATGATCGCGCGCAGCTCGGGCACGCCGCTGGTCACTGCCGAGAATGGAACAAACTGGGCTTTCGTATGCTGGGCGATCAGGTGGGCCAGCGTTGTTTTCCCAGAACCGGGCGGCCCCCAGAAGATCACGGACGAGAGTTGGTCGGCCTCGATCGCCCGTCGGAGCGGGCGATCCGGCGCCGTGATCGCGTCTTGCCCGACGAAGTCCGCGAACGCACGCGGCCGCATCCGCTCAGCAAGCGGGGCTGGGACTTTATCCTCGCGGTCGGAGGAGGTAAATAAGTCTGGAGTCTGCTCGCGAGAGCGCGTCATCTCACTCCTCGATAATAGCGGGAATTGTATACGCCATCCCTCATGATCGCAAACAGCCTCTTGACCACGCTGACTACCGATGGTACGAAGACGGCAACCGACGGAGCAGACCGTGCAAGCCAAGATTAACGGTATTTCGATCGCGTACCACGATCGGGGAAGCGGGGTCCCACTCGTTTTTCTCCACGCCTTTCCGCTCAACCGCAGTATGTGGATCGAGCAGGAACAGGCGCTTTCATCCCGGTTTCGAGTACTGACGGTCGATTTACGCGGGCATGGCGAATCCGATGCGCCGCTCTGGCGCTATACCCTCGACCAAGCCGCTGATGATGTGATCGGATTGCTCGATCACCTCTTGATTCGACAGGCCGTGTTCGTCGGACTGTCTATGGGTGGGTACATCCTGTTTGCGCTCTATCGGCGACATGCAGACCGTGTACAGGGCTTGGTGCTCGCGAACACACGAGCGCAGGCTGACACCGTAGAAGGGAAGGAAGGGCGGTTCCAGATGGCGCAGACCGCTTATAAGAACGGACCATCGGCCATCGCCGACATCATGATTCCAAAATTGTTAAGCCCTGCGGCAGTCCAGACGAAACCAGAGCTGGTGAAGCGCGTGCGTGCGATGATCGAGGGCAATCAAGTCAGCGGAATTGCGGGAGGCCTGATGGCAATGGCAGAGCGACCTGACTCGCAACTCCTCTTAACGCAGATCTCTTGTCCTACTCAGATTCTCGTCGGGGACCTTGATCTTCCGACCCCGCCTTCCGATGCCAAGCTGATGGCGGAGAGGATCCCCGGTGCCCGCTTAACCATTATTCCAGGAGCCGGCCATCTCTCGAACTTGGAACAGCCGGATTTATTCAACGACACCGTTTGGTCTTTTGTGTCGAATGTTACAAGATAAGCGGAGCGGTTGGGAGGGCAGGTAGGTACCGAGCAATCACTCGGGATCGCCGATGCTGCCGCGTCGAATCAATTTCAAAAATTCCTCGCGAGTTTGCGGCTGACTACGGAACGCCCCCAGCATGGAGCTGGTGACGGCGATGGTGTTTTGTTTTTCCACTCCGCGCATCATCATGCAGAGATGTCGCGCTTCGACGACAACCCCGACGCCGTGCGCGTTCAATTTGGCCCGTAACGTTTCGGCGATTTGAACCGTCAGCCTTTCCTGCACTTGCAGCCGCCTCGCGAAGACATCGACTATTCGTGGGATCTTACTGAGGCCGACGACTTTCTTGTTCGGCAAATAACCGACATGAACCCGTCCGAAGAACGGGAGCATATGGTGCTCGCACATGCTGAAGAAATCGATGTCTTTCACGATGACCATCTCGTCGTATTCGATCGGAAAGAGCGCTCCGTTCAACAGATGGTCGATGTCGCGCTGATACCCCTGCGTCATGAACGTCAGCGCCTTGGCCACACGCTCAGGCGTCTTGAGCAAGCCGTTGCGACCCGGCTTTTCCCCAAGCGCGAGCAGCATTTCGGTGACCAGCGATTGAAGAGCCGGCAGGTCCGCAGGCTTCCCGCTCCCGCTCGTATCTTCTATCGATTCTCCTTTTCGTTCTCTCGTCCGTTGCTTCCCCACCGGAGTCCCTTTCGTGCTTACGCAGCACTCCCATATTCGAAGTAGTTGTCCCTCGTCTCAATCACGCCGATCTTTTGCAGACAGTCTGACGGCAGGACCGGCTTCAAGATATCCCAGATTACTTTGGCGAGATTTTCCCCCGTTGTGGTGAGCTCGGCAAAGGCGGGATCACAATTGAGGTCGAGATGATCGAAGCGTTCGACGACTTTCTCATGGACCATCTGATCGAGCCGGTCAAGATTACACACATTCTGTCCTGATCCGCTCTTGACCGTGACCAGCACGACATAATTATGGCCATGACCGTTTGGATTATTACATTTGCCGAACGCAGCCCAATTCTCTTCGGCAGAGAGCTGATCCGTGTGGAGCCTATGGGCAGCGCAAAAGCGGTAGCGCCTAGTCACATGTACTTGTGACATGCAAACTGGTTCTCTTTGGGATGAAATAAACGGCTGGGTCTGCTTGTGCGTTATGCAGCCCCAGCCTGGAGGTCCTTTAACAGCGTATCGACGGCAATCCCGTCGCAATGCTTAGGAGCTAAACGAGCTGCCGCAGCCGCACGTCGTTTTGGCTTGAGGATTCTTGATCGAGAAGCCCGAGCCTTGCACGCTGTCCACGTAGTCGACTTCCGCACCCTGCAGCAACGGAGCGCTCTGTGAATCCATGATCAACTTCACATCGCCCTTTTCGATGATGGTATCGTCTTCGGCCATTTTGGATTCAAACGCCATCCCGTACTGATAGCCGTGGCAGCCACCGCCACGCACGTAGACTCGCAACCCGACCACATCCTTTTCTTCGGCCATCAATTCCTTGATCTTCTGTTCCGCCACCGACGTTATAGTAACCATTGTTGTCCTCCTCTATGGATCGGTCTATCCCGCGCGAGCGGGCTAGCTAAGTTGTTAGTCTAACACCTCTCTCTCGAATATCAACCCCATGCCTCGGTCGTCGTGGTTCTTTGGTTTTCCCACTTGGCTTCCGGGACACGCACGACGACATCACCTAACACACGAGCCTGACAGGCCAGTCGATGCCGTGGTTCCGTCAACGCTTCACGATCCAGCAGGTCCTGCTCGTCGAAATCGATCTCCGAGAGATGCTCGTGCCCTGCCTGAACTTCCACGCGGCAGGTCGTGCAGGAGGCATTCCCTCCGCAGTCGTGGTTTAATCGAAACCCCACTTCTTTTGCCGCATCAAGCAGCGAAATGTTCTCCTCCACCTCCCCGCTACGCCCGTTTGAATGGAGAAAGGTCACTCGTGGCATGACGTCTCCTACGACTGCACTGCAACTCCGGCGGGTACTTCCTGATAGGGACAGCGCTGCAGTCGAATATGATCTTCGTATTCGTGCCGGAATAACTTCAAACTGCTTTGCACCAATACCGATGCACCGGTGACCAGTGTACAGTACCCGGTCCCTTTCACAAACCCACAGAGCTGGAGCATGCTGTCGAGGTCTTTTTGCGTGCCCTGTCCCGCTTCAATCTTCGTCATCAGTGCGGCGAGATTCATCGTTCCCATTCGACAGGGAGGGCACTGACCGCAACTCTCGTTCTTGAAAAAATTGGAATAGTGCAGCGTTTTTGCCACCATGCAGCTCGCATCGTCGACAACAATCACCCCGGCCGATCCCAACCCCGTACCGGCTTTCTTCAATGAATCGAAATCCATCGGAAGATCCAGCTGATCCGCCGTTACCATGGAAAACGCCGGGCCGCCTGGAAAGACCGCCTTGATATTACGGCCATTGGGTACGCCGCCACCGCATTGCTCGATCAGATCGCGGATCGTCACACCCATCGGCATCTCATAGACCCCGGGACGATTGACCGAGCCACTCAACGAGAACATCATGGTCCCTGGACATTTCTCCGTGCCCACCTGAGTGAACCATGAGGCGCCCTTATGTAGAATCCGAGGGATGTTGCAGAGCGTCTCCACGTTATTGACAAGCGTCGGCTTGCCATAGAGGCCGAAATCCGTGGGATAGAACGGGGGCTTCTGCCTGGGCATCGCCGGACGGCCCTGCATCGACTCGAGCATCGCCGTCTCTTCGCCTGCCACGTAGCTGCCATGGCCGTCAAAAATTTCCAGCTCGACATCGATCCCGCTCCCGAGTACATTTTTCCCAAGGAGTCCCCGTTCTTTTGCTTGGGCCAGAGCTTTTTTCAGATTCTGCTGTTCCTCATGGTACTCATGATTCACGTAAATGAAGGAGGCTTTCGCGTGCACCGTGTATGACGCGATCAAACAGCCCTCGATCAATTGATGCGGCAAGATCTTCAACAAATGGCGGTCCTTGAACGTACCTGGTTCGTGCTCACCCGCGTTGCAGACGAAATAGCGCTCTTTCACCCGGTGATTGAGCACCTTGTCCCACTTGATTCCTGTCGGAAACCCTGCGCCACCACGACCTCGCAGGCCGGATTTCTTGAGCTCATCAATCACTTGAGTCGCCTTCAGTTCGTTGACACAACACTTCCAGGCTTCATAGCCACCCACTCTGAGATACCCCTCGATCTCCCAAGGGGCTCCCTCAATCTGTTGAACAAGTCGTGGGTCTGTGGCCGTAGGCATAACTGTCCTGTCAATGACTTCTCAAGGTTGAAGCCGTACTATACGGCTCCGGCTCTTCCTCCGTCAAGGCAACGTGTTGTAAATGGGCCTGAATCTCAACCAGTTAGGGCTAGGGGACCTACCCAGAGGCTGGGTAGAGAGGGGCAAGGAAAGTAAATTAGGCAAGTCGGCGATAGAAAATCTCGCCGGTGAGCTGAGCCCACCGGCGAGAGATGATGATGAGGTTTACCGAAAATGGCTGCCCGCTCCCATGAAGAACAACATGGGAATCGAGAGCAAGAAATTCACACGTGAGGCTAATAATGCCGTTCGCCCCCATTGTGCCATTTCAGGCGGCGCCGGTGTCCCCTGCGCGGCCGCGTTGACGGCGGCAATAATCTTCTTCTGGTTCGGCCAGATGATGCCATGCACATTGCCCATCATGATAATGCCGAGCAGCCCACCGATCGCCAATGCCACGGCCCCTGTGCCGCCTCGGTGATACATGTGGCCGTACAACAGCACCCCGGCCACTACGGTCACGGTGGCTCCGTGTCGGAACCAGTTGAGCGCGGCCGGCATGAGCTTCGGAATCACGATGTTCTTGGTCGGCCCATCCAGGCTTTTCATGAACGCGGCATTGATTAAGTTGAAGAAGTACAGAAGCCCGATCCACGTGATCCCGGCCAGGAAGTGAATCCAGCGAAGGATCATCTGCCCCCAGTCGGCCTCGCCTGCACCAATGCCCGTTAAGCCCAGATATATCATGATCAACACGACGGTGAGGGCAAATCCCACTCCCATCGTCTGCATCGGATCTTCAAGAAATTTCATAACTCCCCTCTCTTCCAAAAACGGTTGACTGCCTAACTTGATGTCTCTACTGCAGCGTTTCTCCGAATGTCAAGCGGACGAAGGGCCTACGTCGATGTGACGATCTGCTCCCCTTAGGGCATTGCAAAGGATGAAGGTTGAGGGGTCTTCCTAGGCCATCAGCCGATCCACGGTACTACAGAGCTCCCGAACCGCGTTGGCCGACGTTTCCAACGCCGATCGCTCGTCGCCGGTCAGCTCATATTCTACGATCTGTTCGGCTCCGCCGCGCCCGATCTTCACCGGCACGCCGACGATGACGTTCTTGAGTCCATATTCCCCTTCACACAGTACCGCACAGGGCATCACCTGCTTCTCATCCTTATGGATCGCCTCAACCATAGCGACGGCCGAAGCGGACGGCGCATAGAACGCACTGCCCGTTTTCAAGAGACCGACAATTTCGGCTCCCCCGTCGCGCGTGCGCTTGACGATAGCCTCTAGTTTCTCCTTCGGCATGAGGTCTGACACCGGCCGTCCCTTCACGGTCGTATACCGCGACAACGGCACCATCGTGTCGCCATGTCCGCCCAAGACCATGGCCTGCACGTCGGTCACCGGCACATTCAGTTCGGCAGCGATGAACGTCCGCATTCGCGCCGAATCCAGCACACCGGCCATGCCGATGATTCTCGACTTGGGGAGACCGCTGACCGTACGGGCCACATGCACCATGGCATCCAAAGGATTGGTCACAAGGATCAGGATGATCTCCGGAGATCGGGACACTAACTCCGTCACGACAGCTTTGACGACTTTCGCATTCGTCGCCACCAATTCGTCCCGGCTCATACCTGGTTTTCTTGGCATGCCGGAAGTGATCACGGCGATGGACGATCCAGCCGTTTCTTCATACCCGTTCGTGCCGACGACTCGGGAGTTATACCCACAGACGGGCCCCGCTTGGGAAATATCGAGCGCTTTTCCTTGCGGGACTCCCTTCGCAATATCGACCAGCACCACATCATAGAGGTCCTTCTCCGCTAAGCGCTGCGCCGTCATCCCTCCGACATTCCCGGCTCCTACCACTGTAATTTTCGGTCGTGTCATCATGTCCTCACGTCAAGGGCTGAAAGCTTAAGGGCCGAGGATTGAGCAGTTTGAATTCTCCGCGTCAGTCCTCAGCACTTCGCCCTCAGTCCTAGTCTAATGTTCGTGTTCGGTCCAGCCCCCGACCTTGAAATTGATCGTACAGACGAAGTTCTCCTCGTCGTAGAAATTGACCTTGATCTTCTTCTTGCCGAATGTTTTTGCCAGAAACTCCTCCGGATCGTCGACGAGTTCTTGAAAGCCCCCGGGAGGATACTCCCCCAAGTCGTGAAAGACCACGATCATCCCTTCCTTCACTTCCTGCAACACTTTCACCCGGCATCGAGGATAGATCTCCCAGAACTTGATCTCGATCATCTCCTTCGTCGGTTCCGGACGATCTTCACCGGGTCTCACCGTCTGTCCGAACTTGGCTAAGCGGCGGACGTAGGGATATTGATGGCCCGTGAAAAGCTTATACAACCATGCGGGAACTTGCGGTTTTCCAATCGAGTCCGTCATGCTCAATACACGGTTACGCCGTCAATTGCCTGTAAATACGTGGCAGCGTGGATGGAAGGGTTTCAACGCTGCTGACGACGCAGTGCTGTGTGTCGGCATACATGCGGCGCAGATAGCTTTCCGCTTCCCGATCAATCGTCACGCAAAAGGTCTCGACCCCCCGCTGCCTCGCCTCGCGCAGGGCCACCTTTGTGTCCTCCAAGGCATATTCATCCTTGTAGTGATCGTCTAAGGGGCGTCCATCACTCAACAGCAGGAGGATACGGTTCTTCGCGTCGCGCCTCAGTAACTTGGCCGTGGCGTGCCGGATCGCCGCTCCGTCGCGATTCTGATGACGCGGGGCCAGCCCTCCCAACCGATGAGCGGTCGATGCGCCAAGCCGATCGTCAAAATCTTTGATCGTGAGAAAGTCGACCCTCGCTCGTCCTTGGCCAGAGTAGGCATACAGTCCGTACTGATCGCCTACGGCATCAAGTGCTTCGCAAAGCAGCACCAGTCCTTCTTTTTCAATGTCTATCACTCGCCGCCCATTCCCGAGTTCCCGGCCGGTCGATCCGCTCATATCGACAAGAACGACCACGGCCACCTCGCGCTCTCGCTTCTCTCGACGGATATAGATCCGATCGTCACCTGCCATACCCGCCCGTTGCTCTCCCGCTCGTCGGACAACCGCGTCGACATCCACCTCGTCCCCATCGGGTTGCCCTGTGACACGCCGAAAGGCGGGAGGACGCAACCCTTCAAAAAACCGCCGTAGCGACCGCACGATGCTTTGTTGAGCAGCCAACGTCGCCGTGACGGACTCGTCGGACCCAATATCTGCAGGGCGTTCCGCCACACAGCACCAATTCATCCGGTAGTCCTGGATCTGATGGTCCCACTCAGGATACCGCACGTCCTGTGCTTCGTGAGTCATTGTCTCTTGTATCGGTTGTGCACCCGCCTCAAGGGTCAGGCATTCTTCCACAATCGACGGCAGTGAACGCCCCTCGCTCAACATCTCGCTGCTTCTGGATTCCCGCTGACCGCGCCGGGGATTTCGTGCCGGGGAATTCCCGGATGGTGCGGGAGGATCCTGTCCCTGTTCGGGCTGTTCCTGACTCCACGCGATGAACTCCGGGTTCATCGAGCCGCGATAGGCCACATCGATCACCGGACGGTATTGGTCACCCGGTTGCTGAGGTGGGGCCTGTTCCGCTTGCACATCCTGTGGCTCTTCGTGCCGCTCGGCGGTGATCATCTCCCCGCGAGCCGCCAAGAGCTCTTCCAGCCGCACATAGACGGCATCGACCACACGAACGACTTCCTCCGCCGTGGCCGTCGTCTTCAAAACGGCCTGACTCATGTCCCAAAGGATGGAGACTTCCTCCCTCACCGCCTTGGGTACGGCGGCAGCTTCCGTTTCACCCGCCGAGAGCCTCAAGAGGCAATCGACGACCACTTCCCTGACCGTCGCGCCATGAGCGGGATCACGCGGGGTGATGGATTCTGCGACCAACCGTGCCAGATCACGCCGAAACCCCGGATACTCGGCTTGCAGTAAGAATTCGATACGGGCATCCTCCAGCACAATCCAGAGATCCCTGACCAAGAGTGCCTGTGGGTAAAGCTGAAACAAGGCACTCAGCGTCTCTGGTCTTACCTCATTGGATCGACCGTAACGGTCTCGCACGGTGTCGACTAGATCGGCGAGTGAATCGAGCTTGAGCCGATAGGTCCCGAATTCTAAATGCCCGGCTTCGTGCGCCGCCATCACCAGGTAGAGGCGCTCGTTCTCCGCAGCCGTCGGATACCGACGAAGCAGCGCCGGCAAAGAAATGGTCGTTCCGTCGGCACTGACCGTGGCGCGAGCCTGGGACGTCACTGAATCCGACAGCGCCGTGACCGCAATGTCGGCTCCACACAGTCCCTGGACGAACAGCTTGACCCTTCGTGCGACCTGTCGAAACGGCACCCCGCTTAACGCCTGCTCGACCGAC
>JAHBWT010000078.1 GCA_019636815.1 Nitrospira sp.
CTCTGACCACAGGGCCCTTGTCGAAAGTCTTCTGCGGCACGTGGGGGCGTGGCGAAAGGGTCCACTGGAGGATGGGTGGAGTGAGTACGGTGGGGCTGTTCGCCGCAACATGACCCACTCCATCGGCTTCCGTTCTTGACGCCAGTCCAAATCATATGTTTAGGCCTCCTGCATTACGATGCTGCGTTGTAGCGTTTAGAGTCAGAGCTTGTATTGTGCATTACTGATCTTCTCTTGATCACAATACGATTGATCATCGAATAGCGCATTCCCAGACGCCGACCGACCTTCAATGAGTTTGGAGAAAAAACGAAGATGAAAGCAATGTTCTTTCGCAGGCCTCACCTGGACACAACTTTGAACGTATCGCCGGCCATGATGAGCCCCTCGGTACCATCGGCAAGTTTCACCTTGAAACCGTCATAATCCTGGCCATGATACACGCCGACGGCCTGTGCCGTCTCACCGGCCTTCAGCGTCGCAATCACGTGACCTGGTTGAAGACTCACGCTCGAAGATTCAGGAGTAACCGATGTCTGGGTTATGCTGTGAATCTCCGTCGGCTTTTCGATCATGAGGATCGTCTCGCGATTGTCACAGCCAACGAGACTTGCCACAGCAAGAGCCAATAGACTGACGACTGTGAGATGGTTACAAACTCTTCCAGTGACAGCCTGAGACCACATACTTTTTCTCGTACCCCTGAATGTATGCCTCCGACCATCCGGAGGTGTGATTCCGACGCATTGATGCCAACTTCTGAAGAAGATTACCAGAGAAACGTCGGGCAGCTCTGTAGGCTATGCGGCGGATCGTTTCCGATGCGTTGAATTTTTAATGGAGCGCCGGGATGACTGAGTTGACTTGCCAGCCGCGTCACACAAGACCCGCAAGGCTCGGTTCACGGCAGCCGAATCTGGAAATACTTTTGCTAAGTCTGGATCAACGAGCACAAGATTTGTTCCCGCCATGGCTTGCTTAAAGTATTTTCCGCGCACGGCCTTTTTCAGCTTGGTCAAATCGTCCTCCGGTCGAAGATCGTCTTTCACTGCTCTAGAGGAGGCCTTCCGCATACTGTTGCCTTTCTTTTGGAGTTGCTTTTCTCGCACTTATGATACGAATCCGCTTGCCGCGATCACAATGCGAAAGGAACAACACACGACCTCAGTGCCTTGATATCCTGAAATACCGTGGCCGCCTCCTCAAATGGTACGCCGTGCTTCTGTCGGTTTGCTTTGGCCTTCCTTGGATCCCACTCATACGTCACGCACTAGATTAGCATGTTTCAACAGCCTGGGCGAATAACCGACCAGACAGTCGAATAATAGTCTGATCTGTACGCGGATCGTCTCACTCAATAAACGATCCCGCCCACAACCCAGTGCCGGTCGTCCGGCACATCAATCAACAGCCTGGTGAGATTCATTTTGGCCAGTTGCGCCCCGATCTCGTCCTCCGTAAAGGCGGCGAGCAGGGAATTGTAGAAATCACGGCGTAAGATGTCCGGCTCATCGGCGGCATATTGATCGACGATGGCCTGTGCCGCTTCCGGCGATTCCGGGCGGAGCAGATCCATCACCAGCACCGGGGAACCATGTTTCACGAATTGCCGCAGTCGATGCCAGAACTGCAGAGGATTCGGCAGATGGTGAAGCAGACTGTTGGAGATCGCCGCGTCGGCGACATTGGCTCCGGCCACGTCATCGATTCGCTCACATCGCAGCGTAACACGGTCGGCCAGTCCGGCTTGCTTCACCGCTTGCTCACTTAATTGAATCATCGGAGCCGAGGCATCGATGCCGATGACTTGGCAGGCCGGATACAATTTAGCAAAGCGAATCGGAATGTCGGCCGGACCGCAGCCGAGATCCAGGACCAGACCGTGCGAAAATTCAGGAAAGTATTCTTTGAAACGCTCGACGAACCCTTGATTCTCTTCCGCGAAGTCGGCGCGCGCATACGCTTCCGCTTGCTTCGGATCGTCCATCAGCTCCGGTTCAAGGACACGATTCATGGCTCATACCTCAAAAAAGACCGAGGCTAAGGCTGAGGCTGACTGAGATCGAAAATCCTCATCTCGACCTCAGCTTTCCAACCTCAACCTTTTCGATTGTTACCGCGTCTCCCGGCCGCACAACGCCGCCGCGCAGCACTTTCGCGTAGACACGACTCCAGCCGGGGTTTACTTTCTGAGACACTCGCAGGAAATCCTCATCCCGAAACCAGCGCCCATTATGGCTGCAGGGCGTTGTATAACTCGTCACCTCGAGTTGGATATCAGGGCCGATCGTCAACCGGACGCCCGGCCGCACCAGGTCCCAGTCCAGGCCGGTCAGCGTCAGATTTTCCCCGGAAGATCCGGCATCGATGGGATGACCTTCTTCTTGAAGTTGTTCGATGAGCTCAAGGGAAAACAGGCACAAGGCGCGGTCGGGCCCGCCGTGGAACTTGAGATTGCGTTGCCGATCGCCGTCCACCCCCTGTTCACTCACCATGGCTTCCCAGACCGGGAGCTTTGGAACCCCTCCGTCAGAAACGTTGATCTGATGGACATGTGGGTAGGGCGGCCTGGTGGTCATCGTCAACTCTCTCCATCGCAGGATTCCGGCCTGAGGAACTTCATCGCCACCCAACCCTCTTCCTCACACTGTTCCACGCACACACAGCCGAGGTTGGAGAACCGATCCAGGATTTCGATCCGCTGGTCGACGAGAATACCGGAAATCATGATTCTCGCCCCTCGCAACGTAGAACCCGCCAAATTGTCCGAGACGTCCAAGATAGTCTGTCGATCGAGGTTGGCCAACACAAGATCGGGAGTCGTCCGTTTCTCTTGAGGCAGGTCAGCCAACGTACCGCCAATGATTTCAATCCGATCATGCAATCCATTCAGACCCACATACTCCCTTGCGCAATCCGCCGCCACTGAATCATGGTCAACGCCGATGGCGGAGGCAGCGCCGAGTTTGACCGCCGCCATGGCCAAAATCGCGCTACCCGTCCCCACATCCAGCACCTGTTCTCCGCCACGAATATCTTGTTGCAACCACATGAGCAACATGCGTGTCGTCGCATGGTGGCCAGTGCCGAACGCTTGTTTTGGGTCAAGCACGATCTCGATGTCATTCAGACCCAGGGCGACCGGCTCCCACGTAGGACGAATGACCAGTCGGCCGATTCGAAGCGGCTTGACGGAACGTGCCCATGCTTCGTTCCAATCCTTAGAGGGAATCTGCTTTACCGATACAGAAACCTCTCCGCATGACGGAGCCAGGCCTGAGATCGCCTGACGCAATGTGGCCAGTCGCTCTTCGCTCCATTGATCCTCCGGCCAGTAGAGGCGGACCAGGCCCTGACCTTCCCAGGCACCCTGCACAAACGCATCGTCCAGCCGACTCAACAATTCCCCTGCGTCGAGCTGTTCTTGGATACAGACCTCAACCCAGTTCGTCGACATGATGATTCACTCTACCTGACTCGCGACACGACATCCCCAACATGGCTGGTTCGGTTAGGGGTAGGCTCGCACACCCTTCATCATTTGACGTTCCAATCCGTTCCCAGTAAGGTCTGCTGTCATGACCACTTCGCGAAGCGCTCAGCTCAAGACCATGATTCGTCGAACGGATCGTCTGATCGAACGCGGCACCAGCATCAGCGCATCCTGTACGCGATGGCGGCTGGCTATTTTCCTCATCGGCCTCGTCGCCACGATCAGCCTCTACAGGCTTGACTGGTACCATAGCGGAAACCTCAGTCTCGGGCTGTTCCTGACCATCTTTCTCGCCGTGGCGGCGTATCATAACAGGGTCGAAACGCGGATTCACCGGCTCCGCCACTGGAAGCACATCAAACTGACTCACCTGGCCCGGATGGCCTTGGATTGGTCCGCGATTCCACCACGACCCGTTGAAGCTCCGAAATCTCATCCGTTCGCTGCCGATCTGGATCTCTTCGGCCCACATTCCTTGACGCATCTCCTCGACACCACGGTGTCGGACCACGGACGAGAGCGATTCCAGAGCTGGCTCCTGGAGCAACCAGCTCCCCCCGCAGCTTGGCATACACGGCAGTCGTTGGTGCAAGAACTGACCCCGCGCTCCTTGTTTCGTGACCGTCTTACGCTTGATGCAAAACTGACTGGTGATCAAGAAATCAACGGTAGGCGATTAGCGGCCGTCACGGAACATTCAATCACCCTGCCCCACCTGGATACCATCCTTGCCGTCCAAGGTCTCCTCGCCTTGACAACGATCAGCCTCGCGCTCGCCACGATATTCGGGCGTCTGCCGGGCTACTGGATGTTTTCGTTTGCCGCCTACGTCCTGATCTACTTCATGACGGATCAGGGAGAAGAGTTGCTGGAGCACGCGGTCGGCCTGCATCACGAAACTGAACGGCTTGCGACAGTGCTCGGCTACATTGAGCGGCACGCACGACGGAGAAATGCGGTACTGTCTTCAACCTGGGCCACGCTGATCGGCGGCGCCAGCCCCACGGTACAGCTCACGCGCACCGCACGCACACTGCATGCGATCAGTATCAAGGCCCACCCGCTCGTCCATCTACTGGTCAATGCCCTCTGCCCCTGGGATCTCTGGTTCCTGCGCCGACTGATTCGTGCGCAACGGGACATTCAGCAAGCCCTCCCACAGTGGCTGAACTGTTTGGCCGAAGTCGAAGCGGCATCGGCACTGGCCACCTTTGCGTATCTCCACCCTGACTATGCCTGGCCGGCACCGCTCACCATGTCCGGCGAACAAAACGGCGCTCCGCCCACCATCCAGGCTGATCGACTCGCTCACCCGCTCCTCTCAGCCAAGACCCGCGTCGCCAACGATGTTCATTTGGCAGGACGTGGTTCGATCCACTTGATCACCGGATCAAATATGTCCGGCAAAAGCACGTTCCTCCGTACGATTGGAATCAACCTCTGCCTCGCGCAAGCCGGAGGGCCTGTCTGCGCGCGTTCGTTCAAGTGGACATGGAGCCGGCTAGCCTGTTGCATCCGCGTCGATGATTCGCTTGATGCAGGTCTGTCGTTTTTCTACGCCGAGGTCAAACGACTCAAAGCGATCCTCGCCACCACTCAGGAGTCGACGGCACCCCCCACACTGTTCCTGATCGACGAGATTTTCAAAGGCACCAATAACCGGGAGCGGCTCATCGGCAGCCAGGCCTACATCACTGCCTTGTCACAAGGAAACGGCTTCGGGCTCGTGAGCACGCATGACCTGGAATTAGCGGATTTGGAACCGGCCGTTCCAGGATTGACCAACGCGCATTTTCAAGAAACGGTGTCGAATGGCGCACTCGAGTTTGACTACCACCTGCGATCGGGCCCTTGCCCCACGACGAATGCCCTGCGGATCATGGAGCTGGAAGGTCTGCCTATTTCCCCGAACGCGAACATCAGGCACAATAGACGACACGGATGAGCACCTCGGCCGGTTCTGAAACCCAGTCTCACTCCCATCCACTTCGCGCTCTACTCCTCGCCCAGTTTTGCAGCGCGTTCAATGACAACGCCTGGAAGCTGATGGTTGCCCTCCTCCTGATCCACCAGATCGCCGCCACGGTCGGCCAGACCGGACCGGCCTTTGAAGCGGCCTCTCAGACTCAGGCCACCATCGCCTTCGTGGTCTTCACGCTACCGCTCATGCTGTTCTCTTTGGTTGCGGGCGTGTTTTCTGACCGGTTGAGCAAGCGCTCAGTCATCATCGCGATGAAAATCGTCGAAGTGGCATTGATGGGAGCCGGAACGCTGGTGCTCTGGAGCAATCCCACCGGAGGCATGGCCCTCCTCGTCGTGCTCGGAGCTATGGGGATTCACAGTGCCATTCTCAGCCCGGCAAAATACGGCATCTTGCCGGAGCTGCTTCCCTACGAGCATCTTTCCATGGGAAATGGGCTGCTGAAGCTCTGGACGTTTGTTGCCATTATTGCAGGTACGTCATCAGGAGGTGTCCTGCTCCAATATTCTGAGACAGCGCCCTGGCAAGCGGGTCTCATCTTGACGGTGGTCGCCGCCATCGGAGCCGCAGCTGCCTATGCGATTCCTCGCGTTCCCCCCGCTCGCTCGGAAGGTGGCGTGGGAACAAGTCTGTCCGTCGCCTGGGCGACCATGCGAGCAGATCGTCTGCTCAGCTTGGCGATTGGAATCAACGTTGTCTTCTGGACCATCGCGAGCCTGTTCGGGCAAGACATGCTGATCTACGCCAAGAGCCGGCTGATGCTTTCGGATGCACTCTCCGGTCTCCCAATGGCGATCCTCGCAATCGGGATCGGAATCGGCTCGGTCCTAGCCGGTCGACTCTCGGCCTCCAAGATTGAAATAGGCCTGATCCCGCCTGGTGCGATCGGGCTGGCCCTGGGACTGTTCGTCTTAGGGCTCATTCCACCGAGCCTCACCTGGACACTCGTCCTTATGGGTGTTCTCGGCATCGCCAGCGGGTTTATCAATGTACCGATCAACGCCCTGATTCAGTGGCGAGCCCCGGCCGACCGCCGCGGCGCCGTGATCGCCCTCGGCAACACCTTCGTGTTCGGCGGTATCCTCGCCGGCTCTCTGGGCGCCGGTCTTCTGTCGCAGCTCGGCCTGTCAGCCAGCGAGATCCTGCTTGCCTGCGCCTTCTTCTCACTGATCGGAACCCTGGTCGTCGTCTGGTTACTGCCGAACAGCCTGCTGCGGTTCGTTGTCGCCCTTCTGCCTCGTGTCCTGTACCGCCTTACCGTGGTCGGACAGGACCACGTTCCGCGTGAAGGCGGTGCGTTGCTTGTCCCCAATCATGTGTCGTTCATCGACGGATTTCTGCTGATCGCGAGCCTCGAGCGTCCGGTCCGGTTTGTGGTTGATGAGCGATACGTAAACCACCCGCTTTTCAAGCCCTTCATGAAGAGGCTCAACGTCATCCCGATTTCTTCGGCAAGAACTCCTCGCATGATTCTTCGCGCGCTGCGCAGCGCGGGACATGCTCTGGATGAAGGTGAGCTGGTTTGCATGTTCCCGGAAGGCCAGATCACGCGTACCGGAACGCTCCTGCCGTTCCGTCGGAGTTTCGAACGGATCGTAAAAGGACGAACGGCGCCTATCATTCCGGTTCACCTAGACCGCGTCTGGGGCAGCATCTTCAGCTTCAATCGTGGCCGGTTTCTCTGGAAGGTACCAGAACAACTCCCCTATCCCGTCACAGTCTCGTTTGGTGCGCCACTGCCGCCAGGTACGGCGGCAGACATACTGCGCGGAAAAATTTACGAGCTCGGCGAGACTGCATGGCGACAGAGAAAACCAACTCGCCGGCCCCTTCATCGTCAGTTTATCTCAGCCATGCGTCGCTACCCATTCCGCATGGCCTTGGCCGACCAGAATCGTCCCCGCGTGTCGTCCTTGAAAGCCTTGATCGGATCGATCGTCCTTGCGCGCACGCTTCGCCCCTACTGGCAGGGCCAAGACCATGTGGGTGTCCTGCTACCGCCGACGGTCGCCGCGGCACTGGTGAATGTGGCTGTCGCCCTCTGCGGAAAGATCATCGTGAACTTGAACTACACGGTCGGGAAATCGGGGTTAGAAACCGCCGTACGGCTGGCAGGCCTGCGCACGATTGTCACGAGCCGTGCCTTCGTCGAGAAAGCCAAGCTCGACCTGCCGGATGGGCCGTCGGTGATTTGGCTGGAGGACATAGCCGAGACGATCGGCAGGGGCCAGAAAGCAGTCGCTACGCTCCTGGCCTTGTTCGCTCCATGCCGGTTCATCGAACGAGCCTGTGGACAAGCGACCCCCCTGACCCCCGATAGCCTGGCGACGATCATCTTCAGTAGCGGCAGCACCGGCGAACCCAAAGGCGTCATGCTCTCCCATTTCAGCATCGACGCCAACTGCCAAGGCGCCACGCAAATGCTCCATCTCTATCAAGATGAACGGATCCTCGGCATCCTGCCGTTCTTTCACTCGTTCGGATACATGGTGTTCTGGTTCGTGATGTTCAACAATGCGGCGATGATCTTTCACCCGTCACCGTTCGACGTGGCGGCGATCGGTGACCTCATCCGTCAGTATCGCATCACCTTCGTCGTGATTACCCCGACGTTCCTGCAGCTCTATGCCCGCCGCTGCACATCGGAGCAATTCAGTTCCGTGCGCGTGATCCTCACCGGCGCGGAAAAACTTCCGGCACGGCTCGTCGAGACCGTCCAAGACAAGTTCGGAGTCGAGCCGATCGAAGGCTACGGCGTCACGGAATGCGCTCCCGTCATTGCTGTCAACTGCCCGGACTTCCGCGCCGCCGGCTACTACCAACCAGCATCACGCCGCGGCACCGTCGGCCAACCACTCCCGGGCATGTCTGTACAGATTGTCGATCCAGACAGTTACGCTTTACTGCCGACCGGCACTCCTGGGATGTTGCTGGTGAAAGGCCCGAACGTCATGAACGGCTATCTAGGACGAGAAGACCTTACGGCGCAGGTCATGCGGGATGGATGGTACATCACCGGCGACATTGCCTCCTTGGATGAAGACGGTTTCTTGACGATTACTGACCGGCTTTCGCGGTTCTCAAAAATCGGCGGCGAAATGGTTCCGCATGGCAAGATCGAAGAAGCCTTGCAGCAGGCAGCCGCCGCCGATTCTCAGGTCTTCGCCGTGACCGGTCTTCCTGACGACAAGAAGGGAGAGCGGTTGGCCGTTCTGCATACACTCGATGAAAGCCTGATTCCCGATATCTTGACGAAACTATCGGCTGGCGGCCTTCCAAATCTCTTCATCCCCTCACGGAGCCAGTTCATTAAGGTCGAGACCTTGCCCATCCTTGGGACCGGCAAGCTCGATCTGCGAGGTGTGAAGCGCATCGCAACGGAGCGGCTCTCATTGCACAAAGCGTGAGATACGCCTCATGAGGCGTATCTCACAAGAAAAGGAAGCTGCTACCAGACTAGAGTACGACCGATGACGCATTCCGAGCAGCGCTCCACGAATAACACGTCACAAAATACGACTCAGAAATCCCTGATCGACTGTCATGTCCATCTTGCGGCTCTGCCGGAAGGCGACAACGGTTGTTTCATTTCTCCAAAACTTCTTCGCAGCCCGCTCTTTCGCTTTCTCTTGTGGAAACATGAACTCTCGCCGACGGAGCCACGAGAAACCAACCGGCAATATCTTGATCATCTTCTCGCGGAGTTACGCGCCTCTCGATACGTCTCGAAGGCCGTGCTGCTCGGCATGGATGGGTTCTACGATCAGTCCGGCTTGCTCAATCGCCAGCATACCGACTTCCTCATCAGCAACGACTACGTCTTTAAGACCGTGCAAGCCTATCCGGATGTCTTCTTAGCAGGCCCGTCGATCAACCCACAGCGGGGAGATGCCATCGACGAAGTCCATCGCTGCGCCGATGCCGGTGCTGTCCTGATCAAAGTCTTACCGAACGCCCAGCACTTCGATCCGGCTGATCGGAACTACAGGCCCTTTTATCGTGCTCTGGCCGAACGGCGATTGCCCTTCTTGAGTCACGTCGGCTACGAATTCAGTCTGATCGGCAAGGACCAATCACTTGGAGATCCGGAGCGATTGCGCTTGGCACTGGAGGAAGGCGTAACGGTCGTCGCCGCCCATGCCTGCAGTTATGGCCTCATATTCTATGAGAAATTCCTTCCAACTTTCCGTGACCTGTGCCAGCGTTACCCTAACTTCTATGCAGACATTTCTGCCCTCACCCAGCCCCATCGAATGAAGATGCTCCTGCACCTAAGACAGCATCCAGACCTTCAATCTCGGCTCCTCTTCGGAACCGACTACCCGCTGCCTGTCTTCCACCTGGCGGCGTGGGGGCGTGTAGGTCCGGGCAAGTTATGGGGAATGATCCGCACGACAAATTTGTTTGACCGTCAGGTTGAAGTGTGCACAGGGCTTCGGCTCGGATTCCGCTCATTCGGAGAACTCTTGGCACCCTCGGCAACTTCTTAGACGACGATGAATCGTGATCAGGTACTGACCACCCCTCGCGAGAGGATTTTCGCCTTTGCGACCTCACGTGTATTGAGGGACCACGCTGAAGACCTGACACAAGATGTCTTGGCCGTTCTGCATGACAAGTACTCGCAGGTCACCCGAATTGGTTGAACTCACCCATCTTGGATTTGAGGTCTTGCGGCACAAAATGCTGGATGCCCACCGCAAGGCCTTGCATTACGGCAAGTATCACCACGACTCGGTCGACGAACTGCCGCTAGCCCATACCGGCGACGATCCGGCCGACCAATTCGACCAGCAACGCGTCGCTCGGCTGCTCATGGCCACTGATCGAAGGCTGCTGGCAAAACAAGAGGGCCGTTCTCCGACTAGGGAGAACGGCCCTCGATATGACGTTAGGGACCAATCAGGAACTACGGACTGACCGAAATACGGTCCTTGATCAGGTCAAAGGTTTCCTTCGGCACGACATTCTTCGCGACTAATTCACCCTTCACTCGATACGGACGATTGTTCACGATCCGATCGGCTTCATCCTGCTTCAGTCCCAAAAAGAGAATCATGTCGTTTGCCGAAACCTTATTGATGTTCAACGATGCCGAAGTCGTCGCTGGAGCGACCGGGGCCGTCCCGGCTGACCCCTGTTTGGGAGTCAGAGTGGCCGCCTGCGCCGACGTCCCTGCTTGAGAACGATCCTTCAGCTCTTTCTGATAGCGAGCCACCAATGATTTCAACGTGTCGTTGTGACGCTTGACGTCCTGATATTCCTGCCGCACGTTCCGGTTTTGAGCCGATAACGCTTTCACTTTGTCTTCAAGTTCTTTGGTTCGTGCCTCAAGCGTACCTCGTTCTGCATCACGTCCGTGCTCAAACCGTTGAAGTTCATCCCGAGCGGCCTCGGCCTCGTTATTGAACTTAACGTTCAGTTCCTTGAGCGTCCGAACCTGCTGTTCCATCGCGTTTTTCTGCTGGCGAGATTTTTCCAGCTCCATTTTCGCGGCATCCGCTTCGGTCAGCGCTTCTTGGTATTTCTTGTTAGACACGCAACCCGCAGTCAATACCGCACCGACCAGTACTATCGCCGTCCACTCGCGTTTCATGCGATCCTCCCTCCATCAAATCCTGCGGCTTGTAATGGGCTTCACACGGATCTCTACTTCCACCCCGCCATAACCTCCGCGCTTGTCATGGCGTTCTTTGTGTGTATGCCAACCCCCTAGCGTTGTCAACAGAATTGCTCTTGTGCAAGACCGACCTCCTCTCTTCCTCAATGCCGGACCAGAAGATCTGATGAGCTTGACGGATCGTCGTCGCTCTGTGATGATCCCACACATTCTATCAGACATGGCCATGGAGGGTGAAACCTCCGTGTGCACTATTGAAAGTGGAGTACAGCATGAACGAATGGGGTCCAGTACTCGCAGTGATTCTTGGAGTCGTGGAAGGGTTGACGGAGTTTCTCCCCGTCTCGTCCACCGGGCATCTGATCCTCGTCGGCCATGCCCTTGGATTCACCGGCGACGTGGCCGCAAACGCGGAAATCGCCATTCAGTTGGGCGCAATTCTTGCCGTCATCGTGTTCGAACGTGAAAAAATCGGGCGGCTTCTCTCAGGCGCCTGGCAGGAACAAAAGATATTTCGTTCTGCCACCGCGAGCGAATTGCATGCGTCCTGGACAGTCCGTATCAAGACTTCGGTACAACGTCATCCGAACTTGTGGTTCCTGATCGGGTTAGGCATCGCCTTTCTACCGGCTGCCCTCCTCGGCCTTGCGGCGCATGGATGGATCAAATCACATCTGTTCACCCCGCAAACCGTCGCGACGACTTCGATTTTCGGAGGTCTTATCATTTTGATCGTTGAAGCCACCAAACGAACGAGTCACGCGACGAGCCTGGACCAAGTTTCCCCTGTGCAGGCGTTCTGGATCGGTGTCGCGCAATGCGCCTCTCTGATTCCCGGCATGTCCCGATCCGGCTCAACCATCATCGGAGGACTCCTCGCGGGACTTGATCGCAAGGTCGCCACGGAATATTCCTTCTTTCTCGCCCTCCCGACCATCATTGCGGCCACCCTCTATGAAACATGGAAAGCGCGTGGAACCTTTACCGAACAAGATTTTCTGGCGCTCGCTCTTGGTATAGTCGTTTCATTCCTCGTCGCATGGGCGGTCATCACCGCCTTTCTCACCTATGTCCAACGGCACACCTTGCGGGTCTTTGCCTACTATCGTATTATGCTCGGAGTGTTGGTGATGCTGGTCGCCCGTTGAAAGGAGTTGGTCATGTCTTCTGATACGATTCATGTCTACGACACGTGGGTCAATGGAAAGAACGGTCGCATTCACTTCGATGTGATGACGACGGATGAAGCGACCGCTCTCAAGCTCGCCAAGGAGTACTTGGTGAGCATCGGGGAGCCGAATGCTGCGGTGACGACGAGGGAATGTCAATTTTGCCACAGCGAACCGCTCATCATGTTTTCAGCGGAGCAGCAGAAACAGGCGAAGGAGAAGGGTGGATTTATCGTCCCCATGCCGGCCTAGTGCAGATGCCACAGTCATTCCTGCCGGGCTCAGCGCGACACGAGCTATGATCTCAGACGCCTTACGCTAGACGAAAATCTCATTAAGGAGCCGACTTTGGCTCCGAGGCTGTAGAGGAGTCTGGCTTCTTCTCAAATGCGAAGTGAATGATCAGGAAGATCACGCCGACGGTGATGGCAGAATCCGCCACGTTAAACGCCGGCCAGTGGTAGTTTTCGATATAGACATCCAGAAAATCGATCACTTCCCCGAACCGCAATCGATCGATCAGGTTACCGATCGCCCCGCCGAGAATTCCCGCCACACTCACACGGCCTACCCAGTCCTGCTCGGGCATCCGAACCAAGATCGTGCCGAGCAATCCGAGTGCAAAGATCGAGGTCAGGCCGAAAAACACCATCCGGAACGCGTTGCTGCTCCCGGCCAATAGGCCGAACGCCGCGCCCGGGTTCCGAATATACGTCAGGCTGAAAAGATTGGGGATGACAGGAATCGACTCGTGCAAGCGCATCGTCTGCATGATCTGCTGCTTGGTCAGCTGATCCAGCAGGACGATGCTGCCGGTCACCGACGCCAACACCATATTACGAAGCCATGACGTGTTCACTGGACGGCCTCCACACATCGCTCGCAGAGAGTCGGATGGATAGGATCATTTCCAACAGCTTCTCGATAGTTCCAGCAACGCTCACATTTTGCGGCTGCCGATTTCTCAACCGTGACCCGAATATCCGTAGAGCCCGTCTCTGCCGGTACAAGCGTCACGCGCGACACAATAAAGATCGCGCTGAGTTCGCCGGCGTACGCAATCAGGAATTGGTGCGCCTCAGGAACGGCCTCGATCCGCACATGAGCCTCGAGGGACGATCCGATCAGCTTGTCTCGGCGACGGATCTCCAATTCCCCCTGAACACGAGTTCGATACGCAAGCAGTTTCTCCCACCGAGTCGCCAAGGCGTCGTCTCTCCAGAGACCCTGCGCTTCCGGGAACGAGACTAGGTGCACACTTACGGCTTCCTTGCGTGCCACATCAGGTAGCATTCGCCAGATCTCATCGGCGGTAAAACTCAAGACCGGCGCCATCAGTTTCGTCATTGCCACAAGAATATCGTACAAGACGGTCTGGGAACTACGGCGCTCGGCCGCGTCCTTCCGGAACGTATAGAGCCTGTCTTTTAGAATGTCGAGATACACGGCACTCAGATCGACTGAACAAAAATTGTTTAGAGCATGAAAGATGGCGTGAAACTCGAACTCTTCGTAAGCTCGCCGTACTTTCGTGATCAGCTCCCCGAGTCGCAGCAGCGCCCATCGATCCAGCTCCGGCAGTTTTTCATAGGGGACACGATGCGTCACCGGATCGAAATCGTACAGATTACTCAAGAGAAACCGGCAGGTGTTACGGATCTTCCGATAGGCTTCGATGAGTTGCGCCATGATGGTGGTAGAGATGCGTATATCGTCTTGATAATTCTGGGCAGCGACCCATAGCCGAAAGATTTCCGCCCCGTGCTGCTTGATGATTTCATGGGGTGCCACGCCGTTCCAGGCCGATTTCGACATCTTCTTGCCATGATCGTCAACGACGAAACCATGTGTGACCACTGTCTTGTAGGGTGCCTGTCGGTCTGTAACGATCCCTGCCAGCAAGGCACTATGAAACCAGCCGCGATGCTGATCGGACCCTTCAAGATACAAGTCAGCTGGCCACCACTTCCTCGGTTTCAACACAGCGGCATAGCTCACGCCCGATTCGAACCAGACATCGAGAATATCCTGCTCTTTCTCGAATTGATCTCCGCCACACTGCGGACACTTCGTGCCAGCCGGTAACAGCTCATCGGCCGATCGTTCAAACCAGAGGTCTGCCCCCTTAGCTTCCATTAAGACCGCGATATGTTCGATCACGACTGGATCGGCGAGCACATGACGACAGGTCTTACAGGTGAATCCCGGGATCGGCACGCCCCACACACGCTGACGTGACAGACACCAATCCGGCCGGTTTTCAATCATGCCGAAAATCCGATCACGGCCGTAATTCGGAATCCATTGAACCCGTTCGATCTCCGCCAGGGCCTCTCTCCGCAAGTCATTCGACTCCATCGAGACGAACCACTGCTCGGTCGCACGAAAGATCACCGGGCTCTTGCACCGCCAACAATGAGGATACGAATGGCTCAACGAGCCATGCCCGAGCAGGCGACCATTTGCCTGCAGGTAGTCCACGATTTTCGGATTGGCCTTCAAGACATGTTGGCCGACGAACTCCTTCACGACCGGCGTGAACCGCCCAGCGCTGTCGACAGGTGCCAGGATTTCGAGTCGTTCACCGGATGAAGCCTTAGCGTTGTGCTCAAGCACGAGGAGATAGTCTTCCATGCCATGTCCAGGGGCGATGTGGACGCAGCCGGTTCCTTGCTCAAGAGTCACAAAGTCACCGAGCAGAACTGGTGATAGGCCGGTAGACAACGGACGTTGCGTCTCCAACTCCTCGAACCCCTCTCCACCTTTCTTCACCCCCAACACCCGATAGTCTTCGAACTTGCACGCTTTGGCCACGCCCTCAATCAACTTCTCGGCCATAACGAGAAGCTCATCTCCCACCTGCACGAATGCATAGTCGATGTCGCGATGAAGACAGACCGCTTGATTCGCCGGAAGGGTCCAGGGTGTGGTCGTCCAGATGACAATGGAGACCAGCTTCGTTCCTTCTGGAAAAGAAATGCCAGGGAAGGTCTTTCCCAGAACCGACGGTGAGGTGACGATCGGGAATTTCACATAGATCGACGGGGATGTATGATCATCATATTCGACTTCAGCTTCTGCCAGCGCGGTTTGATCTTGAGTACACCAGAGGACCGGCTTGAGCCCTTTGTAGACCCCGCCCCGCTCAACGAATTTTCCAAACTCACGAATGATCGTGGCTTCATAGGCCGGAGTCATTGTCAAATAGGGCTGCTGCCAGTCACCCAGCACTCCCAGCCGCTTAAATTCTTCTCTCTGGAGAGTGACATGTTTTTCCGCGTATTCTTTGCAGAGTTTGCGGATGGCGAGAGCATCCAAGTCCCTTTTCTTCTCCCCGAGGTCCTTCATCACTTGGTGCTCGATCGGCAGGCCGTGACAATCCCAACCCGGCACAAAAGGTGTTTGATAACCCGACATTGTCTTCGACTTGACGATGATGTCCTTTAGGACGTAATTCAACCCATGACCAATGTGAATGCGGCCGTTGGCATATGGAGGGCCATCATGCAGTACATACCGAGGCCGCCCCTTCCCCAAGTCCTGAATCTGGTCGTAGAGTTTCTGCTGTTCCCACCAGCCCAGCATCTCCGGTTCCCGCTGCGGCAAATTCGCCTTCATCGGGAAATCGGTTTTGGGAAGGTTGAGTGTCGATTTGTAATCCATATCTTTCCGTTCTAACACTGTCAGCTCTCCACACACGGCGCAGTAACAGGGAAATGAATCAAGGAGTGGCGGCTCGTACGTAGCTTCCTGAGGGAATATACCGGAAGGAAGGGGGTAGGCACCAGTCCTAACTAACGGCCATCATGCGGTCGAGCGCGACCTTTGCCCAATGCTTATCGTCGTCCTGCACGACAATACGGTTGACGACCCGCCCTTCTGCCAAATTCTCCATGGCCCAGCACAGATGCGCGGCATCGATCCGGTACATGGTGGCGCACTGACAGACCGTGGAGGACAAGAAGAACACTTTCTTGTCGATGAGCTCGTGTTTCAATCGATTCACGAGATTCAGTTCCGTCCCAACCGCCCACGTCGTGCCAGCCGGCGCGGCAGTCACCGTGCGAATAATGAATTCCGTCGATCCAATGAGATCGGCCTTGTTGACCACATCCTCATGGCACTCTGGATGGACAATGACTTTTCCGTCCGGATACTGTTTTCTGAAATGATCGACATGGACCGGTTGAAACATTTGATGGACGCTGCAATGACCTTTCCATAAGATCAGTTTGGCTCGTTTGATGGCTTCTTTCGTATTTCCGCCGTTGAGTTGATAGGGGTCCCAGACGATCATCTGTTCACGAGGGATCCCCATCTTGTTGGCCGTATTGCGGCCCAAGTGCTCATCGGGGAAAAAGAGGATTTTTTCACGCCTGGCCCAACACCATTCAATTACGGCTTTGGCATTGGATGACGTACAGGTGATCCCCCCATGCTCGCCACAAAATGCCTTGAGGACCGCCGCCGAGTTCACATACACCGCCGGCATCACGGTTTCTTCCACAGGAATGACCCGCCCTAATGCTTCCCAACATTGGTCGACTTGCTCAATCGCGGCCATATCGGCCATGGAGCAGCCGGCAGCCATGTCGGGCAGAATGACCGTTTGCTGAGAGCGGCTAAGGATATCCGCCGTCTCAGCCATAAAGTGCACGCCGCAAAAGACGATGTAGGGCCGCTCGGACCGCTCAGCGGCCAGTTTGGCCAACAGGAGCGAGTCGCCACGAAAATCGGCATGCTGGATGACCTCATCTCGCTGGTAGTTATGCCCCAGAATCATGACTCGCTCACCCAGTACCCGCTTGGCCGCAACGATCCGACG
>JAHBWT010000079.1 GCA_019636815.1 Nitrospira sp.
CTCCAATCTGAAGTGAGATGCCGATGACACCGTTAGGAAGTTTCGCATCATCTCCATGCCCATAAGGAGCCTAGCTCGGGAATTGGCCAGCTAGAGCCGAACCGACAACGAGAAGACCCATCATCAATCCTGCACAATATGAACCCAGAGATTTGCATAGGTGCACCTCCTGTTAATTATTGAAAACCTGCCAATCCAACTACACATAGTGCTGCGACCACTAGAAAACCTACCATCAATCCCGCCGCAACATACATAGCGAACGCTCGCATAAGCCACCTCCTTAGTAGGCGACATATCAGCTTCGGTATCAGAGGAGTCCGGCAATACGAACGAAGGAGAGGAACACCGCTTTCCCCACCATAATCACCATTACCAGGGAAACCAGATGCATCAGGATTTTGTCTATCACATCGACTCCCGTGCTAACCTACGTTGCTGCGACTAGAAACATGTGCATCGGCTGACTATCGTTGTCGGTCATCCACACGGACTCATCGACCCCTAGCCCTAGCCGCTCTCCGAGCATTTGTCGCCTCCATCAAGATGGCTCGCAAGGCCGGTTCCAGCGTTGGATAGCGAAACGTATAGCCTCCCGCCATTCCTTTCGCCGGCATCACCCGCTGGCCGGTTGTCATCAATGTCCCCAACTCACCGAGGAGCATGTTCAAGACGAACCTTGGAACGGGAAGCCATGATGGTCTGTGAAGCACCCGCCCAAGGACCTCACAGAACGTCTTCATCGTGACAGGCGCTGGAGCCACGGCATTGATCGGGCCGGAAACCTTCGCCATGCTGAGAGCCCACTGCATTAGGCCGATGTGATCTGCTCGGTGAATCCAGGAGACCCACTGATTCCCCGGCATGATGGGACCGCCAGCAAACAGTCGAAAGGGCACCAGCATCTTGGGCAAAGCCCCGCCGTCTCGTTCCAGCACCATTCCGGTTCGCAAGATGACGACACGTGCACCGAACTCCGCAGCCCGAAGAGCCTCCGCTTCCCATGCGAGGCATAAGTCGGCTAAGAAACCCTGGCCGTGCGCTGCTCCTTCATCCAGAACGCGATCGTCGCAAGCACCGTAATAGCCAATGCCGGAGGCACTGATAAACGTGGTAAGTTTAGAGGACCAACGAGACATCGCTCGGACTAGTAACCTGGTGGAGAGCACACGACTGTCGGTGATGAGTCGCTTACGCGCGTCCGTCCAGCGTGCATCAGCGATCGACGCACCAGCAAGGTTAATGACTGCATCTGCTCCTTCAAGAGCCTGCTCCCAGGGCCCGGTGTCACGGCCATTCCATTGAACCGGGTTCACGATCACCCCAGGCTGCAGAACAACCTGTTCCTTATTTCTCGTCAGGACGATTATTCGATGACCGTCATGGGAGAGCGTTGCACACAACGCCCGACCGATGAACCCTGTTCCTCCAGTGACTACGATGTTCATAGCCGCATCTCCTGGCAAAACTTGTCACGTAGGATCATTCGTTCTGCGTCTCTCCTCACCTTGATCATGAGGTCCATTCGCAGAAGGCCTATTGCGATTCGTCCTTTGCGCGAGCTTCCGTTTTCTCGGCCGGTCGAGGGGGTGGATAACTGGCCCAGCCGATTGGCCAGAACCACCTGATCGATGAACTCCCCATAATTCGCCCAGCGTAATACCCTGAAGACGATCTCACCTGCATGACCCTTATACATATCCACGTGGTGTGCGATAACCATCAGTCCTCCGCGCCGCGTGCAGATGCTCCGCCTTGTCGGATGAGAGGAGTCGATAAAGAGACAACTGACCACCCTTATTTCCGAGCGGACTTGTTTTCTCTGACCCGTGCAGCCAGCCTAGGTACAAATGGATAGAGCTCCGCAACTTGGGAGCTCGTAGGGAGTAGAATTGAGTGGTGCTAACTAACCAAGGACTCGGATGCTTGCGACCCTTAAAGTGAGGAAGTGGAAAACCCGCATGAGGAGTACTGGTTTGACTTTTGATTCTGAGAAGAGCATTTGTCGGAGGTTCACTGCTCAGCTCATCTGTGATCTTGCTCAATTGGTCCACGAACACACCAGACCGGATAGGTGTATATCTTAATGAAGCTGAGGACATTGCCTAGGAACGCGTCTACGTATTTGGCATAAGCTGGCTGGTGACTTTCCGGCACCACTGTCCAATAAGATGTAGGCTGAATATTCATGAACGGATGTCCTGGTGGGATATTGGGGATAGGAGAATCAACCGCCGGCCCCACAAGGCTACGCATTTCAATCGGTGCGGGTAGGCGCCAGCCTTTTTGGCCTCCGGTAGCTCTGTTCACGCATGTGGAACGAGCCTCGTTCCATGTGATCGCTGTAGGCCTAGGGGCGATCTCCCATATCAGTCCCGTATCGGCATCGAAAACGGCCTCGTTGTTGAAATCAGGAAGAATCACAAATCGGTTCGCGGATGGATGCGCTTGTTGCCAGTTTTGGACGATGTCGGCGATCACGACTTCCTTTTGAGTTAAGGGGGGGCTCAAGAGTTGGGAGCCTAAAAGGTATGAGACTGCAATGAGGGCCAGAATGGCGGAGCGAAATAACCATTTATTAGGCATCACACTGCCTTAGGAGTTAATGACACGTCGATAAACATTACAACCCCGAGCAGTTTATCCTACGCCAAGGAGAAGAATTGGATCAACTTCGCCGTGAAGTGGATGATCAATCAATTAGATAGAGATGATACCTCTAATCCGGCGGGAGTTCCCTATTGATGGAAGACCAGGGGTAACTCAAAGTCCTGACGAGCCGCGGTCCTGAGTCAGATGAGGCCCACGCTCTGAAAAGATGGGAGGAGCTAATTGGTCTTGAAATGATATTCTTGGTAGGGGTAGAATTTCTTTAATTTTGGGAGCCCAGTAGAGGTTAATGGCTGAAGGTGTAGTCATGTTGTTTTGCGGTCAGTTGGCAGGTAGGATGAAACAGTTTAGGAAGTGGACTCATTTAATAGAGCGGAAGGAGGGACATACATATGGCGAGTCAAGAGCGAGGGTACGACATTTCGCAGTGGTATGACTCGAGGCCGGCGAAGATCGGCTGGTTTGCGATGTTGGCGATCGGGGTGTTTTGGGTCGTGTACCAGCGGACGTTCGGGTACTCCCACGGGTTGGACTCGATGACGCCGGAGTTTGATTCCGTGTGGATGGGGCTGTGGCGGTTTAACATCGTGGCCAACGCCATCTTCTTTGCCAGTGCGGTGGGATGGATTTGGGTGACGCGGGATCGCAACTTGGCGAACCTGGACCCGAAGCTGGAGCTGAAGCGGTATTTTTATTTCATGGGGTGGTTGGTGTGCTACATCTGGGGCGTGTACTACGCGGGGAGCTACACGCTGGAGCAGGATGCGGCGTGGCACCAAGTGATCATCCGGGACACGAGCTTCACGGCGAGCCACATTGTGGCGTTCTACGGGACGTTCCCGTTGTACATTACGTGCGGGGTGTCGAGCTATCTGTATGCGCAGACACGGTTACCGCTGTACAACCAGGCGACGTCGTTTCCGTTGGTGGCGGCGGTGGTGGGGCCGATGTTCATATTGCCGAACGTGGGGCTCAACGAGTGGGGGCATGCGTTCTGGTTTGTGGATGAGCTGTTTGCGGCGCCGTTGCACTGGGGCTTTGTGACGCTGGGGTGGTGCGGGTTGTTCGGGGCGGGGGGCGGCGTGGCGGCCCAGATCGTGAGCCGGATGTCGAATCTGGCGGACGTGATCTGGAACAATGCGCCCAAGAGCATCCTGGATCCGTTCCCCAGCCAGGTGAACCCCAACGCCAAGTCTGGGTACTGATCGTCAGACGGACGGTTTGAGTGTTGACAATGGCCCGGGGCTCCAGTGATGGGGCTCCGGGCCGACTTTTTTTGGCACCATAGATATGTACCGAAAGGGGCTCCCAATAAACAATGCTTATGCGGAAGAAGGAATGAGATCCTCGGAAGGAGTATTTGTCGGCTATATCGGGAAGGAGGAGCCAGATGGGTGCAGAACGTACGTGTCCCACGTGTAGTACGGAGAATGCACAACAGATCAGTGACATACTCCGTCAATCAAGTTCGACAAAAATTGGATTGAGTGATGTACCTACGTCTTATCATCCCCCAAAGGCCCCATGGGCCTATCTTCAGGGCTTCTTGCTTGGCATACCAGTTAATGCCGCCGTCATGTTGAGTATGGGGTCTCCCCAGGCATCGGAGTCCGAGATGGCCATGGCTGAGCTGACCTCCTCTGCTGCTTTCCTAGGGGTGTGGGTGGGATATGGGCTATTGAAGACCAAGAACTACACTCAGAAGTTGAATGAATGGAAGGAAACGATGGCCTCGAAGTTCTTCTGTCGGAAATGTAGTCATGCTTTTGAGGGATAGCTGGTTTCCCACATACAAGAACTGGCCAAACTGAGTCCGCGCTCTCGATCGATCACAGTATTGATAGTGATGCATGGTCAAATTAGGGCTTCTTCCAGTGGCGATCTTCACAGGGAGACGATATTCTAAAAATGGAACCCCGCAGTGGAAACATTTCGAAACGGTAGCGGAAACGTTATTGGAATCCGAAATGTACAAATTGCGCTGTTCTAGAAGGCTCCGTTCTTGAAAGAGGGCGAGCTTTCTTTTTATGGTGCCGTTTCTGCTTTCATCACTTGATTATTTATAACAGTCAAGAACCGCCCCATTTGTGATCCGTTTAAGGCGGCAATGGCCACCTGTGTTTCCTCAGCAGTCGACATTTCGACAAAGCCGAATCCTCGGGATTGGCCGGTGAGTTTACCCGCAATCACGCGAGCCGATTCGAGAGTGCGATGTTCGGCAAACACAGTGGTGAGTTCCGATTCCGTTGTCGACTAGGGCAATCCGCCAGCATACAATTTTAAACCTATGAGACCCTCCTGGAGGAATAACATCGTCCATGACACGAGGGACTTCGGAGGGAAAGGAGAGGCCAAAGACGTCGTTGGGGACCGGCTCAGGTCAGGCTTCCGATCAGATTCTTGGCAGGAGCAACATCGGTAATAGGCCGTCTTGAACTCGTTTCATACGAGACCCTGCGTGATGAAACAATAACGTCATACCAGAACCGCAAGCGGAAATAGCTACCAGCCGTCGCACGTCAGGGGTTTAGTCAGCGCGGGATGATCACTGGACCCTGACGAACGTGGCCCATGCCTGACCAAGTAGGGAGGTTTTTTATGACTGCAAGTGCGCTCGCTTCGCTGCCTTCAGTAAGCCTCGGCTTCCTTGATCTCTGGAGAGGGCTCATTTGGTCCAAAGCCTCTTATCAGCCTGAAAGCTGAAGGTCGTCTATTTAGACTTGGGGGCTGGAGTAGCTAAGCGACCCTAGCAGGGGGTACGTTTGAGGTAATTGGATGGAGGATGGAAAGGCCGACGGGGTCGCGGTGCAGCGGGGAACGTGCCCGTCTTTGGCGGATGAAAGCGAGGTGGCAAAGTGCAGACGGCCATCATTCCAGACGCCAAGGCCTCGACGGTGATTCCCATCATCCACGAGAAAGTATTACCCGACAACATTGTGTCGACGGACAGCATTCAGGTCCATGACGTGTTCGATGTTTCAGAGTTTCATCATCGACGTGTGAATCACCGCACGGTGTTCGTCTGCAAACACAGCCATCACAGGAACGGCATCGAGAACTTTTGGTAGGCGAAGCGCCATCTGCGGCGCTTCAACAGCGGTGGCCATAACGCGCTGTTACAGCAGCTCAGAACCTGGTATCGCGTCGAAATCAACAGGCCTTAGTTACTCCAGCTCCCTAAGATTTAAGTGACTGCAATGTTTCTAAGAGGAACCAGCGGTATCGTGACAAGGATCTTGGGGAGCAGCACAGTGTGGGGCTATCTGTTTATGAAGTTCTTCCACGTAATATTCCAGGAGTTGACACTCTTCAGGTGTGAGCTGACCGCTCTCATGCGTGAAGCCAAATAAGTGTTCGCAGGAGCGTAGGAACTTTTCAACTTCTGGTCGTATGTTATCCATGCGCGACGTTGTACCATAAGGATGAACGAAACGTAAACTCCGGGTGTGTGACTTTACAGTGCCGAATGCATGCTGCCATCTATGTGAGAAAATCGGGTGCCCAAACGGAGATGAGCGACGATGCCCGTTTCAGTGGAGCGACAGAAGACTCGTGCACGAGCATACGCGGTGCATCATAGCTGGGCCGTCGCCGAGGAACACATCTATGAAGACGATGGTATCAGCGGTGCGGAGTTCGAACGGAGGCCTGGCTCTCAGCGCCTCAAGGAGGCCCTTACGCAGCGTTCTCCCTTTCAATATCTTATCGTGATGGATGAATCGAGACTGGGCTGAGAGTCGATAGAAACGGCCCACGTCTTGAAGCAGCTCTCGCTCGCTGGTGTCCGGATCTTCGCCTACCTGGATGATCGAGAAATCGTTGTTGATAGCCTCGTGGACAAGATGCGGCTCGCCTTCACCGGTTTGATGGATGAAGGAGAGCCGTACCGCTCGTAGCAACGGGCATTTGACCTTTATATCGTAAAGCGATACTGGACCATGTGACAGGCGGCCGCGTCTACGGATATGACAACGTCGAAATCGTCTCACCGGTTCTCGGTGCCTATGGACGACCAAAGTGGAATAAGACCAACAAACGCAATCCGTGGGGGGATGCAGCAGCAGCGGAAACGCCCGGAAAAGGACTGGCTGCAGGTCCCCATGCCGGAGCCGCAGATCATTTCCGAAGGAGAATGGAAGGCGGCACACGGTCGGTTTGACGTCACTCAAACGGCCTATCTCAGGGGAACAAAAGGCGACTTGTGGGGATGGCCGGCCAGTAATCTCGACTCGAAATATCTGCTCACCGGCCTGGCACAATGCGGGGGCAGCTTGTATGTACGAAGTAGCTCTCGGAAGGGTGCCCGAGTACTTTTCTACGGCTGCATGACTTATCATGTGCGGGGACGAACGGCTTGCAGTAACAATGTGCTGACCCCGATGGATCAAGCCAATGAGGAAGTGCTGAGCGTGCTAGAGCGGCAGGTCTTACATCCAGATATTACGTGAACTGTAGTTCGAAAGGCCCTGGAGAAGTTCAAGGCCTCTGAACGGGAATGGAAAGAGCGCCGGCACATACTCCACAAACAAATCTCGTCGGTCGACACTGAATCTAAAAGACTGGTTTCTGCCATTTCAGCTGGCAGAGACATCCTCGTCCTTGTGGAAGCTCTTAAAGGTGCCCAGGAACGAAGGGAAGCCCTTTCGAAGGAACTTGCCCACATCGACAGCCAAACACATTCTGAAACCAAGCATGAGCAACTAGAGAAGGATCTGAACGCCCACTATGAAGCGTCGTAGAAGACAACCCTCACTCGGCAGGTTGGTCCAACCCATCAAATTCTCCAGAAGCTGTTCAAATGGTGAGCGAGTTCCCTTTACCCCTGCGAGGGACGAGGCTGAGCGTCGATATGAATTTAAGGGAACGGCTGCGATCGGGCGCCTTGTGACGGGTTGTACAAAGGCCCTGGTGTCCCCAACGGGGACTGCCAGACAAGGGACCATCCTCCGAGCAACCCCTTAGTTTCAGAATCGAGCTGCTGGTGGAGGCCGCATGACCCACTGGTTCGAACTCCCAGCCCGTCGTAACCACATCACCAAAAAGGTCAGGACTGCAGAGCAGCGTACGTTGTAGCTGCCCGTGCATGACGATCCATCGCAGGCCGAGATCTTCCTTCGGGTGAAAGGGACCAACTGCACCACGGAAACCATCGCCCGCCTGATGAGCATTGCCCCATAGCTTCGCTCGAAAAGGTCAGTAAATTCCTCACAGGTACCCAATTTGCTCCATGCGGTTCTGTATCGGGACATGATCGGCGAAACACTTGTGAAAGTAGGCAGGTCTTCGTACTTCTCGGCGTAACGCTTGTTCGATCACCTCGTTAGCGGATGTCTGGGACCCGATGAACTGCTCAAGTCCATCAAATGCGACGGCATAACTTTTACGGGCAATTCTGTTGAACTCATCCAAGCATTTCGCAAATAGAAGTGCGCCAAGCTTCGTGATGTCGAAACCCTGAGACGATTGTCGCAAGATCCTCTCGTGCTCAAAGTGTTCTAGTGCGCGTCTCTGCTCCGCCCTTGCAAGTGGACGGAGCTATTTTTTTGGTATCACCGGGCCTCAAACAGCTTTGTGATAAACTTAGCGGCCTAGGACGATGATTTACGGGGAAGGGATTGATCTGGGCTGGTGAGATCAGGGTTTGACTCGTCAAACTTAAACTTTAATTCCATCGGGAGGCCGTCAGGAGACGAAGCAGACATCATGATAAGTGCTTGCCCTAGTTTCTCGGCGACTTCAGTCGGGACCATAAACCTTCCTCCCTTCTGCATATGATGAGTCTCGTTATTGAATAACTCGAAACACACCGCCCCATCGGACTGCCGGACAACTATCGAATACTGGTCGATACGATAATCTCCGTATACTTTGTCCATTTCCACGCTCAAGCGCATTGCCTTACCCCCTTCAAACTGTTGCCGATAGATCGTTTGCTGCCATTTGTGGCTTTGGAGTGTGCCCCTTATGCATTCAGCACTCCATGACACCAATTCTTAAGAGTGATGGCGTAGCAGCATCAGTACCCCACCCGGAAAGAATTGTTCCTGCGTTTCATTCCTGCCTTTGCGCCGGCGGGCATTTTGCCGAGCCATAAGAACAGAATACACAGCAATCCCCGTCTTTTCGCCGCAGCACCGCTTTACATTGCGGGCATTCGTAAACCTGCAAACAGGCATTGGTCGGCATCGTTTGTTCCATAGAGCTCCGACACTGCGGGCAGGTCAGAACCGATTGAAGCTGTACGTCTGCCATCTCACTCTTTCATGGTGCAACCCACCGCATCGCCAGCGGCCGATTCTTGATTGATTTTAAAGCCTGTACTACGGTACGGAATCAAGCGGTAACTTCAATGGCTCGGGAACTCACGATAGGGAAGATAGCGAAACTGGCTGGGGTCAACGTCGAGACGATCCGCTATTACCAGCGGCGAGGTCTTTTATCGGAGCCCAAGAAGCCTCATAGGGGATACCGTCGCTATCCAGCTGACATCGTGGAGCATATCCGCTTCATCAAACGGGCTCAAGTCCTTGGGTTTTCCCTGAATGAAGTAGCCTTCCTCATGGAATTGGAAGAAGCCCGCGCCTGTGGCATGACTCGCAGGCTCGCTTTAGACAAGATAAACGCAATTGACCAGAAACTAGCCGGACTCACGTGCATGCGCAAGGCGTTGGCCGCTCTCGTTCAGCAATGCGGCACCGGAAGGTCTACAAAACGATGCCCCATTATTCAAGCTCTGGGACAGAGCGAATATTCTCGTACTGCATCTTGAAGGTAGGAGAGACCTCAGCCACTTCTTGAAAATTGCTATTTTCACGAGCGCATGAAAACAAGTCGCTACAAAACATGTACCCGTTCGGTTGTTACATACCGGCCGGAACACAGGTTATAAGCTCCGGGTCAGCTATTTAGACTTCTCCCGGTACTTCTTCAGTAAATCCTTCGCGGCTTCTTTGATCGTGTCATTCACAGAGCGGTTCCGAATGCGGGCGCGCGGTAACTTTGGGATTGAGTATGTCGATCCAGTCAGCAGCCACATTAGGTCTTCCTCCAGTGGCGATCTTTACAGGAAAACGATATCCTGAAGGTTGTGGCTATGATGGGACGCGCAGGCGGCGCGTGTGCTGGAAAATACACTTCGGACAGGTGTAATGAACGAACTGCTCCCCGCCGGCGAGCCGTTTTCTCATAGGAACTTTGCACCAGGTGCAGAGGCGATCGGGCAGTGCAGTCATCGTTGCAAGCACTCCATCGGGCATGACGTTTCCTAGAGAGAGGATGCCGAGGTTTGAAGTGAATCGACGATCTGTTGCGCCTGTGTCAGCGCGGCAGCTTCCGCCTCTTCAGGCGTTCTGAAGGTGCCGTCAGCGCTCCCCTTCTTGCATCTCCATTTTTTGGTTCCAAACTCAAAAATGACATAGTGACAGCTCCAGGTTCCATCCGCTTGCCTCTCCCGGCGCCTCACCTCAATCCAGCGTTGTATGTAGTCCGGCATTGGCCTCCCTCCAAACTATCAGACTCCAAAGTGCAGACAGCGTGCCAGTCATCGACCATGACGCATGAGCCTAGAAGCCTCTAAACTGGTTCTTTTGGCAAGAAGGAGAAGGGTCATTGTTGGATATTCAGGAGAAACTGCGGCCGTGCTGTTGATCGATCAACAGTATTGATTCAGCCCATCGTTGATCCAGAGCAGCAGGGGTTTAGAATCGGAAGGTCCCAAACTGAATCCCGACTAGAAGCTGGAGCAGCCTCTCATACAGATGCTTCATGTCAGTGTTGGCGCACAGCATGGCGAGTCCGCTGGCCACAATCGATGCTTGCGACGACGGATTCGAGAGACGGCCGCTTGCCATGTCTCTCGAATAGGTTCTCATTCGATGCGAAGCACGGCCATGATCTCCCCCAGCGCCTATGCGTCGGTCTTAAGCTCCATTGACAGAACCTGGGGAGACCTGTAGGGTGCTGATATGACGTATTGAGCCACGCTGACTATCCCATCGCTCGCGCCGCTCTTCCCCATCCCGTTCCTGCGCGTCTGATTCTCCGGTCTTCGCTGCTTCTACGCCTGAGTCTTCACGGATGCCTCTCCACCCAGACGCTGGACGCGTCTTGTTGCTGAGAGGAGTGGAGGCCTCACCTCTCACCAGGGAGTTCTTATGAATACGGAGCAGTTCGGACAGTTCTGGGGGCAACTCAAGGCTCCACTCAAGGCCACGTGGGTGAAAATCACGGAAGAAGACCTCGTCGAGATCAAAGGGAGCCTCGACGCGTTTGGCACAGTCCTTCAGAAACGGTACGGTGAACTCCAGAAAGATGACGTGGTGACGTGGGCGCATCGGCGCTACTGCCATTGGTCGGGGAACTACACGGGCTATAAAGAAGAGAGAGCCGCGGTGTAGATCCATCACCATATCGGCGGTCCAAAACGGCTGCGACGACAGAGGGAGCGACCATGAAGCAAATCGTGATTAACAGGAGCTACGGCGAATTCTGCCTGAGCCATCAAGCCATCGTCCGACTGCGTGAATTGGGGCAACGAGAGGCGCTTGAGGAAATCGATCGTGGGGCCTATTGGCCTCAAGCAGCGGGACCGCGGGAACCGAGCTTGAATCAATATGGAAAACTGATTCCACGAGATGATGAGCACCTCGTTCGTGTGGTGGAGGAACTTGGGGACGCAGCTGATGGGCATGCCGCGGCACTCAAGATCGTGACCATCCCCGACGACGTGAACTGGATGCTCACCAGAACGGAGGGTGGCGAGCAGGTGAGTGAGGTGCATCGCACGTGGGGAGGAGCGACGGAGAACCTTTCGACGTACGCGCCATCCTGAAAGACAGATACGCTGGAACAAGAGTATCGGAAGGGGCACCTCAATCCAAGCGCCCCTTCCGATTCAGCGTGAACGTGTGAGGCCGTTAATACCGGTTGCGTCCACCGCCAGCACGACCGCCGCCACCACTCCAAGAATCGCTGTACCGAATATCAGGCAGTTGGCATCCACCCTGTCTCCTTCCGTGTATCGTCTAACCTTCATAAATTCAGTCCATATTCTGTAGTATATCTTCTGAGAATGGAGAAGGAGTTAGATCCCGACCCAGAAGAATGCTTGACTCCGGGTACTGAATGCGCTCAAGGTAATGTTATGACGTATTGAACTGCGTCGACTGTCCTATCCCTCGCGCACTCCCCTCCCCACTCCGGCGCGTCTGATTCCTCAGTCTCTGCCTTCGTTTCTTCGAAGCACGACCGTTATCGAGTTCAGCAATGCAAGAGGCGAAAACCTCTTTCAGAGAGTTGGTGTCTGCTGCGCCTGGGGTGCCCAGGGCGCGGACAATGAGAGAGGAGAAGAAAACATGATGACCACGATCACGACAAAAGGAACAACCCCTTGGATGGAAGCAGCTCAGGGCACTGATCGCAAGGGCGATGGAACAGAGGCGTGCCTGCAAGAGATCGACGGACCGCTCGTCAGGTTCAAGAAAGAATGCGCATGAGTCTGAGCGAGCGATTGCCAAGGCCGTCTGGTGGATTCACGGCTCTAGTTGAGGGAGGACCTTAAGATGAGAGTCAAGAACCCGCTCGTTCAGCAGGCGTTGGCGGGGATCACGGTTATCCTCGTGCTCGGTGCGCTCTCGATGATCTGGCCCGTGATCATTACCCTCTTTATTGGTATATTCCTGCTGTTCCAATCTTGCAGCGTCGAACAGGAGATTGCGGTGCTGTTGTGGACCGAGTTCGATAATTTGTCGATTGTCTTCGCTTCTCTTCGGCGACCCGCGATTCTCTCGTGACGCGTTCGAGCAGCGCGACGAGTTGATCGCAAGATTCAGAACGGCCTACGCGGCCGTGCGGTTGTCGGCCAGCGCGAAGAGTTTATCAGTTACTTCGATATTCTCTTTGACCTGTTGAGCGAGGGCGCGGCCTGGTTCCGTGAGCTGGAGCTTGACGAGCGTCCTCTTCGCATTGACCCGTGGCTTGCGGATCCATCCATGTCTCTGCAGACGTTGTACGGTCTCGACTGCTGAGAGGTTCGAAATACAGAGCGCCGACGCGATCTCAAACATCTCGCAGTGAGGACGTCGGTCAAGATAGAGGATCATGCTGGCCTGGAGCGGAGAGAGGCCAAGCGGGTGCAACCGGTGACGGAAGAGGCCGTGAAGACGCAGCACGGTTTCGAGGGTGGACAGCGTGCCATGATCACGTTGAAACGATTTCACAGGAGAAGTATAGCTGAAGATCGTAGAACCAGAAAGGAATAGCGACGATCCTTCTACGTCCCGCCAGCCGTTCAAGCAGACTAAGGGATTTGGTGAGGTCAAGCCGTGCTTGTTGAGCAGGGTAAGGATCTCGTCTATGAGATTTGGTTTTCCGTTTCAGTCAGCACGTACGGCTATTGCCCCTTCTTGTAGACGAAAAACGCCGCACCCGCTAACCCAAGAAGCACCCCACCGAATATCAACCAGTTCGCGTCCATAAGTCCCTTTCGTTATCTGAACACAGGTACCACCGGCAGATGAAAGACGAGTGAACCGGCCATGAAGAACGACTCATGAAGGGAGCGCACCATACGTGCGTGTGCTAGATCCACCTCGGATCGGCTACATGTCAGATTGTCACTGCTTGGCGAGCCGCAGCATGGTGTACGACACTCCCACTATCGCAGCTAGGAGGAGTACTTCGATGAGGATAGGCATAATGGCGCTCCTTTCATTGTTTAGTTCACTCTATACCTACAAGATGAAGCCATGATGATGAGAGCGTGAAGAGTTCTTCATCACGTCGTGTGCCGCCCAGTTCATCACTACCGAGCGTAGCTCAGAGAAGGATCATGTCCGCCTATGGACTTCTTGAGAGGTGTGTTGTCGGACAATAGGTGATCGAGGGGGTTCCTTTTTCGAGGGTTTCCCTTCTGACGAACGTCTCATGTTCCAAGGCCAGGGGGCTCAATCTGAAGGGAGAGCGCTGGATGTAAACGCCTATGGGCTACGAGCCCAATGCGAATATCCACTAAGGCGTGTCATCAATTAAGCCATGCGATTGAGGGCCGCGAGATAGATCGCGCCCAGGAAGTTGGAGCGCGGAATCGTTGAGCCTGGCGAAAAAGTTCTCGATGAGGTGCCGTGCCTTGTACAGATCTTCATCGTATTCGCGTTTGGTGGTTCTGTTGGATTTCGGCGGGATGACGAGGCGCTTGCCTACCTGTTGCAACGGCCGGATCATCCGTTCATCGGCGTCAAAAGCCTTGTCGGCGATGCTGGTGTCCGGTCAATGCCAGGCAGCAACAGCAAGACATCGGCGCCCTCAAGATCATGCGCCGGTCCCGGCATGAGAGGAACCCCCGTGGGATTGCCCAGTGCATCGCAGGTGGCGTGGATTTTGGTCGTCACCCTGCCGTTGCGGCGCCCGATGGCTTCCTGCGCCTGAGTCTCGCGTTTGCCCCGGCACTGTGTTGGTGGGCACGGACGATGGTGGCATCGATCCTCGCAGATTCATTGTCGAGATCCTCGGCGAGACGCTCAAACACCCGATTCCAGATGCCGCGTTGGCTCCAGCGTGTATGGCGCGTGTGGATGTCCCGAAAAGCTCCGAACCGCTCCGGTCCATCCCTCCACGGGATGCCGGCCCGATGCCGGGACAACACCGCCTCCACAAAGAGCCGGTTGTTCGTCGCAGTCACCCCCACGGTGTCTGCACGGCCTGGCAGCAGGTTCGCGATCTTCTCCCATTGCTCGTCTCGCCACGTATACCGACGTACCATTGCTAGGCCCCAGGATGGGCCTAGCAATGGTGAAGCATAAGTGGACTCACCTGTGAATCCTGAAATTTAATTGAACAAGAAGTGCTGGACCAGATTGTCCTGAAGTCGTTGCAAGAGGCACTCACCGAGGAGATGATCAAGGTAGCTATGCAAAAGGCCTTGAGAAACAGCGGGCGGGACAGGGACCTCAGGTTGATCGGAGAACTGCCATTGACCGGGAACTGTCCCTGATTGAGGCCTACGAAAAGAATCTCGTCGATGCGATTGCCAAAGGGCAAGCGATGGATCCGCTGCTCGCGAAGCTTCAGGTTGAAGAAACGCGGCGAGCGGACCTCACGAAGGAACTGGAACAGCTCAAGGCGGCCGAGACAGTGGGGTCGCTGGATGAAGCTCGGCTTAAACGGGAGCTCAAGGCTCGCTTGGCCGACCTGAAGGGACTGCTCAGGCGCCATGTGGCAGGGGCACGGCAGTTACTCAAGATCCTGTTGGATCACCCGCTGAGGTTTGAAGCGGTTCAGGACGGGGAGAAACGAGGGTATCGGATCCTGGGAACGGGTAGTTATCTGCCACTCCTTGAAAACGCAAAAGAACCTGTACTCCCCAGTGCGTGGTGTCCCCAACGGGATTTGAACCCGTGTTACTGCCTTGAAAGGGCAATGTCCTAGGCCAGGCTAGACGATGGGGACGAGCCAACATGGGCAAGGAGATAGCTGCACTCATACCACACTCGTAGTTGTGCTGTCACTAGGAAGGGTAGAGATTCGGCGACCTCACGGTTCAGGTCAAGTAAGATTTTCACTTGATGAATCTATAGATCGTGAGATCGTGTCGGACGTGCTAGGTTGGCGATCTATAGATCGGTAGCTCCGTGTCCATGGCGCTGAGGGTGCGGAGATTCTGATCTTTTGGTGAGAGGAGAGGTTCACTAATGGGCCACAAAATACCCACTGCCGGGTCATTCCATCGGATTCCTCGATCATATTCTGGCGAGTAATAGGCGGTGCACTTGTACAGGAACGATGCGGTGGCACTCGTCACGCAGAAGCCATGAGCGCAGCCTGGAGGAATGTACATCTGTCGAAGATTGTCTCCCGATAATTCGACTCCGTACCACCTGCCGAATGATGGCGACCCTTTGCGGATATCGACAACCACATCGTACACGGTTCCCTCAAGGGCCATGACGAGTTTGCCTTGGGCCTGCGGCTCTTGGAAGTGGAGTCCTCTGAGCGTATGACGAATGGATCGTGAGTAGTTATCTTGAACGAAGCGTTCCCTGATGCCCGCGTTCCGATAACGATCCTCTTGATAGATCTCCAAGAAAGACCCTCGGTAATCGGAGAGAAGAGAGGGTTCGAACAAAAGCACACCGGGAATATCAATCTGAGTCACACGCATGATGTCCTCCGCTCAGGGAGTCGTGTTCGATCCGCTCGATGGGTGAGTGGGCGGATCGACGATGTCCGGTCTATCGGGGTACAATTTCCCCAACCGATCGATGAGAGGAAGAGCCTCGGGTGAACTATTCATGCTTGGTTCACTGACCGGATGGTCCCACACCAGCGTTGTAATGTTGGCCTCAAGGAGGAGTGATCTAATCGTGGCAGCGCACGCGTCGAGGGTGAGTTCGGTTCCACTTCGAAGGTCAAGAACCCTGTCCTTCGAATTGATCGGTGGTGCCTCAGTGTGTATCAGCGACCAGCATCGGTCAAAAATGGTTTTCCGAAGATCTGATGGGAGGTTGATCGCTTCCAGATCGGACGTGCAGAGAGCCGACACGAAGAGAACAAATTGAAGGTCAGGCATTTCGGGGTTCTGAACATTGAGAGAAGGCATAGGTTTTTATTATCGGGAGTGACGCGCGACGAGTCAACCAGAGACTGCCTAAGGGGTGCGATCTTCCTATGCATGAGGAGCTTTGAGCAATGGTGACCATCGTCCTGACCGGACAACTGCAGACTATTGATGGGGAGCGCGATCTGGCGTGTGAGATCGACCAATCGATGTCAATTCGGCAGCTCATTCATCGACAGGGAATTCAGCTCCGCCATATACTTCAGCTGCTTCGAGAAAAAAAGGTCTTGGTGACGATTAACAAGAGAATCGCCAGCGATGACTCGATAGTCCATGATGGGGACATCATCCGCCTCATCGGGCATGATGGGATGGGAGGCAGTGGACTTGGCCCTTCTCACTCGTGACTATCGTCGACAAAAATAGCGGGGCCGAGAACCCTGTTCGGTCTCGACCCCGTGTCTGTCTTGGAGCTAATCGGTGAGTTGCCAGCTTTGACGGATCGGTTTGAACCGGGTGCTGGAATGCAAATCAGCGTTATTTTTTCCCGAGAATTGCATCCTTGGCAGCCTTAGCCACGCGGAATTTGACGACGCGTTTGGCTGGAATCTTGATCTCTTCACCGGTTTGTGGGTTACGGCCGATACGCGCTTTGCG
>JAHBWT010000008.1 GCA_019636815.1 Nitrospira sp.
CTTTTTTGCAGTATTGGGCGGCATCCAGTTTTTCGGATTAGTGGGCATCGTGGCTGGTCCTCTAGTCGTTGCCATTAGTTTTGCGCTCCTGGACAGCTATCGGGCTGAACGGTCCGGCACGGTGTCGCGAAGCCTCGAGTCATGAGCCGAGCGTGGCGCCACTGGTTCGGTGATGCCTGAGCATTTCTCCGATCCGTTGCGGAGAAGTTCATAGCGGACAACGGGTTCCTTTTCACGAGCGCCCTGACCTTCAACCTGCTGCTCTCCTTCGTTCCGCTTTCTCTTTTGGTAGTCTCCCTGCTCGGATAACCGGTGTTGGACTCCGCGACTCGGTTCGCAACCGGAAACTGATCTGCTCTGGGCTCCAGCGGTTCTCCCCAGCGTGCGGGCGATGGCGTGACCCCTGACTGAACTCCAGTCTGATATCCGCATCGCTGGCCTAGGGGTTGTGCTGGTGGCAATTGTTTTAAAGTGTGTTTTGTTCATCATCTCCTCCAAATATCCCAATATGGGTGGACCGGAGAGTTAAGGAGCAGCAACCAGTTCACACTAAATTACGTGGGAGTTTCTCACCTGCAGGGTAGGGGGTGAGCTGGGAACTGTCTGCTCGCCTGGTGCAATGATGGCGGGGTCTGGGCACGAGGCTTTTTCGCCTCCACGATAGGTATCAACGAAGCCACGATTTGCCAGTATGTGCGGCACCAGGCGATCAGGAGATGGATCAAGTGCAGCTTGAATTGTAAGGAGACCGCTCAAGAGGGACCAAGCTTCCGTGAACCCAGACAGCCGTCGAGAGGAAGGGAGGCGACATCGGAAGCTCTTGGTTTGGGCCGAGGATGGAAGCTGCCATGAGGGAAGGACACCGTACTTTGGGGGCGCGATGATCTTTGTTGAGTCAGCATGGCTGGCGCCCATCGGTTCTGACGTCACGATCAGCTTCCTTTCAGAAGCGGAGGATTCGGTGGGGCAAGAGTTCATTCAGGGGAAGGTCGTTTGGCACTGCCCGCAGGACGACGAATTTAAAAACCGTGCAGGGTTCGGCGTTCTCGTTCAGCGGCAGTGGCCGCAATCGCGCGGTCCGGACATTCTGAGCGAACCGGAGGAGGCCGTATGAGGGCGATACGCGGACTCATCACACAGGTCAGACGCCGTGAGGGACGAACCGGTCGCGTAGGGCAAAGAGTCGCTGGGGGTTATGCTCGGTGTGCGACAGAACAGATCAAAGGACCTCGGTCAGTACGTTCAGCATTCAGAAATGGTAGTGGATTACTAGGTTGTCCCAAAGTTTGGTGCTTGGAGTTTACAAGAGGAAAACCAGCGTGGGGGTTTGGAGGGAGAAATCTCACAAAGACGAAAAGGAGGTTCCTATGAGAAATGTTATGGGGCCGACCCTGAGTATCGCAATATCGTCCATTGCAATCGGCTGCGCATCGAGCGGCATACCGGTAACCCCGGCGCAACTGGCGGAAACCGAAGCGACCGTCCGGAGTGCTGAGGCAGCGGGAGCTTTCGAGCGCGCTCCTGACCTCCTGCAGAAAGCCAGACAGGCTCTCGGTGCCGCCCAGCAGGCTTCGGGCCGTGGTGATCATAAGATAGCACACGAACACCTTCTCGAAACCACGACTTATGCCGAAGCGGCGCGAGCCCGGGCTGAAACCGAAGGGAAGAAGAGGGAGGCTGCCATGATTCAGCAGCAAGCGGACGAACTGGAAGCCAAAGTCATACAGATTCAGAGGCAGTTACAGAATCCGTAGCCTGGGTCGGCCATGAAGCCTGAGAAGCGAATAGCGGATAAGGAAAAAGGAGATACGATGATGAACAACAGAATTTGGGGTACAAGAGGGGTTCTCTTAGGTGTTTTGACCATCGCAGCCTGCACGGCTCCCGCCCCACCACCGAAAGAACTTGTCGAAGCACGATTGGCTCTCCAAGATGCCAAAGCCGCGAAGGCCGACCAGCGCGCGACACGCACCTACGACTCAGCTTCCGCCAACTTAGACGTCGCCAATAAGACCTGGGAAAAGGATCATGATGCGCCGGCTATTCTTCACCAGGCACGGTTGGCGGAAGCTGAGGCGAGAAAAGCGCAGTACGCAGCAGAAGCTCAGACGGCCGAGGAAGAAATCCGTCGTGAAACGAACCGAAAGACTCGTCATGAAATTGCGTTGCGCGACGCTGAGATTCTCATGCTTGAGAAAAAAGGGCAGCAAGCGGAACTTGAACGGATAAAGGCCTTGGCCAAAGAGCAAGAACAGGCTCTGCACGCTGCCAAAGAAACGATGGCCGCTGAGCGAGCTCGCGCGGAGCAGGAAGTTGCTCGACTTCGCGAGGAGCAGGAAAAACTCGCGCTAGCAGACGAGCAGGCCCGCGCGGAGCAGGAGACTGCTCGACTTCGCGAGGAGCAGGAAAAACTTGCAGCGCTGGCCGCTGAGCAGAGCCGCGCTGAGCAGGCAGAACGTGAGCTCGCTCGGCTTCGTGCGGAGCATGAAAAATCGCGCGAGGAGTTAACCGCCACCTTGTCACGCCTGGCCAAGGTGCGTGAGGACTCCCGCGGGGTCATCGTGACGTTGCCCGGGAACATCTATTTCAACGTTAATAAGTCGGACGTCAAGCCGGCGATGCACCTGCAGCTTACGAAAATCGCGCAAGCTCTGGCTGCTGTGCCGGATCAGAATCTTCTCATTGAGGGCCATACTGATTCGGACGGGACGAATGAATATAACCTGTCCCTCTCTGAGTCGCGCGCTCAATCGGTCCAAAAGATTCTTCTTGCCGGAGGGATCGAGGCAGAACGGATGGAAATCAAAGGATATGGGGAAAGCAAGCCGATCGCGGACAATGACACACCAGCCGGTAAGGCTCAAAATCGTCGAGTCGAGATCGTGCTTGTGCCGATGAAACAGTGATCGCTCGTTGTAAAGAATCACGGTGTAAGGAACCAATGATTCGAGATTCGTTTGTGGATTTCTGGAATGAATGGACCCCGACATCTTCAGTTTGAAGGGTAGCGGCACATCAGGCATGCCAACTGACGAGAGGTAGACGATCTTTTGTGGTTCGCCGTACGGCAAGGAGGGAACGAATGACTATTCCACCCAGAGAACGACAAGATTGGCACCCGCACTCACGCCCCCGGCCCACAGGGTGACCGTCGTCGGTGCGAGTCAGAAAGAGACAGCATACAGTCAATTGCATGATCGGGTGGAGTTCTTGTGTGCAGCCCGCAAATTGTGATACCGCTCCAGAGTCTTTCTGCCTTTGACCTATGTTCGCGCGGCGGATGGCGGGCCACTGTGGCAATCTACCCATCCGACCATTTTGTCGACCCCGAAGAGCGATTGATGGAGCAGTGAGGCGCGCCGTGCTGGCGATCGATTTGCTTGAGGGTCGGTTTATTCTCCTGGGCACCCAACCGGATATTGTCGATCTGATTATGGGTACATCCGAGACACAACTTCTCCAGAGATGTTTTGGAGTGCGTCGCTCACAGCATATCGGTGTTCAACGTCAAGAATGTTCTCTGGAGTGCTTGAGGGTCGAAACGTATCGTGGAGAGCCTGCGCAAGATCGGGAAGGTCCCGGCGTTTCCGCTGAATTGGTGGGGGTTGCATAAATAGCGTTGAAAGTGAAAAATGAGGTCGTTCAACAAGCGAAGTGAAGACTCTAGCGATCACTCGATGCAAAATTAATCGCAATGCATGGATGCCAAGGAGGAATGAATGAAAGAGCCAGGGAAGAAAAAGTCTTCTTCGCCACGACTTACCCGGGCACAGAAGGGGCCCAAGAAAGAATCGGTCTTGTTTGAATATTTCGATCCGTCGGCCCAAGCCGTGGCCTTGGTGGGAGACTTCAATCAGTGGAGTCCGGAAGGGAAGCCGATGAAACGAGACACCGGTGGGCTATGGAAGGTGAAGGTCTCGTTGGCCCCAGGTACCTACCAGTACAAATTCGTTGTCAACGGGGACCGATGGGAAGAGGATCCGCTCAACCTTCAACGAGTCATGAACGAGCACGGCACATTTAATTCCGTACGCAACGTGGGGATCGGTGCCGAGGGGGGTCCGACTGCATAGGGGGTGAAAGGGATGGCGATGGGCACACCAGCTGAAGCGTCGCTCTCGGGGGTCAAGCGATGAGAGGCAAGAACGAACAACAGGCGGCTCTTGGAAGTCGCGCGGAGGCTGTTCCCCGAAAAGGGAAGGGAATTTATTGGGCGAAGATCGAAGACATCTGGAGACGGAAGCCGCTTGCGGAAAGTATGTGAAGAGCGCAGTATGAGAATGAGCGCGACGATCGGGGCGCTCTCAAACGAGAAACAGGTGGTCAGCGATGCCAAAGCAGTCTAAACCGAGAAGGAATGCGATGACATCATGTCGGAGCGGTGCGGCGGCGTGCGTTATGAAGGAAGGCTGTTCCCCAAGATTCAGCTGTCTGGAGTTGCGAGGAAGAAACTGATTTGAGCAGTGCAGGAAAACGGGTGCTGGCGATCGTGATGGCCGGAGGCAAAGGCGAACGGCTCATGCCGTTGACGGAAGTCCGTAGCAAGCCGGCGGTGCCGTTCGGAGGAAAGTATCGCATCGTCGACTTTGTGCTGAGCAACTTCTTGAACTCCGACATCATGGCGATGTACGTACTGGTGCAGTACCGTTCGCAATCGCTGATTGAGCATTTGCGGCGGGCCTGGCGGATCGGCGGGCGGATCAAGCGACAGTTCATTACGGTGGTTCCTCCGCAGATGAAGGCCGGTGGCGGGTGGTACGAAGGAACGGCCGACGCGGTCTTTCACAATCTGAATCTCATCGAAGATTTTTCGCCCGACCTGGTGGTCGTGTTCGGCGCGGACCATATCTATCGGATGGATATCGGGCAGATGGTGCGGTTCCATCAAGAACGACGGGCGGATGTGACGGTCGCGGCCAGGCCGGTCCCGCTCCATGCCGCGCGTGGGTTTGGTATCATCGAGACCGACACGAATGATCGTATCGTGGGGTTTGCGGAAAAACCCAAACACCCGAAACCGATGCCTTATGATCAGGAACACGCTTTTTCATCGATGGGCAACTATATCTTCGAGACAGATGTCTTGTTGAAAGTGTTATCCGAGGATGCCAGAAAAGGAGGATCCCACGACTTTGGTCGCGATGTGATTCCGACCATTATGAAAAAGAATCATGTGGTGGCCTATAATTTCATGCAGAATGTCGTGCCGGGACTCAAACCCTATGAGGAACGGGGATATTGGAGGGATGTCGGGACATTGGAGGCTTACTGGCAGGCGCATATGGATATTCTCGGAGAATGTCCGATTTTCGACCTGCGGAATGGAGACTGGCCCATCCTGACCGACACGTTCGACGGTCCGACCGCGAGTTTGGCAAAGGCCTATGTCGAGGATAGCATGATCGGGCAGGGGAGTCAGATTCTCGATGCTGAAATCAGGCGATCGGTCATCGGCCGTAATGTGCGCATCGAGCCCGGCGCCAAGATCGAAGAGTGCATCATCCTCGACGGGTCAATCGTCGGCTCGAAGTCGCATCTGCGACGAGTGGTTGCAGATCGGTTCAACGTGATCCCCGCAGGATCCGAAGTGGGATTGAGTCCGGCACAGGATCGCAAACGATATCATGTCTCACGGTCCAACTTGGTCGTGTTACCCAGACAATTCCATGGCATTTCCCATGATCGACGAAGGAAGGACCAAGCACAGGAAGGAGCATCATGAGTAAGACTCGGCTGAGCCTGACCAAGCCCGTTAAGATGCTGACCATTGTCGCACATCCGGATCCGTCGCTCAGGCCGGCCGCGTCAGAATTGGTTCCTTGGCGGACACGAGTGCATCTGTCGTGCGGGCGGGCACAACGAGTCGCACAGGCCTGTTCCCAACAGGCGGCCGGAATGGTCGCCTGGTTGCATGGAACGTCTCAGACGGCGTTGGAAGTGGCTCGAGTGATCCGTGAGGGAGCGAGCAGGGCAATCCGGTGGATTAGCCCCCGATCCGGAGCGTCTGAAGAGCGGCTGCGGATCGCAGCGTCCCCAACCCTGGAGGCGGTGCCGCATGATACCGATCTCGTTCACGAGGTTCGAATGTTACGGGCGCAGGTACAGGCACAGAACAAGATCCTGGCGGAGTTGACCTATGTATTACTGGACGAGAGGAAAAGAGTTCGCGAGACGGATCAGTTGATCGGGCACTACGACCGGCAAAGCGAAAGCCGGTTGTTGCACGTCCTGGAGGCAAATGCGAGTGCCGAGGAGAGCTGGGGGAACTCCAAACCGGCCAGTGCGCGTGTGATTGCCGACTAGCTGGATCCGTATCATCCCATTTCGAACCTTAGGGGGTGTTGATCGGGGCTGATGCGCCGTGCCTAGTTTCTACTTTCCATACCGATCATGATGCCACGAATACCACTCGCCACCTACCGCTTGCAGTTTAATCGCACTTTCACCTTTCAAGACGCGACGCAAGTCATTCCGTACCTGGACGACCTTGGCATCACGGATCTCTACTGTTCGCCCTACTTCAGGGCCGTGCCCGGTAGCCTCCACGGGTACGACGTCGTGGACCCGACGACCCTGAATCCGGAAATCGGAAGAGAAGAAGACTACCGGGCGATGATCGATGAGTTGCATGGCCGTGAAATGGGACATTTACTGGATGTGGTCCCGAATCATATGGGCATCAGCCAGCAAATCAACGCATGGTGGCAAGACGTTCTCGAGAATGGGCCGGTCTCACCGTACGCGTCGTTTTTCGATATCGATTGGGACCCGCTCAAAGCTGAACTGCGGAACAAAGTCCTCCTGCCGATCCTTGGGAACCAATATGGGGTCGTGCTCGAAAATCAGGAATTACAGGTAGAATATCAGGACGGGCGATACATCATCCGCTACTACGAGCATCGGCTCCCAGTGACGCCCAAATCATCGGTCCGTATCCTGACCCATCGACTCAAGGATTTCGCTGAAGCCGAGGGCGCCAGCAGCCTCCATGTGATGGAGCTGGAGAGTATCATTACAGCCCTTACGCATTTACCGGCGCGAGATGCCCGCGATCCCCAGGCAGTCGTCGAACGCTATCGGGAGAAGGAGATTATCCGTCGTCGTCTCTCATCCCTGACGGACGGTCATGCGGCCATCCGGAGTTTTCTGGACGAGAATGTAAGGCAGATCAATGGGATTAAGGGTGACCCCCGGAGCTTCGACCTGCTCGACTTGTTGCTGAACGATCAGGCCTATCGCCTGGCCGACTGGCGGGTCGCGGCCGAAGAGATCAACTACCGGAGGTTTTTCGATATCAACGAGCTGGCCGCCCTGAGAATGGAGAACCCCGAGGTCTTTGAGGCGTCGCATCAGTTGGTGTTTCGATTGTTAAGAGAGAGAGCGGTGACCGGCCTTCGGATCGACCACGTCGACGGTCTCTACGACCCGGCCGACTATCTCCAGAAACTCCAGGGGTGGGCGAGAAAAGAATGGCCGGAGGTCGCCGACTCCGAAAGCCGTCCGCTGTATCTGATCGTCGAAAAGATCCTTGGCGCCAACGAGCGGATTCCCGAGTCATGGCCGGTTCATGGCAACACCGGATACGATTTCTTGGCTCTTGTCAACGGGCTGTTCGTGCATCGCGCGAACGAGCGATCCATCGAGGCGGCCTATGCTCGTTTCGTCGACAAGGAAGACACGTTTGAGGAGTTGGCCTACCAATGCAAGCGGCTGATCATGAATGTCTCGATGGCCAGTGAATTGAACGTCTTGGGCCATCAACTGAATCGATTGTCGGAGCGGGATCGACGGTCTCGCGACTATACGCTCAACAGCCTGACGCATGCGATTCGGGAGATTATCGCCTGTTTCCCCGTCTACCGGACGTATATCACGGCGTCGCCTGAGGGGATATTGGATCGAGACCGGGCCTTTATTTGGCAGGCCGTGGCGAAGGCTAAACGGCGTAATCCGGCACTCAGCGGGTTGGTATTCGAGTTTGTTCGGGATCTGCTTTTGCAAGCGGCGGATTCTCGCCAGCCGCACGATGTCGAGCGGCTTCGATTCGTCATGAAGTTTCAGCAGACGACCAGTCCGGTCACGGCGAAAGGCATCGAAGATACGGCGTTCTACCGGTACCACCGACTGGTTTCATTGAACGAAGTGGGTGCCGATCCACAGCACTTCGGCACGACACCCACGATGGCCCATCAACAGCTGAAGGAACGGCAGGGCCGGTGGCCGGCCACCTTGTCGGCCACCGCGACGCATGACACCAAACGAGGCGAAGATGTGCGCATGCGAATCGCGGTGCTGTCCGAAATGCCGAAGCTATGGAGCCAGCGGGTGACTCAGTGGAGCAAGGCGAATCGCAAGTGGAAGGTTTCCGGAGAGCAGGGACTGGCGCCGAGTGCGGATGATGAATATCTCCTCTATCAAACCTTACTCGGCGCATGGCCGCCGATTCCGCTCGATGAGCAGGGGTACGAAGGGTTTTGCGAGAGAATCCAGAATTACATGAACAAAGCGATTAGAGAAGCCAAGGTCCGTACGAGTTGGGTCAATCCGGATCACGAGTATGAAGAGGCCATGCGCCAATTTGTGGCGGGGGTTCTCAATCGATCCGAAGCGAAAGACTTCTTTGATGATTTCCTTCCGTTCCAGCGGAAGATTGCGCAGTACGGCATGTACAACTCGCTTGCGCAGCTGCTGATCAAGATGACAGCGCCCGGCGTGCCGGATTTCTATCAAGGCACAGAGTTCTGGGACCTCAATCTGGTGGATCCGGATAATCGTCGCCTCGTGGACTTCAGTTTGAGGCAGACCGTTTTAGCCACGTTGAGGTCAGCCGGAGACTCGGCTGAGGTCCGACAAGCCCTCTTGAACGATCTTCTGACGCATCGGGCCGACGGGCGGATCAAACTGTGGATCACCACAAAAGGCTTGCGGTATCGCCGAGAGCATGCCGGACTGTTCCAACAGGGCGAGTACGTACCACTCCAAGCGTTTGGGCCGAAGCGAGAGCACCTCTTTGCGTTTGCACGCATTCATGGAGACCAGGCCGCGGTCGTCGTTGTCCCCCGCCTGTTGGCTGGTGTGATCGAGGATCCAACCAAGCTTCCGGTCGGCGAAAGCGTCTGGGGCGATACGAAGGTGACGATGCCTTCGTGGAAAGACGGATCTCCCTATCGGAACATACTAACCGGCAGTCAATTGGCGACGAGGTCGGACGACGGTCGCCAGGTTATCGCCGCCGCAGAGATCCTGAGGGATTGTCCGGTCGCATTGATGGAACGGATGGCATGATCGAGTTGCTGGTTGCACCAGACCAGCCTGGCGGCCACGAGTGAATTTTTAAGGCGCGGCGGCATTCCGCCGCTTAATCGGGGAGAGAGCTGCGTCGCGCTCCGATGTTCGAGCCGTTTCCAAGGAGGTAGGCATAAGTGGGGTTTACGAGGAAATCAAAGCCTGAAGAGTGGTCACCTATCATTATCGAAGGGGTGCATCCTGAGGTCGATGGTGGGCGGTATCCGATCAAGCGTGAAGTCGGAGATCGGCTCGTGGCGTCTGCCGACATTTTCAAAGAGGGGCACGATGTGCTGGCCGCCGTGCTCCGGTATCGGACCATCAAAGAGACGATATGGCACGAGGCCGCGATGTCGCACATCGATAACGATCGATGGTCCGGTCACTTCGATCTCCATGAGAATACGCGTTATCTCTATACCATCGGGGCTTTCACAAACACCTTCGAATCATGGCGCCAGGAGGTGACAAAGAAATCCCAGGCGAGTGAGCGCATCGAGAGCGAGCTTTTGGAAGGGCGGGCCCTGGTCGAACGGGCGGCGAAACGTGCGGTGGAGCGGGACAAAACTCGATTGGAAGCGCTTCTCAAGCAATGGCGTCCGTCGGATACGCAGGAGGCCCAACTCGGTGTGGCGCTCGACGAGGAACTCTCTCAACTTGTAGAACGTCATCAGGAACGCACGGCTTGGACCTTGTATGATAGGGAGCTGGAGTTGGTGGTCGATCGTGTCCGTGCGCGATACGGAGCCTGGTATGAAATCTTCCCGCGTTCTCAAGGCAACAATCCTGAACGGGGATCGACCTTTCAGGAATGCGAGAAGCGATTGCCGGCGATCAAGGCGATGGGGTTCGACGTGCTGTATCTCACGCCGATCCACCCGATCGGGCGCACGAACCGCAAGGGAAAGAACAACTCCCTCGCGCCGACTCCGACGGATCCCGGCAGTCCGTATGCGATCGGGAACGAACAAGGGGGCCACGACGCCGTGGAGCCGAGTTTGGGCACGATCGATGACTTCGATCGGTTCGAAAAAGCCGTGCGTGCGGAGGGGATGGAGCTCGCCTTGGACTTTGCCATTAACTGTTCGCCGGACCATCCCTACGTCAAACAGCATCCGGAGTGGTTCGCCCGTCGTCCGGACGGTACGATCAAGTACGCGGAAAATCCACCCAAGAAGTACCAGGATATCTACAACGTCGATTTCTACTGCGACGACTGGTTCGGGCTCTGGAATGAGATGAAACGGGTGATTCTGTTCTGGGCCGATCACGGGGTGAAAATGTTCCGTGTCGACAATCCGCACACGAAGCCGGTGGCTTTTTGGGAATGGCTGATCCGCGAAGTGCAGGACCGCCACCCGGACGCCATCTTTTTATCCGAGGCGTTCACCAGACCTAAAATGATGAAGGTGTTGGCCAAAGCAGGCTTTACTCAATCGTACACCTACTTCACGTGGCGCAACTTCAAGCAGGAACTTACGGACTACATGACGGAATTATCCCGCAGCGGCATGAAGGAATATTTTCGTCCTAATTTCTTTACGAACACACCGGACATTCTTCCGGAAATTCTTCAACATGGGGGACGGCCTGCCTTCAAGTTCAGACTGGTCCTTGCTGCGACGTTGTCCCCCTCATACGGCATCTACAGCGGGTATGAGCTGTGCGAAAATCGGGCCTTGCCGGGGAAAGAAGAGTATCTCGACTCGGAAAAATACGAGTTCAAGGTCTGGGACTGGGATCGCCCCGGCAATCTCGTCGACTATGTGACGACGATCAATCGCATCCGGCAAGAGAATCCTGCCTTGCACGAGTTGGAAAATCTCGAGTTTTACGAAGCCGACAACGAACACGTTCTCTTCTATGGGAAATGCACGGTGGACCGTCGCAATATTCTGCTGGTCGCCGTCAATCTCAATCCTTTTCATGCTCAGGAAGCGCGACTGCGGATTCCGGTCGGCTCGTTCGGCATCAAACCGGACGAAATGTATCAATTGCACAATTTAATCACGCACCAGCGCGATCTCGTGAAAGGCGAGGTCTATTCGGTTCGATTGGATCCGCAGGCCGAACCCGCTGCGATCTATGCCGTGCGGCGATGGACCCATCGGGAGCAGGAATTCGATTACTTCTTCTAAGGGGCGACACATGCCGCAGGCCGGCCAATCTCCGTGGATCGATCGAGTCCGTTCCGCGCTCGAAGCGCAGGGGCGGGGACCGGTCATCGAGTATCTCCAGCGGCAGCGGTGGTTTCGTGGTAAAGGCCGGTCAGTGGCCGACGTCCACTTGGAGGATGGGTTCGAGTTGTCGTCTGGAGCGGTCCCGCGTTTGCTGGCGGTTCTGCTGGTGGAATATCGCGGTGGGGTTCAAGAGCGCTATTTGACACCGCTGTCGATCAGGCCGCGAGTAGACGGGGAGGAAGACGGGGCAATCGCCGCCGTGCCCGGCTCACCCACCTTTCAATGGGTCTGTGATGCCACGAGAGAAGACGATGTCTGGCGCGCATTGTACGCTGCCGTCGGAGGGGAAAAGGAAATCATAGGACATTCTGATTGTCTGATGGGATGGGTCTTACCTGGAAAGCAGGATGAATTGGCCGCACCGATCGATCGGGTCAAGGTCCTTTCGGCCGAACAGAGCAATACCTCGGTCGCGCTGGACCGGCGGGTGATCATGAAATTGATCCGAAAGCTGGACCTGGGCATTAATCCGGACAGCGAGGTCCTGGAGTTTCTTACGACGCAGACCGCATGCCGAGGTGTGCCGCCGTTGCTTGGGCGTATGACGTACCACGATAACCACGTCGAGGAGAGGGGTGCTGAGGGAACTATCCTGGTGGTCCAAGGATTCGTCCCGAACAAGGGAGATGGTTGGAGTTACACGCTTACGCGGCTGGAGGAATTACTGAAGCCCATCAGGGAAGGCGACAGGGACTGTCTGGGGATCCCATCGAAACAGGTACGTGACAAGTTGGATGCTTTCCTTGGAGAGATCCGCCACCTCGGAGTGCTCACCGGGACGCTCCATCTTGCGTTGGCATCGAATACGGAGCTGGACGCATTCCGCCCGGAGCCGATCACGGTCCATGACGTTGAAGGATGGCATGCGAAGATGATGCAGCTGCTTACCGACGTGTGTCGTGATCTGCGAGGCTTGCCGGTCGAGCAGCAAACGCTGATGGGACTGTCCCTCGACGAAGCAAACGGTGTGGAGAGGGTCTGCCGGAATCGATTCGAGCAGCTCGGGATTTTGACGAAGGGGCGATCGGCAAAGGTCCGCCATCATGGGGACTATCATCTCGGCCAGGTCCTCAAAACGGAAGATGGATTTATTGTGATCGATTTCGAAGGAGAGCCGGCTCGGCCGCTTGAAGAGCGCCGCGCGAAGGTCTGTCCCCTCAAAGATGTCGCGGGCATGTTGCGGTCATTCAACTACGCGGCGCAAGCGGTGTTGCAACGGCACCGGCCGATCTCCGCTCCCGAGGGTGTCATCATGACGGATTGGGAACGGGCGGCACGTGTGGTGTTTCTTGACGGGTATCGTTCGATCGCCGAACCCGGGAAGGTGAAGTTCTTGCCCGATACCTGGGAGGATGCGATGCGGGTCCTTCAGGTCTATGAGCTCGACAAAGCGTTGTATGAATTACAGTACGAATTGCACAATAGGCCGGATTGGCTGCCGATCCCGCTGCAGGGGATTCGAAGTCTCATGCACGAGCAGGTCGCGTGATAGGAGCACCGATGGCGTATAAGCCGATCAGAGACTACGGGGCTCATCATCCATCATGACGACAGCCGGCACGGACAACCCATTTCGATTTCTGGGGTGCAGCGAGATTCAGGAAATTCTCGGCAAGCAGGCGGAAGACGAGCGCACCCTGGCCGAATTGTTGGAAGAGGTCCCGCTCGATTCCATCTACTTCCATACCCATAGTTTCTTCTTGCGACATCGGTTCATTGAACGGACGTATCCCAACGATTTTGCCGAATGGGTGGGGGAGCAGGTGAGAGACCACGTGCTCGCGGAACGGTTGTCGGTGGTGGACCCGTTCGAATACTCCAGCCTGGAGGCGCTGAGAGAAGATGTGGTGTCCTTGATCGACGACCATCTCTCCGGTCTCGCCACGGTGCCTCGCGCAGGATTCGGCACACCGTTTTACTTCAGCCGGTCCCGTATTCTGGAGATCCCGACCGGCTGGGAAGTACGAACGCTGCGGGAGTTTCGCGCGGCGATCGCGGAAGTGGATGTCAGCGTGATCTATTTCCACGTCTTCGAAGCGCACCTGCGCTTGCAACGGGAGGAGAACGATTTTTCGGCCTGGATTCGAAACGGACTGCAGTTGTCCGAATTGGCCGATCGTATGCGGGCGCTGAATCCTTACTTGGGCAGTCTTGAACGGCTGCGTTCCAACTTGTTGACGATGTGCGACGAGCAACTCGCAAAGGGTGGTCAAGAATAGGAGACGGCAACGACGTGATGATGAGCACTGATCCTCTTTGGTATAAGGACGCGGTCTTCTATGAGATTCCTGTCAAGGCGTATGCCGACGGCAACGGCGACGGGATCGGCGACTTCCAGGGATTGATCGGCAAATTGGATTACCTTGAATGGCTCGGGGTGGACTGCATCTGGCTGTTGCCGTTTTATCCGTCGCCGCTCAGGGACGACGGCTATGACGTGGCGGATTTTCTCACCGTGGCAGAGCAATACGGCACCTTCCAGGACGTCAAGCGGCTGTTGGACGAAGCCCATCGCCGCGGGATTCGGGTGATCGTCGATCTGGTCCTGAACCACACCTCCGATCGGCATGCGTGGTTTCAGGAATCGCGCCAGTCTCCTCAATCATCGAAGCGCGGGTTCTATGTCTGGAGCGAAACCGACCGCAAGTACGAGAAGGCCAGAATCATCTTCATCGACACGGAAAAATCGAATTGGACCTGGGATCCCGAGGCGAAGGCATTCTATTGGCACCGGTTTTTCAGCCATCAGCCGGACTTGAATTATGCGAATCCCGAGGTGCAACAGGCCATGCTGGACACCATGACTTTTTGGCTGGATCAGGGGCTGGATGGATTCCGGTGTGATGCGGTTCCGTATCTCTTCGAGCGGGAAGGCACGATCTGCGAAAACCTACCTGAGACGCACGACTATTTGAAAAATATCCGTCGGCGTATCGATGCCTCTTATCAAGGGCGTATCTTGTTGGCCGAAGCGAACCAATGGCCCACGGACGTGCGGCCCTATTTCGGCGATGGAGATGAGTTTCACATGGCGTTTCACTTTCCCCTCATGCCCAGGCTCTATATGGGGGTCCGGAGTGAAACGCGCGACCCCATCATCGATATGTTTACTCACACGCCGGAGATTCCGCCGAACTGCCAGTGGTGCCTGTTTCTCCGCAATCACGATGAGCTGACCCTTGAAATGTGTTCCGGCGAGGAACGGGACTACATGTATTATACCTATGCGCGGGATCCGTCCATGCGGCGCAACATCGGCATCGGCCGTCGGTTGGCTCCGTTATTGGACAATGACCGCAGAAAAATAGAACTTCTCCATAGCCTCGTCTTTACGCTGCCGGGCAGTCCGATCATCTACTACGGAGATGAAATCGGGATGGGGGACAACATCAAATTAAAAGATAGAGACGGCGTGCGGACGCCGATGCAATGGACGATGGATCGAAATGCGGGATTTTCTGGTTGCGACCCGGCGCAACTCTATCTGCCCGTCGTAGCGGATGCCGTCTATGGCTATCAGGCGGTCAACGTGGAGTCGCAGAAGGAGGCGCCTCATTCGCTTCTCCAATGGATGAAGCGGATGATCAGCGTCCGCAAGCGATTCCCGGCGTTTGGACGAGGAACCATCACGTTTCTGCGCCCAGCAAACGGGAAAGTCCTGGCCTATTTACGGCGGTACGACGACGTTGTGCTGCTGCTTGTTCACAATCTTGCCGAGTCATCGCAGGCGGTCGAGTTAGATCTCACCGCGTTTGCCGGCACGACTCCGATGGAAGTGTTGGGCGAGGCACGGTTTCCCACGGTGACGGAGCGATCGTATGTTCTGACGTTGGCTCCCTATGGGTACTATTGGCTCGACCTTACGTTGACGCCTTCGGATGGCGCATACGGGATCGAACAGATGGTGTTGTGATGACGCGACACCGGACGAGGAAAACACGGAGATGATGATCGGCGAGTTGGAACAGTACCGGGAGGTGGCGCCGAAAGGCACGATCGACTTTCTGCGCCGACTGAGCGATCTGGTACAGGGAAAACAGTTTCTCCATGTCAGCGCCGTGCGTTATGGCGGCGGGATGGCGGAGATTTTGCGGCGGTTGGTGCCGGTCATGAAAGCTCTGGGCATCGAAGCCCGTTGGGAAGTCATCGCCGGCACACAGGAATTCGCGGATGTGACAAGGCGGATCGCGGATGGATTGCAGGGCAGACCTCACACCATCACGAACGAGATGTATGCCACCTATCTTGATATCACCGCCAGAAATGCGAGAGCCTTGAATCTCGATGCAGATCTGGTGGTCGTTCACGATCCGCAGCCCGCGGCCTTGATCGATCATCGAAAGGGCGGCAAGTGGGTCTGGCGTTGTCATTTGGACATGGGGCGCCCCTACCGCTCGCTCTGGACACTGTTTCGTCGCCACGTCGTGAAATATGACGCCGCGATTTTCTCGCTTCCGGAATTCGCCCAGCGCCTGCCGATCCCGAAACTTTTGATCTATCCGTCGATCGATCCACTGACTGAAAAGAATCGGGAACTGTCTCGTGCGGAAATCGCGCAGGGACTCGATCGCCTCAGCATCCCAAAAGGCAAGCCCATCCTCTTGCAAGTCGCGCGGTACGATCGGTTCAAGGATCAGCTGGGGACGATACGAGCCTACCGAATCGTGAAGAAGCATCATAATTGCCGGCTCGTACTGGCCGGGAGCGGAGTGCTCCACGATCCGGAGGGGGAAGCGGTGCTGGCTGAGGTGCAGGAAGCGGCCGGCAATGACCCTGATATCCATATTCTCCAGTTGCCGCCGGAAGCGAACCGAGAGATCAATGTCTTGCAACGGGCTGCCTCCATCGTGGTCCAAAAAGCGCTCAAAGAAGGATTCGGCGTTGCCGTGTCCGAAGCCATGTGGAAGGGGAAGCCGGTCATCGGCGGAACCGCCGGTGGCGTGTCCGCACAAATCGTCGATGGTGCCACGGGGTTCATCGTCCATTCGGTTGAAGGCGCGGCATTTCGCATCCGGTATCTCCTGAGCAATCCGGGAGTGATGACCAGGATGGGCGCAACGGCGAAGGAGCATGTGCGGCGCAACTTTCTGATCACCCGGCACTTAGGCGACCACCTCACCTTATTAAAGCTGCTCTGTTCCGAGTGACAGCATGGATCGGCTCACATCGAATGATGGCCCCCTCACCGAGCCGTCCTTGCCGGACCCGATCCCTACGCTGATCGAGCGGTCGGAGCCGATTGATATCGTCGTGGGGGTGCTCACCTTCAATGATGGGGCGACGGCACCTGCCGCAGCGAGGGGATTGATCGAGGGATTCCGCCAATATGCCCCAGAGAAACGAGTGCTCGTGGTCAATTGTGACGCCGGGTCGCAAGATGGTACCCCGGATCTCATTGAGCACGCTGCCGGACATGATGCGTCGTTTTGGGCGGTTCGCCATGCGGTCTCGGGGTCGTCACTGCATGTGTTATCGGAGTCCGGAGTGCCGGGCCGCGACGCGGCGATACGGCTACTGGCCGCGGTAGCCGAGCGCCTGACGGCCAAGGTGTGCCTGATCGTCGACGGCAATTTGAAATCGGCTCATCCGCGCTGGTCCGAACTCCTCGCGTCGCCAATTCTCGACAAAGGGGCGGATTGTGTGCTGCCTCACTTCTCGCGTAATCGCTATGAAGGTACGTTGACCAATACTCTGCTGGCACCCCTCACTCGAGCGCTGTATGGGAAACGGATGACCTATCATCAGGGCGGAGCCTATGCGTTTTCCGATCGTTTCGTACGGTCGTTGTTGTTGCCGCAACCCTGGGATGAGGAAATCGCCACGTACGGGATCGATGGATGGGTCACGACGTTGGCAGCAGCCGAGTTAGCCGATGTCTATGAGGCGATGCTGGGGCCGCGCTTGCGCCAAGGTAAGCCGATGGGTGACTTGTCGACGATCATCGCTCAGTCCGTCGGCTGCATCTTTCATATGATGGAACGCTATCAAAGTACGTGGGAACCGGTAACAGGGTCGAAGACGGTTCCGATGATCGGAGAACCGGCCGGATTGGGGGAGCCTGTCGGAGCCCTGCATGTCGATCGTATGATCCACGGATTTCAACAGGGCCTTCGCGATCTGGTCCCGATCTGGCAGATCGTGTTGGCACCCGACACGTTTCAACAAATCTTGGAATTAGGTATCGATGACGCGGATAGTTTTCAGTTTCCCTCCAGTCTCTGGGTACAAGTCGTCTATGATTTAGCTCTGGCCTATCACGACAGGCTCCTTCACCGTGAACACCTGCTCAAGTCGCTGACGCCGCTGTACCTCGGCCATACTGCGTCGCTGATCTTGGCGACACGCGCGCTACCAGGGAAGCGCATGGAGGAGGAATTGGAACGGGTGGCCGTCGAATACGAAACCATGAAGCCGTACCTGATTCAGCGATGGAGGTGGAGCGATGAGTGATGTATGGGGCGACGCAATAGTGGAAGCGTTTCGCGACATGATGATGCGGATGGCGGTCTTTCTCCCGAAGCTGCTCGCCCTGATGAGCTTCATCGTGCTCGGTATCCTTGTTGCCATGATGACTCGAGCGGTTCTTCACCACCTCTTGCGAGCAGCCCGTGTCGATGTGCTCAGCGAGCGATGGGGATTACAAGCATCGCTGGCGAAGGCAGGAATCAAACAACCGTTTTCCCAGGTCGTGGGTCGTCTGGCCTTCTGGACCGTGTTCGTCATCTTCGTCTTCATGGGTGTGGATGCACTCGGGTTACCGACGACGGCCGACCTGATGGGGCAACTGCTGGGCTACTTGCCGAGTGTGCTCGCGGCAGGGCTGTTGATACTCGTCGGGGCCCTGCTTGGGAACTTCTTGGCGGAGGCGACGCTGATTGCGACGGTCAACGCGCAGATTCAGGAGGCAAGACTCATCGCCGGTCTGGTGCGTTGGGGGATTTTTCTATTCACGGCCGCCATGGTCTTGACGCAACTCGGCATTGCCAAGGAAATTGTCGTGGCCGCATTCACGATCGTGTTCGGCGGGGTGGTTCTGGCGGTGGCGATTGCCGTGGGGCTCGGAGGACGGAACATCGCGCGAGACGCCCTCGAGCGCCGGTGGCGGAAGGGGAAGGAGAAGGACGAACGAGACGAGATAGCGCACCTATAGACCGGGAGAGTTGTTTATCGCGGGCGTCAATCAAAGAAAGTCTATGTCTGAATAGCCTGCGCCCCACACGAAGTGCGGTATGGCGCGCCAGACTGGACGTGTTCCGAACCGCTTGCTCAAGCTTTAAGACAGCAATAAGCTAAATTATATGAAAGATGGATTTGTTTTATATAAACACTTTTTAACAGAGTCTTTAGGTCAACAAATCGATAAGATCTTGAGAAAGTTTCATGCCTCATGGATTGCAAAAAACCATGATTTTTATAAAAAAGGAATTCTCAATAGCTCTTCTATTACAAATGGAGAATTCTTAACCGTCTCTGAAAGATTCGAATTGTTGAAGTTCATAGGATCTAGCGAGATTGTAAATAAGGCGAAAGAGTTCTTAGGATCTGATATTCGTTTTCTTAATACCCAAATATTTTTTAATCCTTGTGATATAAACCAAAATAACTACTGGCACAGAGACATTCAATACACAGGGATTTCAGAGACAGAGCAACGCCTAGCCATTGAAAAAAAAGAGTCCGCCGTGATTCACTTGCGATTAGCGTTCGCTGATGAATTGGGGATTGATTTTGTCCCAGAGAGTCATTCTAGATGGGACAACCAAGAAGAGCTAGATGTTCGCTTACAGCGGAACGGAAAAGAATCTCACGATTCTATTCCTGGCTCGAAGTCGGTCTCTTTGGAAAAAGGTGATCTTTTAGTATTCGATGCAAATATTATTCACAGAGGATTATACGGACTAGACCGCTTTTCTTTTGACATCCTTTTTTGCAAACCTCTTCCCGAGATTCTAAAATTCGCTCAGAAAGAGACCTATCCAACATCTGAAGAGCTCGCTTCAATTGAGTGCCCAGAGATCTTTAATTAAATCGCATGGTGCAGACAACAGAACGGCAGGTGCATGGAAAATTGGTGCGCCCGACAGGACTTGAACCTGTAACCTTCTGATCCGTAGTCAGATGCTCTATCCATTGAGCTACGGGCGCATACTGAAGAAGGACTGAGATTTAAGTGCTGGGTTCCGAGCCGGAGGGCGAACTTGGTGATCGGCTCAAGCCCGCACTGCTTCTCAGCACTGACCGAGAGCAGCTGTTATACAGTTCTCAGAGAGAAGGGGTCAAGTGAGGAGCATTGAGAAAGTGCGGATTCCAAGTTCGGCAGCAGTCAATTAGAGAATGCTCGTACTTGCTTCGTTGGAGAAGGAACTTTCAGCCCCATCTGAATTGTATGCAGTGACGACGAAGAAATAGGTGGTGCCCGACTCCAGGTCAGCGACGGTGTAACTCGTAACGTCCATGGGCACGGTCGCAATCGGCGCTCCATACGTACCTGATACCGTTGCCTGATAGATCTTGTATCCGGCAACATCCAGTCCTGCGCTTGCATCCCACGAAAGCGTGGCCGTTGCGGGGGCAACCATGGTCGTTTCATCGGTTGAGGGGGAGTCGGACGATGCGCACGCTGTCGTAACGAGCAGAAAAAAACAGATCTGAAAGAAATGGTAAGGCCTGATTATCGATCTCGCTAGCGCCATATTGAACCCCTTGGTTGCATAGCTCCTATCGAAGGCTACCGGCAAAGTGTGTGCCGATGTCAGGGCGCAGGGATATTCGCGCAAAAGTCTGTGGAAACATAAAGAATTGGAGTCGAAAGCCGGCAGCAATCTTGACGGAGGGTTCTAGGGGGCACAATCACAGAATCGTACGACTCGGTCAAAATTTGTCCATTGCTGGCAGGTGTGCCCCGGCAGGACGGAATCGGTTGATTATAGAATTCGTTGGGGAGGGGGAGGAAAGTGCTGCCTGGTCGTAGTGACCAGGTTCACGAGGCCCAGATGATGTGACGGAGAAATGTTTTTATGGATAGCAAAAGACTGGAGGGCCCTCATTGACATGAAGGCCCCCGGCTTAGTTAATTTCAAATCGGGCCAGGATTAGAAGGTCCTGGCTTGGTGGACGTTCTCAGTGGCCGCCCTTGTGGTCGTCCTTCTTGTCATCGCCGAACGTATCGGCGTGGCCGCCCTTATGCTCGTCTTTCTTGTCGTCACTGTACGTTGCATGCCCGCCCTTATTGCCTTCCTTTCTCTCTTCGCTGGCGAAGGCTGGGGCGCTGAAAGTCACTGCGATTGCCACTGCCATAACTGCCATTAACATGCGCTTCATGAGGAAACCCCCTGTAAGAAAGTTATGAAAGTATGTGCCACCTAGTTGACACTAGCTTGGTAGGGGTAAAGGTAGTGCTGGTGTGGCTCAAATTGCAAGGTGAAAAACCGCGACGTGAGCCTCAGCGAAGTGCAAGACCCTTTGTGAGTGCCGAGAGATTCTCGTCTACTGCCGTGGCAGAGTAGGTGGTCATCCCCCCGAAATCACCGGTCGGATTTCAACTTGATCTTGGTCCGACAGCATCTCGTCTTCAGTGGCCAATTCGTCCCCACGAATGACCAAGTGCGCTTCAGCGACGAGATTCAGTTCCCGGAGCAAATCCTTGACCCTCTTCGGTCCTTTGATTTCGATCGAGCGCACAGGATGATTCAGCTGTACATGCATGGGAGCAATGATAAACGGTGCGAAGATCGATGGGCAAGGGGTGATCGCCATGAGAAAAAGCCAACGGCGAGGGAAAAGAACCGGCTAGCAGAGCGTAGAAAACTTGTTTCTTGCGTAAAGAAGCCCTTCTTCCACTGTCGCGAATTCTCCATCGAGTTGGGCTTCGTAGCATTCATCAAGCAGTCGGCCCATGTCAGGACCGGGCTGAACTCCCAATTCCAACAAGTGACGCCCCATGAGAATTGGGACGGGGGCCTGATCCTCAACCTTCAGCTGCCTCGCGCGGTTCAGTAACCACTCGCCCGCCGGGAATCCATCAAACGGTTTTGGCGGACGTCCGGCATGGTCGGCCCTCGCCACACGCACTAAACGGTCGAGACGTTTGACCTGTCGAGCGAGTCGACGGACGGCGCTGTCCGAAGCCTGTGCCTCATAGAGGGCGTTGGGACGGAGATGGCACAGCACCAGGGGCAAGACCTCGTCCGCCATGTTTTGCTGGTTGGTCAGCCGTTCGAGAAAACATCTTGCCGGGGTCTCGCCTGCGGGTTCATGCCCGCGGGAGGTAATCCGGCCGTCATCCTCTCTGGTGGTGGCCGGTTTGCCGAAGTCGTGGCAGAGCACACCCAGTCCCACGATCAAGTCGTCCTGATCATTCCCGGTTCGTTCGGTCGCGAACCAGTCCAAGCAGTGGAGGGTGTGAATCCATACATCGCCTTCGGGATGCCAAATGGAATCTTGTGGACAGCCCTGCAGTGCCGCGAGTTCCGGATAGAAGCGCAGCCACCCGCATTGATTCAGGAAGCGCAGGCCCAGCGACGGCGTGCGACCTTGCAGCAGGAGTTTCTTCCATTCTTCCCAGAGGCGTTCACGGGGATGATGGTCTTGCGAGAGGGTTTGGCACAGGATTACGGTCTCCGGCGCAGCGATCAAGTCAAAACGCGCGGACAGCTGCATCCCACGCAGGACACGCAGCGGGTCTTCGATAAACCGGTGCGATACGTGTCGCAAGATGTGGGCGTCGAGGTCCCCCCGTCCGTTGAAGGGATCACGAAGTTCTCTCGTGTCCGGATCCCAAGCCATCGCATTGATGGTGAAGTCACGTCGGGCAAGGGCCTCGTCGATTGCCATGGCGGGGTCGGCTTGACGTACCGGACCGGAGATCGATGTGCTTTCGTCGATGAGCATCCGGGAAGGGATAGAAATGTCGATCGGCAGACCTTGTAGCTTGAATACGGCGAAGGCCTTCCCGACGAATTGGACGGAGAAGTGTTCGGACAGCAGGGCATGGACCTGCCCAGGTGGGAGTCCGGTGACTTCAATGTCCAGATCGCGGGGCTGTCGACCGAGCACCAGGTCTCGAACACATCCGCCGACCAGCCAGGTTCTTCCACCTTGACGGCGAACCGTTTGCTCAATTCTGCGAAGCGCCTCTGCAAGCGTCGGATCCTCAATGCGAAAGCGAACCGGCATCTAGAGCTCCGATTCCCGGAGAAACTTCGCGGCTTCTTCCGGGGAGACCGGATTGATGTAGAAACCTGTGCCCCACTCAAAGCCCGCCACGTGGGTCAGCTTGGGGATGATTTCCAGGTGCCAGTGATAGTACTCGCCGGTCTTTTCATGGAGCGGCGAGCTATGGAGGATGAAGTTGTAGGGAGGCCGCGCCAAGATCTTATCCATGCGACGGAGCGACTCCGATAAGATGGGAGCCAGAAACTCGAATTGGGTTCGTTGGTTGTCCTCGAAATAGGCGGCATGGCGCTTGGGGAGAATCCACATTTCGAACGGGAAGCGTGGCGCAAAGGGGGTCACGCATAAGAACTCGGGATTTTCAGCGACGACCCGATCACCGTCCGAGAGATCCTGTCGGAGGATATCGCAGTACATGCAGCGCTCCTTCTGCTGGTAATGAGTGCGGCATCCGTCGAGCTCATCTTGCACACTCGTCGGGACGATCGGCAAGGCGATGAGTTGAGAGTGGCTATGCTCCAATGTAGCCCCCGCCGAAGCGCCATGGTTCTTGAAAATAAGGATGTAGCGGAGCCGGACGTCCTTTCTGAGATCAAGCATGCGGTCGCGATAGGCCCACAACAGGTCTTCAATCCTCTTGGCCGGCAGGTCGGCCAGACTTTCGACATGGCTGGGGGTTTCAATGATAACTTCGTGCGCTCCCACCCCGTTCATGCGATCGTAGAGCCCGATCCCCTCGCGGCCCATGTCGCCTTCGACCTGCAGCGCCGGAAACTTATTCGGGATGACGCGGACGCTCCAGTTAGGGGAGTTGGCCTCTCCTGGTTGAGGGCGATAGGCCATGATTTCCTTCGGCGTGAGCCGTTCCTGCCCCGGGCAAAACGGGCAGAGCGTTGCAGAAGCCGGTCGAGCCGACTGCGGCTTGACAAAATCATGCGGGCGTCCGTTCCGTTCGGTGGAAATGATCACCCAGCGACCGACGATGGGATCACGTCTCAGATCTGGCATAGGCTTCCTCGGTATGGTCGGTGTTGACTACGTCATGTATCGGTTCGTCGATATGAAAATTAATTATGTCCGTTCAGCGTCAGGCGCCGCTTATACGCTCCACAGTTCCGCCTCAAAGTCCGGTCCCGGCACGGTCAGGACGGCGGGCTTGGGGCTAGGGTAGCGAGTCACTTCCAAGCCATGCTCTCGGACGATGATCAACAGATGCACGGCTTGCCCAGGTTGGAGTTGAACTTCTTTCCAGGGGACACTCAACTCGATAATGGAACGCGAGCTGATCGTTCGATGGCGGCCGATCTCCTGCCACGTGTCCGAAGCCGTCTGTTGAGACAGGAGGAATTCCCCGGTCTTCTGGAAGGACAGGGGAAAAGTAAGACGAACGGTCGTCTGTGGGCCTTGCATCATAATCGCGACTTCAAGGCCTTGTTTCTTGGCGGTCGTCTCGTCGGGATCGAATCTGATCACGAACTGATCCAGGCTCCAGCCGAACCGGATGGCCGTAAAGATCCTGTCGGCTTTCCACATGGCTCCCAGCGGAGGCTGAGTCGTGATGGTGCCGGCACCGTGCCACTCGAAAAAGTCAGTCACCAGTCCGTCGATGGTGGGCGTGAGTAATCGAACCGGTAGTCGGACCGAGTCGGATTCAGCGCCGAATCCGACGGTGCAGATCGGGTGGCTCAGTTCATCGGGAGGAGAAAGGCCCATCTGTGTCCACACATTGCGGAGATGCGTTCTGAAGAGCCGGTCGAACTCCGGTTTGAAATCAGTATCGAAATCATCTCCGTACCACCAGAACCAGTCGCTGCCTTCGGCGGCGTACAGTTCCTGCCATGCCGCCTGAGCGCGATCGGGAGGAAGACCGGGGGCTCGCTCCATGAGCGTTGAACGGGTGTGACCGAGCAGGTCCCATCCGTGATTGTCTTCGTGGTGCCCGATCCAGATTTTGTAGTCGGCATTGATCCACGAGCCTGAGTGCAGACAGGGGAGGTGTTGGGTCGGTGGAACGGAGGAGATAGCCTCGGACATCGTGGAAGCTTGAGTTGTGCTCTGTCCGGTGTGGTCCAAGTCACGGTTGGTGAAGGTTTGGTACAGGAGTGAAAGAAACCGTTCGCCTCCGTCATGATAATGTTCCCACGGGTTTTCGCCGTCCAAAATGATGGGGACGACGATTCGATCTTGCGGCGTATCATGCGAGATGGTCAGGAGCCGCCGGAGGACATCTTCAGCCGCAGATTCGGGCGTTGTCTTATGGTAGATGAACCCGAAGGCGTCGGAGAGCTCGCGGTCACGAAAGAGGATCGTGAGAGGCTGTTCGGCCTTTCCGATCCGGTAGGGCTGAAACAGCGCGGACTGCCGATGCCACGGTCGGTGACACAGTGCCAGAGAGCGGGCGAGGATGCCTTCATCGGTCGCCAGCCAGCGAAGGCCGGTCTGATGGACGAGGGGAAGCATTTCCGGACAGACCGATCCTTCAGACGGCCATAATCCGGTCGGGGGACGTCCGAATGTCGCTCGGTGGAACGCCACTGCCTGCCGAAGTTGGGATTCCGCATCGTCGCGTGCCCGAAAGCGAGTCGGCAACGGGAGGTCGGGTCTCGCGCGCCGGGTGATGTCCGTGTCGATCACCAGCGGCAGAATAGGATGAAAAAATGGCGTCGTAGTCAGCTCGATCTGTTCGCGATCCATCAGACGTCGATACAGCGGCACGATGTCTTGCACGACGAGACGTTGAATCGCCAGAATTTCATGTTTGTCCTCCTCAGTGAAGCCACGATTTTTCTGGCGCAGTGCGGCCAGTCGGGGATACTGTCGGAGAGTGCCATACCCGAACCAGGCGAGGTTATGCCAGACTTGTAAATCTAATAACTCCTGAGTGGAAAACTGACGGGCTATGCGAGGCAGGTCGTCCCCACGCAGATCCAGCCCTCGTTTCACCAGCAATTCATGGTATCGTGGGTAGGGGCGCACCATCGTTGCCCGGTTGGCTGAAAAGAAATAACGGACGAGGAAGGCCTTTTCCTCAAGAGTCAGGTCGACTGCCGGCCGCTGGGCATGTTCAAGAAAGAGGTCGAGGACCTTGCCGCTCCCGATTTCCTGTAACTGCAAGAGGAGCGACGGGGTAAAATTAAACGTGGCGTGTACCTCTGGGAATTGGTCTAGGAGGTAGGCCATATCATAATAGGCCTTGGTCGCATGCAGGCGTACCCAGGGCATGCTGGCCGAGCCAACCAGTGGATCGGTGTAGTAGGGTTGGTGCATATGCCAGAAAAAACATACGTGGAGATGCTTCATCGATGGATGGTTTCCCTCGCCTCCGAAGTATGTCATAGGGGTGGTGGGCCTGCAATCTGCAGCTGCAATCCGTAGCGTGTCGTCGTACTGATTACCATGAGGGATTGAGATGTTGATATTTCTTCGGTATTGGGGGCCGGTGTGTGCCTATGCCGGCGTCATTTTTTATTTGTCCTCGTTGTCCCATCCGGAAGAACATTTGCCGATTGTCAGTCATTTCAGCGATAAGGTCTTGCATGCCGTGGAGTACGCGGTATTCGGCGCACTATGTTTTCGGGCCTTCCAAGGGACTCTGAATGCCTCGTGGAGGCGGTGGTCGATTCCACTGGCTATTGTAGTGGCGTCGTTCTATGGGGCGACCGACGAATTTCATCAGTCATTCGTTCCGTTCCGGTATTCGCATGTGCTCGATTGGGTGGCCGACACGATTGGCGCCATACTCGGTGTTCTTGCCATGCATCGAGCAGTCAATTTCAGACCGGCGAACTCGATTCCCGAAGTGTGGCCATAGCCAGACCGAATAAGGTGTCTTCGTGACAAGGCGCAGGGTGCTCGGTATAATCCCTCAGCTATGGCGACGGCGAACCCAGCACTTCCCAAATCTCCATTACCTCCTCCCGATCGCGCTCTTGTCGCACAGACCATTCAGGCGCACCTTCCTCCCGGCTTGGTGTTCAGGGAATTGGCTCCGTTGGCGGGGGATGCGTCGAATCGGCGGTACTACCGCGCCATCATGACGGGTGGACCACCGCATTCCGTAATCGTGATGCAGCTGGCCGAACCGGAAGCGTTCAAGCAGTCGGAAGAGGCAGTCAGCGGCGCGGTGCATCAAATTTCAGAACTGCCGTTCACCAATATCATGGTTCATCTCGCCAAGGCGAATGTTCCTGTCCCGACGCTGCTTCACTATGATCGAGCCGCCGGATTGCTGTATCTCGAAGATTTTGGAGATGTGACGTTGGCGGAGGCCGTCAGCCGCGCGGATGCTCCGAATCTAGAGTCTCGCTACAAACAAGCCATCAATGTGCTGGTACAGATGCAATTCAACGCGACCACTCCGGCAGACCCTGGATGTCTGGCGTTTCACCGGAGTTTCGACGTGCCCTTACTCATGTGGGAGTTCGATCATTTCTTGGAGTACGGGATTGAGGCTCGCCATGGCGCTCCCTTACCCGACGGGGAGACGACGGCGATTCGGCGCGAGTGTGAACGCATTGCCGACGTGTTGGCTTCCCAGCCTCGTGTCTTCACGCATCGCGATTACCACTCGCGCAACTTGATGGTCGACGGACTGCGGCTTGGCGTCATTGATTTTCAGGATGCCTTGATGGGGCCGGCGACCTATGACTTGGCGTCGCTCTTGCGGGATGCGTACATTCAGCTCGACGAAGCCCTCATCGACGATTTGGTGGCCTACTATCTTGATCAATTGGCGGAACGCCGTTTCGTCTGGGCCAACCGCGCCGCGTTTCGCCGCCTGTTCGACCTGACGTGTATTCAGCGAAATCTGAAAGCCGCCGGCCGGTTTGTCTATATCGATCGAGTCAAGGGCAATCCCAAATTCCTGGACGATGTCCCTCGCGTCTTGGGCTATGTCAAGCGAAACCTCCGCAAATACCCCGAACTGGAGACGCTCCGGAGACACATCACCCCGTATGTGCCAGAATTGCAGTAGAGGACTGAGGACTGAGGGCTGAGGGCTGAGCATCGGACCATCGACTCAGCACCCGGTACTCCGTCCTCAGCACGGATCGCGTGAAGGCCATGATTCTTGCGGCGGGTCTTGGGACCCGCCTCAGACCCTTGACGAACACCATTCCCAAGCCCCTCTTGCCGGTGGGAGGAACTCCACTCATTGTCTGGAACGTCCTGCTGCTGAAACGGCATGGGTTTCGTGAGGTCGTCGTGAATCTTCATCATCTCGGTCCGATGATCGAGCAGGTCCTGGGTGATGGTTCGAAATTCGGCGTTCGGATGATTTACTCACATGAACCGGTCATCTTGGGCACGGGGGGAGGAATCAAACAAGCTGAACCTCATTTTTCAGGCGAGCCGGTGTTGATCCTGAACGGAGATACGCTTGTCGAGGTGGATCTCGGGGCCATCTGGGATCTCCATCGAACGCGTCATGCGGCGGCAACATTGGTGCTGCGAGAGGATCGAGATGCGGTGAAGTGGGGGCTCGTCGAGGTGGGAGACGATAATCAGATTGTGCGCATCAAGGGCAGAGGTCTTCCATCCCCGTCTCCAGCCATTCCCAGGATGTTCGCCGGGATTCACATTTTACATCCTCGCCTTCTTCAGAAGGTACCGAAGGGGGTTGCTTCTTCGATCGTCGATCCTTACATAGCGGCCATTGAACGAGGCGAACGAATCCTCGGGTACGATCTCCATGGCTACTGGTCGGATATTGGAACCGCCGAGCGGTACGCGCAGGCGGAGAAAGATGCGCGGGCCGGACTGATTCGCCTCGTTGATCGCCAGCCTCTTGAGCCGCATACGCCGCACAACTGAACACGAGGCTATCTCGATCTGCTTGATGGCTGCGGCTAGTCTTTCTGTTGCTTGAGCAGCCGAGCGAGATAGGTTCGTTGGAGCTTGAGCGACTCCGCGGCCTTCGTTTGGTTTCCGTCGGCACGTTCCATCGCACGGGCGATGATGTAGCGGCTATGGTGCTCCATCGATTCGTGGTAGGACAAGTCCAGATAAGGCAGTGGGGCACCTTCTCGTTGACGGAGGCCGGCGTCATCCGCCATGAGCGCCAACATATCAGGCTCGATCGTATCTTTGGGGCTCAAGACGACGGCGCGGGCGATCACATTGTCCAGCTCTCGAATATTCCCCGGCCATGGGTAACGGGTGAGGGCATCGAGTGCGGAAGGGCTGAGGGCCATACCGGGTCGCTTTGCGTCCCGCGTGTGGCGATCGAGGAAGAACTGCGCAAGAGCCGGGACGTCGCCTTGTCGCTCACGAAGCGGCGGCAACGTCAGCGTGACGACATTCAGCCGAAAGTAAAGATCTTCTCGGAACTGTCCCGCCTTCACGGCTTGTCTAAGATCTTTGTTGGTGGCGGCGATGATGCGAATGTTGACGGAAACCGTCTTGGTTCCTCCGACACGCTGGAATTCCCGGTCTTGCAGAACTCTGAGCAGCTTGGCCTGCAGTGGCAGCGACATGTCACCAATCTCATCGAGGAACACGGTTCCGCCGTCGGCCATCTCCAACTTTCCCTTCTGTTGGCGATCTGCTCCGGTAAAGGCGCCGCGTTCATGCCCGAATAACTCGTTCTCCAGCAATGTCTCCGTCAAGGCCACGCAATTGATGACAATGAGCGGCATGGCGGAACGATAGCTCCATTGATGGATCGATCGTGCGAAGAGTTCTTTCCCGGTTCCGCTTTCACCGAGGAGCAAGACGCTGGCATCCGACTTGGCGGCCCGTTGTGCCGCCTCCACGACAGCGCGCACGGATGCGCTGTTTCCGATGATAGAGGCATAACGGCCGTCGACCTCGGAGCGCAGGTAAGCGACTTGCCGTCGAAGCGAGTCACGCTCCAAGGCTTTGCGGATGACGATCAGGAGATGCTCATTATCGAGAGGTTTGGTCAGAAAGTCGTATGCCCCTTCTTTCATCGCTTCCACCGCGGCTTCGATGGACCCATGTGCGGTCATCACAATGACGGGAAGGTGTTCCGACGGCTTCATGTGAGAAAGGCGCTTGAGCACATCAAGACCCGACAATTTGGGCAGGGTGAGATCCAGGAGAATCAATTGTGGAGATTCGTGAGCGATTTGGTCCAGCGCCTGCTGTCCTTCCGATGCAACGACGGTGTCGTACCCGGAAGCGTGCAGCCGGTCCTCCAGCATCATGACGATGTCGGCATCGTCGTCCACGATAAGAATCTTCGCGCGCATTACGATAACCCTCGGTCGATGGTCATCAGCATTCAACCGTTCATGACATTGAGGACAAGACCCGTTAGCGGCTTCGGGTAGAAATAGGTTGATTTATGCGGCATGCGTTCACCCGCAGCTGCCACAGCTTGGACTTCACTGACTTTCGTGGCATTGAGTAGAAAAGCACCGGTCCCGGTTCCTCGGGCCACCCAGTCGAGCGCTTCATGGTCGTCTTTGGTATAGAGGATGGCTTCTTGTTCCTGTTGCGTCGGGCAGAGCTTTGTCACGATCAGTTGTTGCAGCAGAGAGACGTCGAGTTTGGCACGAGGGGATACTTGGCCGGAGGGGCGATAGGCCGGCTTCAACGTGAGCAGGATGTAGGTGTCGGCCCCCTGCCGAATCAGTCCGAATACCGGAACGTGTCGGCCTTCTGTTCTCAAGGCGGTCAAGAACTGCTGGCGGACCTGAGCCTGAGTTGACGGGGAAAAAGGGAATTCTCGGAAGTCGAATACGTCTCCGAGCAGCTGTGTGATCTGATCAAAAGGCGGCAGTGCGGTGGTCGCCACTCGATGCGTCGGCAATACCGTCAATCCCGGATCTTCAAGCGGAGTGAGCAGCATCAAGACCGAGTCATATGGCTGTGGTCCGGTCGGAGAGCCCGGCTGTTGTCGACGGAGCTTTTGATAGTTCAACGCGGTTTCGTAGCGATGATGACCGTCCGCGATGAACAGCGGTTTGCTTTGCATCAGGTCGGTGATGTGTTTCAAGACGGTCGCATCGGTCACAGCCCAGAGGCATTCGCGACAGCCTGCATCATCCTGAAAGTCATACTGCGGAGGTTTACCTTTTGTCTCCGTTTCAAGCAGCCGGATGATGGCGCCGGCGGGATCGGAATAGAGAGACCAGATCGGGCTGAAGTTCGCGCGGCAGGCTTCGAGGAGGTTCAACCGATCGGTCTTTGCCGCGGCACGTGTGTTCTCGTGCGGATAGATATGTCCGGAGTCCAGTGCCTCCAGTTTGGCCAAGGCCAGGAATCCTCGGAGCACTTTGCTCGGTGCACCAGGTGCCGAGTACGGCGGACGGTACTCAATCGTGTGATGGTAGATGGCAGGTTGCGCGTCTCGCTTGAGGATTCCCTCTTTGATCCATGATTGAAGGGCCGCGGCTGCGCGGGTATATCGGTTATGGGCCGGGCTGTCACCGGTCTGTTCCAGCCCCAACTCCATACGGATGATGTTGTGAGGATGGCGATCGTGAAGCTGTTGTTGTCCTTCCGCATCGATGATGTCGTACGGCGGAGCCACGACATCCTTGATGGAGCCCACAATGGCCTGGTCGTACCGCATACCCTGGAACGGAAAAATCTGTGACATGAACAACCTCTTGGCGGTGTCGTGACAGTGACGACGGTTTGATGGTTACAGGAGAGGACGGGGTCCTTTCGCTCTACGCCGCGCCGCTTCCACGGCTCAGCGTCTTACCGGTTGGCGGGAAAACACTTACCGGTCGCGGGTAATCATGTAATCAGCGGTCACCGACAACGCACGCCGCGGCGTACTATCGTCGAACTGATCGAGCTCATGCTTGGCGGCCACAATGTAGGCCTTGGCCCGATCCATGGCATAGACGATCGACCCGAACTCCCCCATGAGGAACAAAATGCGCTCCAAGTCGGCGGTGCTGAGCGTCCGGGTCTCCATTCGATCTTTGATCATTTGTCGGTCCTGCTCCGAGCAATGTTGCAGCAGATGAAGGAGCGGCAACGTGGCTTTGCCTTGCCGGAGGTCTTGTCCGATCGTTTTCCCCAGTGATTCGCCGTTCGCGATGTAATCCAGAGTGTCGTCGGCAACCTGGAATGCAATACCCAGGTATTGGCCAAAACGGAACAGGGCTTGCTGTTGGGTCTCAGTGGCGTCGGCTAGAATGGCCCCCATCTGGCAGGCCGCGGCGATCAGTCCGGCGGTTTTGTGTTCGACGATCTTAATGTAATCGATTTCCGGCATCGCGGGATTACCGTTGTAGTACAGCTGAAGGACTTCGCCTTCGGCCATTTTATTGCAGGCTTCAGCGATCACTTCGTTGATTCCCTGGCTCTGAAACTCGACGACATTACACATGGCCTTGGTGTAGAGAAAATCGCCGACCAGAATGCTGATCTGATTTCCCCACACCTTCCGAGCCGTTCTTCTGCCCCTCCGCAGATCGGCCTCGTCCACGACATCGTCGTGTAACAGGGTGGCCGTGTGGATGTATTCCACAATGCTGCCGAGTTGATAGTGTTCAACGCCAGGATACCCGCAGAGGCGGGCTGATAAGAGTAAGAGCAGAGGCCTGATGCGCTTGCCACCGCCGCTCAGAATGTGGGCGGCCACGGTATTGACCAGGGTGACGCTGGAGTCGAGGTTTTTCCGCACCCGGTCCTCCAGCCCGTCCAGCTCACTACGGTAGGCGTCCCACACGTCAGACATGCTCTGTGGGGTTACGATGACTGGACCTTGCGCCATGCGGCGGATGGTATGGCAGCCGGGGAAATAAAGTCAAGCAAATGAAAGGGGTATAGGCCCATTGTCACCTTGACAGAGGAATGAGCCTTCCAGTAAGTTTCGAGCGTGGTAATTAGCTGAGGTCCAGCCTGCGGACGATGGGGTTAATCCACTCCAGGATTCTTGCTCGCGCTCAACTCCATCCGATAGGGAAAATCTCAATATTCTCATGAGAGTAGGTAAATGAATACTCCAGGTTTCCCCAGCCAACAAGGTCTCTATGATCCTCGGCATGAGAAAGATTCGTGCGGGATCGGTTTTGTGGTCAATATCAAGGGGAAGAAGTCCCATGACATTGTCCGTAAAGGACTTCAGATTCTAGAGAATCTGACCCACCGCGGGGCGCAGGGAGCCGATCCCTGTACGGGAGATGGTGCCGGGATCTTGTTGCAGATGCCGCACACCTTTTTCAAACGGGTTGCAGGGGATGCCGGTGTGTCATTACCGGAGGTCGGCGAGTATGGGGTTGGGCAGTTATTCCTGCCACCGAATGCAGAGTCCCGACGACTCTGCGAAAAGTTGTTTACCGAGATCATCAGTGAAGAAGGTCTCCAGTTGCTCGGATGGCGCGATGTGCCGGTTAAAAGCGACAGTATCGGCGTGCAAGCGCGAAAGACCGAGCCGTTCATGCGGCAAATTTTCATCGCGCGCGACGCGCTCAACGAGACTCAGTTTGAACGAAAACTCTACGTGATCCGAAAGCGAGTGGAAAAGGCCATTCTCGAATCGGCCATTCAGGGGCGAGAGCACTTTTACGTCCCCAGTTTATCGGCCCACACGATCGTCTACAAAGGTCTGCTCTTACCGCATCAAATGGCCGCGTATTATCAGGATCTTACCGATGAACGAATGGTGAGTGCCCTGGCGTTGGTGCACTCCCGCTTCAGCACGAATACCTTTCCGACCTGGCCGTTGGCTCACCCCTATCGGTACGTCTGCCACAATGGCGAGATCAATACGCTGAAGGGGAACGTCAATTGGATGAAGGCTCGACAAGGCCGCCTCCATTCCGATCTGTTCGGCAAGGATATGGAGAAACTGTTCCCGATCGTGACCGAGGATCAAAGCGACTCGGCCTGCCTGGACAATACCCTCGAGTTTCTTCTTCTTGGGGGCCGGTCATTACCGCATGCCATGATGATGTTGATTCCGGAACCATGGGTAGCGAATTCGCAGATGGATTTGGATCGCCGGGGCTTTTACCAATATCACGCGGCGATGATGGAGCCGTGGGACGGGCCGGCAGCGGTCTGCTTTACCGACGGCAAGATGATCGGGGCGACCTTGGATCGTAACGGACTCCGTCCCTGCCGCTATCAAGTGATGGCGGATGAAACGGTGGTGCTGGCCTCGGAGGCTGGGGTGTTACCGGTTCCGGCCAAGGAAATCCGGATGAAGGGTCGGCTCATGCCCGGGCGGATGTTCCTCGTCGATACCGTTCAAGGCCGGATCATCGACGATGAAGAGATCAAGACCGATATGGCGAAGCGGAAACCGTACCGCAGTTGGGTGACCCAGTACGGAGTTTCCCTCGATGAACTGCCCGAACCATTGAATGTCCCGCAGCCGGATCATCCGACGATCAGGCAGCGGCAGCAGGCCTTCGGCTACACCGTCGAAGAGCTCAAGATGGTCATCTCCCCCATGATCGTCAATGGCGAGGAGCCGATCTCCTCGATGGGTACCGATACCCCCTTGGCGGTGTTGTCAGATCGACCGCAGCTCTTGTTTAAGTACTTCAAGCAGCTGTTCGCTCAAGTCACCAACCCGCCGATCGATCCGATTCGCGAGCAGCTCGTGATGTCGCTGGTCACAAACATCGGGCCGAAACCTAATCTGATGGATGAGTCGCCGGAGTCTTGCCGTCGTATTAAGGTCCAACAGCCGATTTTGACTAACGCGGATCTGCAAAAGATCCGCGGGATACCCGATCCTCATTTCATGGGCAAGACCCTCCGCATGTTGTTTCGCGTAGCCGAAGGCGCCGATGGCCTGGGAGCCGCGGTCGATGAGCTGTGCCGAGAGGCTTCACTCGCGATCAAGGAGGGGTACAAGTTTTTAATTCTCAGCGATCGCGGGGTAGATGAAGCCTGGGCCCCGATTCCGAGCCTCCTCGGTATCTCGGCCGTGCATCATCATCTGGTGCGGGAATGCACGAGGACGGAGGTCGGGTTAATCCTCGAAACCGGGGAACCGCGAGATGTGCACCAATTTGCGTGCTTGATCGGCTACGGCGCCGGCACGATCAATCCGTATCTCGTGTTCGAAACGCTCGTTGATATGGAGCGTGATGGGTATCTTCCCGAGGGACTCGATGCGCAAACAGCGGAGGGCAAGTTTATCAAGGCCATCAATAAGGGCTTGCTCAAGATCTTTTCCAAGATGGGCATCTCGACCGTGCAATCCTATTGCGGCGCGCAGATTTTCGAGGCGATCGGGTTGAATCACGAGCTCATCGATCGATACTTCACGGGCACGGCGTCACGCGTCGAAGGAGTCGGGATTCGAGAAATCGGTGAAGAGACATTGCGCCGACATCGCACGGCCTACGAGCCGGCCGCGATCCGACAACTGGAGTTCGGCGGAGAAGTCCACTACCGTATCCAGAGCGAACATCACAATTGGAATCCGGACACGATCTATAAGCTGCAACATGCCAGCCGTGCCAACGACGCGAAGACCTATGGGGAGTTCGCTCAACTTGTCAATGATGAGAGTCAACGACGCTCGAACCTGCGTGGGTTGCTCGAGTTTAAGTTCGCGTCTCAGCCGATTCCCATCGAAGAGGTGGAACCTGCCAAGGAAATCGTCAAGCGCTTCAACACGGGCGCGATGTCGTTCGGATCCATCAGCAAAGAAGCGCATGAGACGCTTGCGATCGCCATGAATCGACTTGGGGGCAAGAGCAACACGGGAGAAGGGGGGGAGGATCCTGAGCGCTTCAAACCCATGTCAAACGGCGACTCGAAGAACAGCTATATTAAGCAAGTGGCGTCGGCCAGATTCGGCGTGACTGCGCACTACCTGGTGAATGCCCGTGAATTGCAAATCAAGATGGCGCAGGGTGCGAAACCCGGCGAGGGCGGGCAGTTGCCCGGGCACAAGGTCGACGAACAGATCGCGCGCTTCCGATATTCCACGCCGGGCGTGCCGCTGATTTCACCTCCGCCGCATCATGATATCTATTCCATCGAAGATCTGGCCCAATTGATCTTCGACCTGAAGAACTCGAATCCGGAAGCCGGTGTCTCGGTCAAGCTTGTGGCCGAGGTCGGTGTCGGGACGGTCGCCGCCGGCGTCGCCAAGGCGCACGCGGACAAGGTGCTGATCAGCGGGGATTCAGGCGGCACCGGAGCCTCCCCATTGTCGTCGATCAAGTATGCCGGTATTCCCTGGGAGTTGGGGTTGGCGGAAACGCATCAGACATTGGTGCTGAACGATCTGCGGGGCCGTATCCGTGTTGAAACGGACGGGCAGATGAAGACGGGCCGTGACGTGGTGATTGCCACACTGCTCGGCGCAGAAGAGTACGGGTTTGCGACGGCGCCGCTCATCGTCGAAGGCTGCATCATGATGCGAAAGTGCCATCTCAATACCTGCCCGGTCGGCATCGCGACGCAAGATCCCGAGCTCCGAAAGAAATTCAATGGCAAACCGGAACACATCGTCAACTACCTGTTCTTTGTCGCCGAGGAAGCCAGGCAACTCATGGCGAAGCTGGGGTTCAAGACGATCAATGAGATGGTGGGCCGCGTTGATATGCTCAAAATCACCAAGGCGGTCGATCACTGGAAGGCCAAGGGATTGGATCTCTCGCCGCTGTTGGCCATGCCTGATGTCGGGCCGCACGTGGCCCGGTATTGCGTGCAGAAGCAGGACCATGGCCTCGACCACATCCTTGATAATGAACTGGTGGAGCGGTGTCGCCCGGCGATCGAGAAGGGTGAGAAGGTGACGATCGACCTGCCGATTCGCAACGTGAATCGGACGACGGGCACGGTACTGTCGAGCAAAATAGCTAAGAAATACGGCCTCGAAGGGCTTCCGGAAGATACGATCTCGATCAAGTTCAATGGGTCGGCGGGGCAATCCTTTGGCGCGTTCCTCGCGCGAGGAATCACGCTGACGTTGGAAGGGGAGTCGAACGACTACATCGGCAAGGGGCTCTCCGGTGGAAAGATCATCGTCTATCCGCCGAAGGATGCGCTGTACGATCCGGCGGAAACCATTTTGATCGGCAATACCTCGCTCTATGGCGCGACGCAGGGCGAAGCGTACTTCTACGGCCGCGCGGGTGAGCGCTTTGCGGTTCGGAACAGCGGAGCACAGACTGTCGTGGAAGGGACGGGCGACCACGGGTGTGAATACATGACGGGCGGCGTGGTCGTGGTGCTCGGCAGGACAGGCCGTAACTTTGCGGCGGGCATGTCCGGCGGCGTGGCGTTCGTGCTCGACGATCAGGGCAAGTCTGAAACTCGCTGCAATACCGGTATGGTGGAATTGGAAGCGGTCGTTACAAAGGAAGACAAGCAGCTTCTCCATGATCTGATCACGAAGCACTTCATGTATACCGGGAGCCGGAAGGCGAAGCAGGTTCTCGATACGTTTGAAGTCACCGTGCCAAAATTCGTGAAGGTGATGCCGGTGGATTACAAACGCGTTCTGGAAGAACGAAAACGAAAAGCGAGTGCGGTGCATTAATGGGTGATCCTAAGGGTTTCCTGAAATACTCCCGAGAAGGCCCGAAGCGAAAGCCGATCGAGTTGCGCGTGCTCGATTGGAAAGAGATGTACGAGCCCATCTCGGAGGAGAAACTGAAGACTCAAGGCGCACGCTGCATGGATTGCGGCGTGCCGTTTTGCCAAGGCAGCACGGGTTGTCCTGTGGTCAATCTCATCCCTGAGTGGAACGATCTCGTCTATCGCGGCCGCTGGAAAGATGCCCTCAAAGCATTGCACACGACGAATAACTTTCCTGAATTCACGGGCCGGCTCTGTCCGGCACCATGCGAAGGGGCCTGCGTCCTCGGTATCAATGAAGATCCGGTCTCCATCCGCATCCTCGAATGGAACATTGTCGATCGCGGTTTCAACGACGGATTCGTCACGCCGATTCTGCCGGTCGTCAAGACGGGGAAAACTGTCGCGATCGTCGGTTCCGGTCCGGCAGGTTTGGCTGCCGCACAACAACTGGCTCGCGCCGGCCATGAGGTCACGGTCTTCGAAAAATCCGATCGGATCGGCGGCCTTCTGCGCTACGGCATTCCCGACTTCAAAATGGAGAAGTGGGTGATCGATCGCCGATTGGAACAGATGAAAGCCGAAGGTGTGAAGTTCGAGACGGGAGTGACGGTCGGCAAGGATATCGCCGGTGAACAATTACGCAGGCAGTTCGATGCGGTGGGATTGACGCTTGGTGCCGAGCAGGCTCGCGAGCTGCCGATCCCCGGCCGTGAGCTGAAGGGCGTGCATCTGGCGATGGCATATCTCACTCAACAGAACAAGCGCACCGCCGGCATTCCGGTCACCGAGGAGCCGATCACCGCAAAGGGCAAGCGGGTGGTCATCATCGGCGGCGGCGATACGGGGTCCGACTGCCTCGGCACCGCGCATCGTCAAGGTTGTGTGGAGGCGCATCAATTCGAGCTATTGCCGGAACCGCCGCCCGAGCGGGCCTCATCCACGCCCTGGCCGCTCTGGCCGATGCAGTTGCGTACCTCTCACGCCCACGAAGAAGGCTGCGACCGGCAATGGAGTGTGTCGACGACGAAGTTTTCCGGCCACAATGGACATGTCACGAAGCTGCACGCGCATCGGGTGATGTTTGAAAACGGCAAGTTCACGGCTGTTCCTAACACCGAGTTCGAGATGAATGCTGATCTGGTGTTGCTCGCCATGGGGTTCACCGGTCCGATCAAGAACGGCCTGCTCGATGATCTGGGTGTGAAATATGACGCGCGCGGAGCCGTGGCCGTCGACCAAAACTTCATGACCAATCTCGACGGCGTCTTCGCCGGTGGCGATACCAAACGCGGCGCCTCGCTCATCGTCTGGGCCATCGCCGAGGGGCGAAAAATGGCGGCAGGGATCGATAAGTATTTGCAAGTTGGTAAGTCGGCGAAGAATGCTCGGGCGTAGTCGTTGCTGCGGTAAGGGAAACACTCCAATCGGTAGTGTCATCCCCACTGATGTCTGAACCGCTGGTATTTCTCTCCGTATTCGCTAGAATAACCGTGTGTCCGTCTACGAGCCCATATTCAAAATCTTGAATGCAGCGGGTGTGCGGTATGTCGTGGTTGGTGGAGTTGCCGCCCTGTTGCATGGGCATGCCCGATTGACGGCGGATGTCGATCTGGCCGTCGATCTTGCGCCACAAGAAGCCCTCAAGATGATTCGTGCGTTGGCCGACAACGGCTTTCGCCCCCAAGTTCCTGTACTCGCGGAAATGTTTGCCGACCCGGCGGTTCGCGAAGAGTGGCTGCAGGAAAAGCATATGCGAGCGTTTTCCCTTGTCGACCATACTAATCCCATGCGTGTAGTCGATCTGTTGTTGCAGCCGGAAGTTCCCTTTGAGGAACTGTTGGCTCGATCCCAAAAAGGGGTTGTGGGTGAGACACCTATCAGAATTGCGTCGCTTGACGACCTCATCGCATTGAAACGGTCTGCTGGAAGACCGCAGGATTTGGCAGACGTTATGGAACTGGAGGCTATCCGGAACCGAAAGGGCGATCGTTGATATGGCAGACAAACGTGAGGTGGCCTCAGGGGAGGAACAAACGGAACATTGGGACGCTAGTGCTCAAAGTTTGCGTTCGGCTACGATGATGGCGACGCCTACGCAACGGATAGCCTGGTTGGAGGAGGCGCTGCAGCTGGCCTATGCATCAGGGGCTTTAAAGCCGAGACGGTTTATCAGCAAAGAAGAATGGGATGCGATGGGTTCATCGTCGGAATGACTGTCAAGACGATCACTGAAGGGCGCAAGATGGCCGTGGGCATCGATAAGTACCTCCAGCCCAGAAAATCCGCCAAGCAGTCAGTGAAATAAGAGGGGGACCGGCTCCGGCCTCGCCAGTGCCTGTCCCTGTTCTTATTTCCAAAGCGGGCCACGTGTCACACATTCCGGCATTCGTTTGCCACTCATCTGCTGGAAGACGGCTGCGACATCCGTACGGTTCAAGAGCTCTTGAGGCACCCTGATGTACGAACGACCATGATCTACACACATGTGTTGAATCGGGGTGGAAAAGGTGTACGCAGTCCAGCCGATGCCCTGGTCCAAGGGGGAGCCCTTCGCAGCTATAACGGAATGATGCCGACCTGTCTATCACGCCTTCGCGTCCTCGGGGATAGAGTTGACAAGTGGATGCAGCGTCATGAGAATTGCGCGACAACTGACATGCGGTATCGTCGTACTATATCGGTCAATATACTCAATAGTTGGGCGTCACACCAAGGAGTGTCAGGGTGCTAAGCGACGAAGAGCAAATCCGTGGCCTTGTTGATATATGGCAATCCGCAACTAAGGCGGGCGATATTGATACCGTGCTCAGTCTCATGACTGACGACGTAGTTTTTCTCGTGCCAGGTCGCCAACCTATGAGCAAGGCAGAGTTCGCGGCGCTTTCTCGCGTGCCTGCCGGTACCTCTCATTCGAAGTTCGAAGGCAAGTCGGAGATTCAAGAGGTTCAAATCTCGGGGGACATGGCATACCTGTGGAGCAAGCTCTCCGTGACCGTAACACCTCCCGGCGCGAGTGAGTCCATCGAGCGAGCAGGCCATACGCTCACAATCTTTCGGCGCGTCGGTGGAAAGTGGCTGTTGGCCCGTGATGCGAACTTACTTTCCACCGTCCAGCGCCCGCGCACGTGACGCCCAATCCTTCGTTGCGCCCGACGGGCGCCAGCCGGCTTCTCCCGCCTCGAAAGAATCGCGGATGAAGCAAAACTCCAACAAGAGGGCCACTTGCATCTGTTCTCCGATAGCTGGATTGCTAACGGCGATCTCACGAAGCATTCGCCTGTCCCGCGGCCGACGGACGTAAAGATCTTTGCGGGGGAGCAAAATTAGGCCTTGTGCCAGACGCACAACAAGCAGTTGCAGCGGACCGTACGGAATAAAGTACCAAGTCACACGCGCCAGCGCGCGGCCGCTGAACTGCGGTGTTAGGCCCTGGAAAAACTGGCGGGCGGCACGCGGACTGTCGATTTTCGCACACCCCATTCGATTAGAGGTAGAGCAGCACGCGGCATGAAGCTTCCGCCGGTGGGAGCTGCTCGCGTGCCCTGGAACCACGCTACAACCACAGGAGGCTAAGGCTATGCGGTATATTATGATGTTCATCAAGCATCCACGTGACCACGGCGACGATCAGGCACCGCCCGCGCTCTATGAGGCGATGGGGGCGTTTGTCGAGGAGCAAACCAAGAGCGGAGCATTCATCGATGGAGCAGGTCTACAACCACTCGCCAGGGGTACTCGCGTCCGTCTTGCCGGCGGTAAGATCACCGTCACAGACGGCCCCTTCGCCGAAGCCAAGGAGGTGGTGGGCGGCTACGCACTCATCGAGGCCAAAACGCATGCCGATGCGGTCGCACTGGCGACCCGGTTCATGGAACTCCATCGCACTCATTGGCCAGAGTTCGAAGGCGAATCCGAGATCCGTCCACTGGAGGAGACGGCCTAACCAACGGCTGAAGCTGACCGGGGCCGCGATCCTGTTTCTCCGAGCTTCGACGTTCTTGCAGGCGGCCCCGGCAGTTTAGCCGTAGTGTTGGACCGTCAACGAGGGATCGATGACTTCATCCGGGAACGGCGCTGACTCTAACTCTAATCACGATGGAGGAGCAACATGACGAAGATCGCAAAGAACACGATTTGCCTTTGGTACGAACGCGATGCCGAAGAGGCGGCACGGTTCTACGCCAAGACCTTTCCCGATTCGTCCGTCGGCGCGGTGCATCGCGCACCGGGCGACTTTCCGTCGGGTAAGCAGGGAGACGTGTTGACAATCGAGTTCACCGTTATGGGCATTCCCTGCCTGGGGCTTAACGGTGGGCCCGAGTTCAAGCACAATGAAGCATTCTCGTTCCAAGTTGCCACCGAAGATCAGGCCGAGACCGATCGTTATTGGAATGCGATCGTCGGCAATGGCGGCCAAGAGAGCGAGTGCGGTTGGTGCAAAGACAAGTGGGGCATCTCCTGGCAGATTACGCCAATCGCGTTGACCAAGGCATATACCAGCCCCGATCGCTCTGTCGCCAAGCGAGCGTTTGATGCAATGATGACGATGAAAAAAATCGACATCGCCGCGATCGAGGAGGCGGTTCGTGGCTAGAAGCCGTCGGGACGGTATCGGGAGTCTTTTCTAGCCATCCAAGTTGTTGAAAGAAGGGGACCAGCGCTCGCCGTTGACGGATAGGTAGGGCCGTAATGAGGAACCACCTTACGCGACGACTGGGGCGAGAGCGAGTTCGGCCTCAACAGGGTGGTTGGAAATGGCAGGAGCTTCGCGACCTTCGATCAGATCAGTGACCTGCTCACGGACTCCCTCTGCATAGCGAAGGAACTCGATGCCAAACTGGTTGTCTTTGTGCCAGCGCACGACTGAAACTTCTACGGCAAGCTGAGTTTCTGTTTGGGGCACCTCGAAATGTAGGGCGAGATAGCTTCCGGGAGCCAAGGCCGCGTTGCTTTGCATTCTGCAGCCTGTTGCAGAGAGATCGAAGAGGGTTCCCTCTCCGGCGCCATTGTCCGTCTGGACGCTGGCGGAATACCGAACATGCCTTCGTGGGCTACTCCGTAGCCGCATACGCGCCTCCGTGCTAGTGCCTGTATCGGTCCGGCTGGAAAAAACTTAAAAAGGGCGAGGTGGGAATGTCTCTTTTCGTGATTCTCTCTAGACGTGGCCGGTTCTATTTTTGTATCGTTCGTAAAACTCACATAGCGGAGGACTGAGCGATGACTCGGCAAACTTTTCCCCGCAGCCCAAAGGTTCTCCTTGGCGGCATTGCTCACCTGGGGCGGTTTATCGACAAGATCCGTCTGCGCCAAGCTGGGGAGATTCAGGACTACAACTACATCACGGTGGGATTTGATAAGTATCTGATCGATTTCCTTGGTATCGATGCGAAAGCGTTTGAGCAGCGGGTCTTGGCCGGTGGGACGGATGAGGAACTCCTTGCATGGGTGAGGATCCATGGCCGCAAGCCATCCGATCAGGAGATCTCGCAATGGTCGCAAGAGTTGCTCGCTTCCGGTCCGAAAGATGAGGCGGCTCGCCAAAGGTTCCAAGGTCGCTTGAAGGATATTGCTATCAAGCGTGGCGTGGCCGTGAGCTCCATGCCATCTGTTACGACCTGGGCTGACGTGATTGAACTTGATGAAGGGCGACTGTAAAGGGTAGAGACGTGAGTCGAACCGGCGTTATCTGCATCTTTCTAGCGCTGGTGCTCGGGCTTCCGCTTCTCGGCGTGCTGTGGGCTGGTGAGCCGCTCGGACGCTATCTGGAATTTCCCCCGCGTACCAATTACGTGCAGCATGAACCGTTCTCCCGGCCGGTGTTCATCGCTCTGGAAGTCTTGATCGTTCTGGTAGTTGGACCGATTCTTCTGCGGATAGCGGGGACAAACTTTCGTCCGTCATCTCCTCTGACTCAGCACTCAACACTCAATAATCAACACCGTCCCTTATCATTCCCCTGGTGGGGTTGGCTTGGAATCGGATGGACGGGCTTCTGGTGGGTATTGGCCTGGACTCGCTTCTCTTGGATGGCACCGCTTCAGGAACATACGTTCACGCCGCTGTGGCTCGGCTATATCGTGATCGTGAACGCCTGCACATCCGCTCGCACTGGCCGATGTATGATGCTCCATCGACCTCGCTATTTTATGTCGCTTTTTCCACTCAGCGCGGCTTTCTGGTGGACCTTTGAGTATCTGAATCGCTTCGTGCAGAATTGGTATTACGTCGGCGTCGGCGAGCTGTCGCCGATCGAGTATTTCATTCAAGCCACGATTCCGTTCTCCACGGTGCTGCCGGCCGTCTTAGGCACGGCGGAGTTGCTGACCTCCTCTCCCGCCATCAGTGCAGGTCTGGATCGGTTTAAACCTGCTCACGGTCTACATGTGAAGCCGGTGAGCTGGGTTCTTCTTATGTCGTCCTGCCTCGGACTTCTTGGTATTGGCCTCTGGCCCGATTATCTTTTCCCACTGGTCTGGGTCGGACCGCTCTTGCTGATCGTCTCGCTTGAATCGCTGGCGGGGCGGCAGACGGTCTTTTCATCACTCGCTCAGGGCGACTGGCGAAATGTTTGGGTACTAGCTGTGGCTGCGCTGACCTGTGGGTTCTTTTGGGAGCTGTGGAACTGGAAGAGTCTCGCTCATTGGGAGTACTCTATTCCGTTCGTGCATCGGTTTCAACTGTTCGAGATGCCGCTGCTCGGCTACGCAGGCTATCTGCCGTTCGGTCTCGAATGTGTGACGGTCGCTAATCTTTGTCTGAATCGCCAGTTTGCCGGCGGTGTGGAGTATTACGACCTTCGATCATGACGACTCATTACGATGTTACACAGAGGGCAACGTCAGCAGTTTCTTCATTTCACAGTGAGCGAGCACGACATCGGGAGCCCGTTGGAGGGCCTCATAGTAGCTCCGCTCATACCCGTCCCCCAATTCTGAAGGGCGAATCAACATCCGGATCTCCGTCAAGAGCATCGCGACTTCGTCAATGCTCGGTTGATCATGGCCATCCAACAGTTCGTCGATGCGGACGACCATGTTGGAAAGGGGATGGAGCCAGGTAAACCACGGGTCGTTCATCACGAGTTGCAGGAGCTGTCCCGTGGAATCCACACGACCATAAATTCGCTCATAGGTCAGCTGCTCGGCGATGATCAGGGCCTTGTGCAAGCCCAAGAGTCCGTGCCGGACGTCCGTCAAGGTGCGACGAAGCGGGTTGGTTTCTCGAACATGTGTTTGTTTTGACGAGATAGCCATAACGGTAATCTTACCAGGTCAATTGAAAAATGGGGGTTCGGGGACTTTTTCTCACAATGGGCGACGTCCTATGCTCTTATCGGATCGTCGGTACGTCTTCTAAAGTCATGATTATGATCATCGTGGTTTTTGGGTCCGAGCACATTGCCGACCCTGCATGAGATCGGGGCGCCGTGTAACGTATCAAGCTCGATCGCGCAACATTACCGTTCCAGTATGGCGGAGGCAGAAGGGTTGGAAGGGTGTCGCCGGTCCTGAATCTGCACAACTGTGTCGTCTCCGGGGGGATCTTTTCGGGGACTCAATAGATTTCCGTAAGACGCAAAGAGCTCACCAGTCAATCGAGCGATGTCGGCAGGGTCTGTGGGATGTTTCCGCCGGATGTAGTCGTTGAGTACACGGCCATCGGGCGTTTTATGGACATGCGGGTGCTCCACGTTCATTCGATAGCGCTCAATGGCGCTCGCAACGCGGCTGATGAAGATCACAGTTCCATCCGGCTCCAAAGCCTCAACGATGCCGATATGGGTCAGGGGATCGTTTGCCTTTCCGTCACCATTGAAATCCCAGGTGTTATCAAAAAACACGAGGTCGCCTGGTCTGACATCCGGTCCTCGATGGAGGACGCCACGCCGATGCACATGGTTGTAGATGAGCCGGACGCCATTGGCGTTCACATCACGGGCGGTCGCTCGGTAAAGATCAATGCCGTGTTCAAGGAAGACGGCACGGGCAACTCCGGCACAATCATAGGTGATTCGTTTGCCCTGGCTCGTGATCGTCCGTGCTCCGACCAACCGTGCCGCGGACTGAACGATGGCCGATCGGCTGGGCAACGACGTCGCAAATGGAACAGCGTGGCGCTCCGGGGACAATATGGCCGGGGATTGAGCCGGCCGGGAGGGTCGATAAAGAGCACCTTTATCAGCGGATGTCGACACCTCACGTACGACCCGCGAAGACTTTTGTATCGGCTTCGTACATCCCGCCAGAGGCATAAGCGTCACAACGGCGATGATGGCGAGAAACCTCATGAGTGGTTACCGAACGCTCACGAATCGACCTTCGGCCGTTCGTCGAAGCGCATCGATGTCTTCGCGTCTGGTGAGCGAAAGCGGAACCGTCTGGGTCAATTCTTCAATAAGGAGATCGGTTGAGAGCGGCGTTTTCCGATGAAGGGCCCGATAAAGTCCCGCCACCACGGCCTGTTCGATTTCAGAGCCGCTGAAGCCGTCACTGGTGCTGACGATCTTGCCGAGGTCGAACTGAGCACTGTCTTGTTTTCGTATACTCAGGTGAATCTTCCAGATGGCTTCACGTTCGGCGTCGTCCGGCAGATCGACGAAAAAGATTTCATCGAACCGTCCCTTGCGAAGGAGTTCGGGGGGCAGCGATGACAGATCGTTGGCTGTGGCGACGACGAAGACGTCCTGTTTTTTTTCCTGCAACCAGGTGAGGAAGGCGCCGAAGAGTCGGCGGCTTAAGCCCGCGTCGGCATTACCGCTCCCTCCTCCGGCGACCATCGCTTTTTCGATTTCGTCGATCCAGAGAACGATCGGCGACAGTGATTCGGCCATCTCGATCGCCTTGCGAAAATTCTTTTCCGATTCACCGACGAACTTGTCGAACAACCGACCGGCGTCGAGTTTCAAGAGCGGGAGCTGCCACTCCCGCGCGATCGCCTTTGCGGCGAGGGACTTGCCGCAGCCCGGCACCCCGACCAGCATGATGCCGCGAGGCGGAGTGAGGTTGAGCGATTTCGCTTCGTCCGTAAACCCGACTTGAGCACGCTCCAACCAGGACTTGAGTTTGGTAAATCCTCCCAGTTCAAACCGATTGTCTTCCAAGGGATAATATTCCAACAAGCCGCCGTCCTTGATCGCTTGCACTTTGCGCTTGAGGATAGTCTGCACGTCTTCGGCAGAGAGCGTGCCGCGTTCAACGATACAGTGGGTAATAACCTGGCGCGCTTGATGGAGCGTCAAACCCCGTAACGCACGAAGGATCGCGTCGACGTCCTGAGGCGTGGGTCCGTTGTCTGTCGGCTTGGCATCGTCGATCGAACGGAGAATGCTTCGCACGACGGTCGTTGAACGAGGGCCAGCGAGAGTGCGAGATCCCAACGATTGAAGCAGGCCGCGCAGCATGGACCGAAGTTCCTCTCGATCCGGTAGTTTCAGGTCGAGTCGCACTGCCAACGTATCGAGGTCCAGCGGCAGGGTGATCGGTTGGCCGGTGAGCACACAGGTTGCTCGCGATCGACCGTACGCCGCTGCAACCTCTCGGAGTTGACGGCACACGGTAGGGTCTTGCAGATGCGGACCGAGGTCCTTGAGCCAGAACACCGCTTCGACGGTCAATCCATGGACATGTTGGAGCACTGCCAAGGGGGTGGCCGTCATTCTGCTGAGGGTCGGGGTGTCGTCGGCACGTGTGAGCCCTCTGGTGACAGACCATTCGAAGAGGGGCATCCGTTCCTGGGCTGTCACCGATTGTAAGAGGGCCAGCACCCGTTCCTCTTCCACCGTCTCGATTATGACGAGAGGATGGGAGGAACGGATCAGGGTGCGAAGATCGTGCACACTGGTTGATAGAGCCATCGCGGGAAAATGCTAACACGAGGCCTCGATCGGACCAAGAAAACGGATAATTATGACCGCCGATCATCCAAAGTTTATGTCTTGGCGGGGGTTGCGAGCGCTTTGCTGAGCTCACGGATGAGGCGCTGTTCGATTTCCACGGTTTCCTCGGCGCTGACGCTCAAGACACGTCCGCCCTGGGCGACTCGTTCGAATTCGGCTTTGACTGCGAGTTTCGTCTGACTGTCGGGAAGGGCTTCCAGAGATACGAGGTATTGGTTCCGCGAGCCTGTCACTTCGAGTGTGACGGGGTTGGAGATCTTGCGTTCCGTGACATAGACCGCCCGGTGATCGGTTTTGACGCTGACTTTAAGGCGGTATCCGTTTCGCGACAGCGCCTCCTCGACGACTTTCGCCACAATCTCCAGAGGGCGAGGGAGGGTATCGGACTGCGCGCCCTTGTCTTCGACTTTGAGGGATTGCGCGACCTGCGTTCCGATCATCTGTTTGGCTTCTGTCAACTGTTGGTCCAGGTCTTCGGTCAGCTTTCTTGCGTCACGGAGTTCTTGGTTGAGGAGATCGATCTGTTGCTGCATGACCCTGTTCCCATCTTGCAGAGAACTGAGTAATGATTCTTGCTTGGCGACTTGTTTTTTGAGGACTTCGTTTTCTGCGCGAGCAGGACCGTCGTCCTGGGCGCAGCCGCACAGAGCTGCCAACAACAGGCAGCAGAGTCCGAACTGTGATTGACCGTCAAGTGTTTTATCTCGCACGCGAGTTCCTCCTAAAAGCGTCGTGGGATTATCTACGCTTCTGTCCGACTTGTCTACGCGATATCTCATGTTTGACCACTCCAAGGATTCAGCAGTATGTTCTTCCCGATGAAGACGGCGGCCTTGGTGATATGGTCATTGTCCTTTCTTGTCGGGCAGTCGCTCCTTACGGTGGAGAGAGGGCAGGCGGCTGTGGATGTGCCGCCGGAGGATTATAGTCTGTACGACCGAGTAATTGAGGACAAATTTCTTACCTCTCAGATCCGATTGGTCCTACTGGAGCGTATGACCGTTTCTCGGCTGGTGCCTGACCGGGAGGGATCTATGACGGCGGATTTCTTTCAGGAGCATGGGTTCTTTGAAGACATGCTGCCTCAGGAACTCGTCAGGGACTTTGTCGGAGCCAACCAAAGTCCCACACGCCTGGAAGCCCGGTTCCAGTTCGGTGTTCGCTACCGATTTGTCTCCGAGGGGACGATGGAAGATTCAGAGGCTGGCGCCGCGACCCCTGTTCTGAGTGATCGCGCCAGCCCGGTACACGCGCTTTCTGTGCTGGACCGATTGGCATTTTCACGCGTGGGACGGACGTTGAGGAACGACCAAGCTCTCGTCTATGTGGAGAATATGCGCCCTGATGGGACTGGGGCAGGGTTTCTGGTATGGTGTCGCCGGCAGGGACAGGAGTGGAAGCTCTTCGATACAGAAGTAGTCTGGACAATGCGAGAGTGAGAGGGAGCAGAAAGTACCTCGCTTGCGCTTGCAGCGCATTGGCTGTAGCATGCCTCTACAATGACGGCATCGATTCGGAAAACCTTCTCGGTCCCTCCGCTCGGCTGTAATTGTTCAATCATCGGCGACCCGGTCACGAAGCAAGCGGTCGTCATCGATCCCGGTGGCGCACCGGAACGAATTCTCCGTGAGGTACAGCAACTGGGGTGTACGGTCAGCCATATTCTCCATACACACGCCCATCTCGACCACTTTCTGGCATCCGGCGAAATCAAGAAGGCGACCGGCGCGGCGATTTGTCTCCATCAGGACGATCTTCAACTGTGGAACAACCTGGAACTTCAATGTCGGGTGTTCGGGGTTTCGTACGTGCCGGCCTTGCCGCCGGACTATTGGCTCACGGATGAGGAAAAGGTCATGCTGGGGCAGGTGCCGATCGTGGCGCTCCATACACCGGGCCACACGCCTGGGTCGATCAGTTTTTACTTGCCCGATGACAAGCTCGTGTTGGCCGGTGACACGCTTTTCCGGGGAAGCATCGGTCGGACCGACTTGTGGGGCGGCAACTATGAGGCTATCGAAGAGTCTATTCGAGAGCGGCTTTATAGTCTGGACGATACCACGCGTGTGATCACCGGGCATGGGCTGGACACCGAAATCGGTTTCGAAAAAGAATCGAATCAGTTTGTCCGCGCGTGATACCTACTCATCAGCCATCCGCTCTTTGAGACGCTCAATTCTCTTTTCGGTCGATTGCTTGATAAAGATCATATTCTCGGCGAGATGTTGCTGGGCGTTGATCTTCCCGTCCTCGCGGCGTTTTTGCTGGTCGAGGCCAAATTGGGCGATGATCGGCCCATCTTTCTTGTTCAGCTCTTTCCAGATCTCGGCACAGCGTGCTTGTTTGACAGAGGGATATTTCTCACAAGGCGGATCGGCGGCCCACGAAACCGATGTTGTGAGAAACGAACTGACGAGCAGTACAGAAAAACTCCACCAATATTGATCGATGCGTCTCTTCATCTGAATGGTTCTCAGAACTCCAGCACCATACCACAAGTCGCGATTTCACCACGAACGCACGTTTGAGACGCCCCGCTAGATCTTCATGGCCTTGTTCACTTCGCGCAAGGTCGCACTGGCGACGACGGCGGCTCGCTTGCTGCCGGCTTCGACAATGTCATCGACACGAGACGGTTCTTGCGTGAGCTTCGTGCGCTTGTCCCAGATCGGCATCAACTGTTCCACCATTCGGTCGGCGACGAGTTTCTTGCAATCGATGCACCCGATCGCTGCAGTTCGGCAATCCTTGTTGACCTGCTCCTGAACGGCTTGCGGCGAATAGATGTTGTGAAACTCATAGACTGGACAGATGTCGGGATTACCGGGATCGGTCCGCCTCACCCGGGCCGGGTCGGTCACCATGGTCTTGAGCTTTTGCCGCACGACTGGCTCAGGGTCCGAGAGGTTGATCGTGTTGTTGTAGCTCTTGCTCATCTTTCGACCATCGGTGCCGATCACCTTGGGGAATTTGGTCAGATGTTCTTTCGGCTCGGGGAACACCGATGTCTTGTAGAGGTCATTAAATCGTCTGGCCAGTTCTCTCGTCAGTTCAAGGTGGGGAAGTTGATCCTTGCCCACCGGCACGAAATCGGGCTTATACAACAAGATGTCGGCTGCCTGCAGGACTGGGTAGCCAAGAAAGCCATAGGTCGTGAGATCCTTTTCCTTGATTTCTTCCTGTTTTTCTTTGTAGGTGGGGTTCCGTTCCAGCCAGGAGACAGGAGTCATCATCGAGAGCAGAAGATGCAGAATGGCATGTTCCGGAATGCGAGATTGGACGAAGATCGTGGACCGTTCCGGGTCGATACCGCCGGCCAGCCAATCGATCAGCATCTCGCGAACGAATGTGCGAATGCGGCTCGTGTCGGCATAGTTGGTCGATAAGGCATGCCAATCGGCGACGAAAAAATAACAGTCATATTGTTCTTGGAGAGCTTTCCAGTTCTCCAAAGCCCCGAGGTAGTTTCCCAGATGCATGAGGCCGCTGGGCTGCATGCCGCTGAGGACGCGTCGTCGTGGCGCTGTCATTCGGTGACTCCTGGGCGAAGGCTGAGCACGGTCGACAGGATCGTACCGGATAGGCCTTTGGCAAAGGTTCCTGTGATCGTGTGGATCACACCTAGTTCCTTGTCGAACACGATCAACCCTACCAAGATCAGCATTCCATACGGTTCCAGTCGTGCTAACGCGATGGCCGGCTTGGGCGGGAGAATTGCGGTCAAGATTCGACCACCGTCGAGAGGCGGGATCGGAAGCAAGTTGAAAAGCGCGAGAAAGACGTTGATCATCACTGAATACAGCGCCATCACGGCGATCGGTCGCAAAAACATGGTTGCAAGCAGGCTCGGGGACGCATCGGCCTCTGCTGATTCTCGGAGTGATAACGTCGGCTCGATCGTCAGGAGTACGGCCAGCAACAGGGCGCTTGCGACTGCCATAATCAGGTTCATCCCTGGTCCGGCCGCCGCCACCAGTGCCATGTCACGACGAGGTCGATGCAGATTACGCGGGTCGATCGGGACCGGCTTCGCCCACCCGAAGAGAAAACTCCCCGGCATCAGCAAACACATCAGGGGGAAGATAACGGTGCCCAGGGGATCGATATGAGCGAGTGGATTGATGGTAAGTCGTCCTTGAAGTTTCGCGGTCGAGTCACCGCATCGTCCCGCCACCCATCCATGCGCATACTCGTGGAGCACCATCGCGAACAACAGGGGAAGCCCCATGTACGAAATCGTGTGAAGGATTTGTGAAAGAGAACTCATGAGAAATCGTTCAGTTCAGCTGCACAAACTTACCCTGTTTTACCCGGAGAAGAAAGAGCGGCCGATGTAAGGTCCCGTTCGGTGCAAATCCGGCTGGGCCGGCAAGTGTGGGTAAGTCACGGTGGGTGGTTAAAAACTCCTGGAGGGCTTCTCCGGAGGTTGCTCCGTGACGGATTCCCTCAAGGACCACTCTGGCCGCATCGTATCCCTGCATAGTGAAGAGCGAAGGGGTTGATTCGAAGCGCGTCCGGTATCGTTGAACAAAGTCCTGGACGGCGGGATTCGGACTGTCGACAAAGAATCCATCGACAAAGGTCGCGCCGTCGACCGTCCGATCGGCGGTTCGGACGAAGTCCTGTGAGTTCCAGCCGTTCGTGCCCAGTAGGGGAACTTTGATGTCGTGAAATGCGAGTTGGGCGGCAAGCAGACCGATATCTTGGGAGCGACTCGGAATGAAAATCGCGTCGAACCCGGGGGTGTAGAGCACACGTTTTTCGGTTCGGTTGACCGGCTTGCCGGGAGGGCGAGGAATCTCCACCGGAACCGCCAGACCATACTTTTTGAGATCCTCGGCCTTCAGTCGCTGGATTTGCGGAGCGAAATCCGTCTCCCCTTCCTTGAAGGATTCGATGGCGATGATCTCACCGTCCAGGTGATACACTTCCTGGGCAAAGAGCCGGGCGAGTTCCCGCCCATAGACGGTGTCGGGATGAATAATGCAGAATCGTCGGTGCCCTTGTTCTTGTGCGGCGTAGGTCGCCATGCGTTCGGCTTGCAACGCGTAGGTGAGCGATGTACTGAAGAGGTAATTGCTCAATCGGCGGACATTGGGGAGTGTGGCCGTGGGTGTAATCAGCGGCACTCTGGTCTTCTGTGACATTTCAGCCATGACCGGAAGATTTCGTGAGAGCATCGGGCCGATGACTGCAAGTGGGCGATCATGATGGAGGAGCATCGAGAGATCATCGAGAAACCCCGGTCGGTCGATATCATGGTCTTTCACGATTAAGCCGACGGATGGTGTGCCGGGCTGCTCTCGAGATGTTTCCACCGCGAGTTGAATACCCTGCAATACATCGGTCGCGAACGTCGACAGCTGTCCTGATAGGGGGAGCACCGCTGCGATGAAATACTGATTGAACTTTAACCGTGTCTTGAGCAGCTCCAGCGATTCGCCAACCTTTTGAACGGAAGGATGCGTAGGAAAGGCCGCGAGAAAATGCCGAGCTTCCCGCTCTGCCAGGTGATCTTCACCACGGCCGATATAGTAATCGATCAACCGAAGCGAAGCGAGGTCGCCGGGATACGAGCGTGGATAGGCATCGCGCACCCGGATTACCCCTTTTTTATCCAGTTTCTCCGCAACAAACTGCCGCACCTGTTCCCGCGTTTCTCTGACGTGCTCTTCAGAACTTCCAGCCATTCCCTCCAGCAGGGCATGAATAGCCCGCACATAATCTTTTTTGAGCGCTAGGAGGTCGGCTGAGAGTTGCTGTGCTTCCCGTTTGGTGACCTCGTCGAGGGTCGTTGTACGAACTTGGGTCAGTAATGGCAATGCGAGGTCAGCATTACCCATCGCCGCATGGGTTCGGGCAAGCAAGAGCTTGCTGCGGTCCAGGAGTTCGGATTCAGGAAATTCTGTGCGGAGTTGGTTGAGATAGTGGAGCGCCTCGCCGTAGTCCTTCATGCCATAGAGAGCCGCCCCTAACAACAAGTAGGTGTCATCGAGATGTTCGGGCCGTGGGGTGGTGGTCAAGAATCGACGCAAGGTACTGGCCGCGGACTCGTGGTCGCCTTTCTCAATCAGTTGCTTGGCCTGGCTCAAAACCGGCGGATTGGGAACCAGGGGTTTGACCGTGTCCGCCGCTTCTGCTTCTGTCTGAGGTAAAGAGGTTAATGAGGTTAATATGGAGTCCGGAGCGAGACTCGCCGCAAGAGCGATGATGACCATCACCAGTGGCCATGCAGCAATAGGAGCAGGATGGTTCGAGTAGGAGAGCATGCTGTCCGATCAGCGGTAACCCATACGCAGACTAGTAACGGAAAGGGTGCAACCTGTCAAGGAGAACTGCCGCGTTTTCATTGTGCGTACGAGGAGAGTTGGCTATAGTGTGTGATCCAATGACCACGGCTCATTCATCGGTTCTGCTGTTGGATCCTCTGGTTGAGCGATATCTGAGTCAGCTGCGGGTTGAAGGAGGGTTGGCGAACAATACGCTGGAGTCCTATCGGCGAGATCTGTTCCGACTGCAGCGGTACTTGCTGCGGCATCGATTGAGCATGAGCGATGTCGTGCCACCGCCCATCATACGGTCGTTTCTGGCTTCGCTGAAGCAGGAGTCGCTTGCGGCATCATCAGTGGCCCGGATGTTGTCGGCGCTGCGTGGATGGTATCGGTTTCTCGCCCGCGAGAACATCTTGAACGTCAACCCTCTCCGCGATGTGGCGGTCGCGCGACGATCGGTCCGATTACCGAAGACGTTGACTCTTCAGGAAGTGACGGCGTTGCTTGAGATGCCGGTTCGCGGTCACGCAGAGGATCGCCGTGACCGTGTGATGCTGGAATTGCTCTATGCGTCAGGGCTTCGGGTGTCAGAGCTGGTTGGATTGACTCTTTCGCAGATCGATCTGGATCTCGGTTGCCTGTGTGTAATGGGGAAGGGCGCCAAGGAACGAATCGTGCCGATGGGACAGACGGCACGAGACTTGTTGGTCGAGTATCTCGAACAGGTCCGACCGACGCTCCTCAAACGCCGAGCCTCTCGCAACGTGTTTGTCAGTCGGCGAGGGCACAAACTGACGAGACAAGGATGTTGGAAGCTGCTGTCATTGCGCGCGCGACGGGCGGGGATCTTCAAGCCCATCTCACCGCACATGCTCCGCCATTCGTTTGCCACTCATTTGCTTGAAGGTGGCGCTGATCTCCGCACGGTGCAAGCGATGCTAGGGCATGCTGATATCGGGACGACTCAGATCTATACACACGTAGACCGTCGCCGATTGAAAGAGGTTCATCGACAATTTTTCCCTCGGCAACTCCGCCACCGACGTGGAGCTGGACCGAGCAAGAGAAGGCACGAACAACAACGCGGTGTGTCTGACAAATGATGTGCGGAGAATATCGAGTATGCGCATCCTGGTTGACAAGGAGAAAGGGACTTGGTACGCTCCGCAGGCTTACTAGGAAATTCGGGCGGATAGCTCAGTTGGGAGAGCGCTGCCCTTACAAGGCAGAGGTCACAGGTTCGATCCCTGTTCCGCCTACCAGCGAGAATAGTTCTAGTCTGGTATGGAGGGACAGGAAGGGTCCTGCAGAGTTGAGGTTCTCTTCCTCGCTCACAAGGTTGATCGGCGACCGTTGATGTTGTCTTGCTGTTCTCAATATTCCGCCATAAGGTAGATAATACGGGGCCGTCGTTCAGCCTGGTTAGGACGCCAGATTGTCAATCTGGAGGTCGCGGGTTCAAATCCCGTCGGCCCCGCCATTTTCCTCAGTGTTTGGTACACTCCACTTTGCCACGAGTCACAACTTAGCAGGGAGAGGCTAGATTCGTATGTTTCAAGCCGGTCCGCTGGCAATCATCGCATCGCTTGGGGTCATCTCCAAAGTGGTCTTGGTGGTGCTGCTTGGATTCTCCATCATTTCATGGGCGATCATTTTCTACAAATGGGCCACCTTTCGAGCGGTCGACCTCAAGGACCGCCATTTCATGGCTGTGTTGCTCAGGGCGCGAGATGTGGAAGAGGTGACTCGCAATCTACCGCAGGCGGCTGGAAGCCCCTGCGCGAAAATTTTCCATTCCGTCATCCAACGATTGGACCAAATCCCTACCACGTTCAGCGACGGCGGCTCGATGGTCTTTGATCGACATGTGATGGAGCGGACGGCGGCGCATCTCGCCCAAGGGCAAATCTCGAAGTTGGAATCGTATCTCCCGTTTCTTGCGACGACGGGGAACATTTGCCCGTTCATCGGTCTCTTGGGAACCGTGCTCGGGATTATCGATGCATTTCGGGAAATCGGCACTCAAGGCACCGCGAGTATCGCGGCCGTCGCTCCAGGCGTTTCAGAAGCTCTGATTGCCACTGCGGCCGGATTGTTCGCAGCGATTCCAGCCGTCATCGCCTACAATTATTTTTTGACACGCATCAGGCGCATCGCGTTGCAGATGGATTCCGTCGTGGTCGAACTGCTGGCCTTGATCCCGGCTCAAAATAGGCCAACGGGTTCGGTACCTGCCGGAGTGAAGGGATGATTTTCGAAACGAGACAGCGTCGGTTCTTAGCGGAGATCAATGTGATTCCGCTCGTGGATGTCGTATTGGTCTTGCTGGTGATCTTCATGGTCACCGCGCCGATGCTGTATCGTGGCATGGATATCAACCTGCCGACTTCCGCGACCAACACGATTAAGCCGGAAATGCGAGCGGTGCTCACCATTGAAAAGGATCAGCGTCTCTATCTCGACAAGGATCAAGTGAGTGTGGCTCAGCTGGAACGTAAGTTGCGCACACTCAAAGCCGAGCACGCGGATGTGTCGCTCTATCTCCGTGCCGACCGCGACGTGCCCTATGGAGTCGTGGTTCAGGTGATGGATGGAGTGAAGAAAGCCGGGATCGAAAAGCTCGGGATGGTGACGGATCCTACCGGACCGGAACGACTCACTGACAGCACGCCTCCTCCAGGTAACCAGTAGGATTAAGGTTTACGGTGCAGGCTTGGACATCAGCCGGCATGTCAGCGGGCGATGATTGGCAGGCGACACTGACCCGTCGCTTAGGCCGTGCCGTCTTCGTGTCTTTAGTGTTGCACGTAGGAATATTGGCTTTGTTGGGGTGGGTACGGTTGCCTCGTCAAGGCGAACGGCCGCTCACCTCCATCGAAATCTCCCTTGCGAGTCTTCCGACTCTTCCTGCGAAGTCCGTGGAACCCCCCAAGCCCCAGCCTGTTAAAAAAGAAGTGGAGCGATCGAAAGTCCCTGACAAGCCTAAGCCAGTTGAACAATTAAAACGTGTTGAGCAGCCCAGGCCCATTGAACAGCCCAAACCTATCGAGCAGTCCAAGCCTATCGAACCACCGAAACAAGTTGAGCAATCCCCTCCAGTTGAACAACCCAAACCTGCGCCACCCGTGAATGTCGCGCCGGCCCCTCCCCCGGTCCCTTCGGCAAAGCAATCGAACGATATTATGCGCGATGTCTTAAAAGACATCGAGTTGCCTCCGGATGCTCCAAAGTTCGGGGAGATTAGTCCGGAGGAGAATCCGAAGAAGGCGCCAGTCATCAAGTTGCCGGATGTTCCGGTCGTAGCGGAAACGAAGGAAGCGGTGGGAAAGCAAGCGGTCATACCCCCATCGTCATCCTTGACGGAAGAATTGGCGAAAGAATTGGATGAGGAACTCAAAAAGATCAAGAAGCTCGAGCTTGCCAAACAGGAGCCTCCGCCGGCGCCTCCTGTGGAAGCGCCAGTTAAGCCGTCGCCGCGTGTTGAGGCAAAGGCCCCGAGTTTGAAGACCGTTGATACGACTCTCAAAATCCCAGGGATGGTCTCTGGATCGAACGCCTACCTTGCGTTAGTCCGTCAACGGATCAGTAATGTGTGGAGTGCGCCTCCGGTGGACGTAACCAACCAGGTCTATGTCGTCATTGTGCAATTCAGGCTGCATCGAAATGGAAGAGTGACCGGAGTGGCCATCGAACAATCTTCCGGAAACGAGTATTATGATTTGGCGGGGAAACGGGCGGTGTTGAATGCCGTACCCTTACCTGTGTTTCCAGCCGACATCACCGATGCGTATCTCGATGCCCATTTCACTTTCACCGTCGGGGAGCCGGAAGGATAAATCATGACGTTTCGAACTGTTGTCATTGCCGGTTTCTGTGCATCGCTCGGTCTTGTGTGGATCATCGAATCCGGTGCCGCTGATGTGTTTCTTGAAGCCACAAGGTCGGATTTTCAGAAGATTCCGCTGGGAGTCGTGGGAATTGAGAATGTCGGTGGCCCGGAGTCGCCCGAGGGACGTGCGAAGCTGGGTGGCCGTATCGAGGAAGTGCTCAAGGCGGATGTGCGACGTTCCTTGGTGTTTTCCCTCGTCGATCTGTCCACTCTTGGGATTAAAGCCGGTCATCAAGGGGCTGCGCCAGACCCTTCCTTCAAGCAAGCCGCGGGGAACGGAGTCTCTGTTATCGTGTGGGGAAAGGCGGGGATGAAAACCGACACGAAGCCCCCTGACGTAAATATGGATGGGTACGTGTATGATGCAGGGAGCGATGAGGTGGTCGGCGGGAAGCGATACGCAGGTTCGACGTCGGTTGTTCGGCTGATGGCCCATCGGTTTGCGGATGAGTTGGTGTTCCGATATACGGGAGAGCCGGGCATCGCACGGACGAAGATCGCCTATGTCTCGCAGCAGGGAACTGCTCGCGAGCTGTTCGTGATGGACTATGACGGGTTCGAGTCTCGTCAACTGACCGCTGACGGCTTTTTGAACCTGATGCCTCATTGGTCGCCGGATCGTCGCTTTCTCGTCTTCACCGCCTATCGCAATCGGAACACCCAGGAGATTGATATGATCGAGCTTGCGACAGGGAAACGCTGGACGCTTGTCTCGCAAGGCGGGCTGAATATCACCCCAGCGCTCTCCCCTGATGGGCATTTTCTCGCCTATTCGTCGAGCCATGAGGGAAATGCCGAACTGTACCGTTTGGATACGCGCACGAAAGGCGTTCAACGACTGACGACGAATGCAGGAGGGGACCTTTCTCCGTCCTGGTCTCCCTCTGGACGTGAGTTGGTCTTTGCCTCTGACCGGAGTGGAGGCCCACAACTTTTTCTCATGAGTGCAGACGGGTCGAATGTCAGGCGATTGACATTTGACGGCGACTATAATGCGGCGCCAGCCTGGTCTCCTCGTGGAAATTGGATCGCATACGTGTGCAGGACGCCGAAGAAAGGGTACAAGCTCTGTCTGATCACGCCGGATGGGCAGAAACGTATACAGTTGACGACCGGCCCCGGAGTGGATGATTCACCCTCCTGGTCACCGGATGGGCGCCACCTTGTGTTTAGCTCGACGGCGGATGGCAAAAGCCAGATCTACATGATCAATGCAGACGGGAAGGATCTCGAGCGCATTACATTCACGGGTACGCACAACAGCGCGCCAACATGGTCCCCCGCGTCGTGATTTTTGAGGAAGGCATTGACGGCAAACATCCTCCGCTGTATGTAAGAGAGGATATCCTACAGGAGGGAATCAATCCCATGAAAAAGCTACCAACCAGTTACCTGCCGCTGATTTTGGGTATCCTTGTAGCGGTAACCCCTGCCTGTTCGAAAAAGGCGGTTCAATCGGGTGGAGATGCCCAAACATTCCAAGAACGGACGGCAAAAAGTGGGGCAACCAGAGGGGGGGGGGTCAGCCCGAATTTTCCAGATACGGCATTCTCCGGTCGCGAAAACTCGAACAGCCTTCGAGGATTAGATCATGATCCATCTGAAGAACGGCTCAACGGCGATGTCGGCAGCTACGGTGGTTTTGGGGGCAACGGTGGCCCCGGGAATAACCGGGATAGATTGATGGCGAAATCCGATCCAGGAGCTGCCGCTCGGCAGTTGGCTGAAATACGGTCCGAACAGCTCGCTTCGGCAGCGGCAGGACTGCGCGATGTGTTTTTTGCGTATGACAGCTTTTCGATCTCGGACGAGGGCCGTCTTGCGCTCTCCAGCAATGTGGAATGGATCAAGTCCAATCCAAGCACTCAGCTGAAAATCGAAGGGCATTGTGACGAACGAGGCACGTCAGCCTACAATTTGGTGCTGGGCGAGAAGCGTGCGAAAGCCGTCCGGAACTACCTTGTTGAGCTGGGGGTGGTGCCCAATCATCTGTCGGTCGTCTCGTACGGCAAGGAACGTCCGTTCTGCACCGAACACGCAGAATCGTGTTACTCGCAAAATCGTCGTGGACATCTCGTCGTTCGGATCGGGGAGTGACGCGCACGGGGTAATGATTCACCGAAACGCGCCCTGATTGTGGACGGTCGCTGAGAGAGGTCAGGACATGCCGCTTCAACCATCACTGACGCATCGTACGCTCCTTGGTGTGGCGCTGATAGGTCTCGTGCTCCCTGGTTGTATGGCGCAGCAGTCGGATCTCAAAAGAACGGAAAAAGATTTTAAAAATCAGCTTTCTCAGACCAGCGCGAGGCAGAATCAGGAAATTTCAACGTTGCGAGAACAGGAATTGCCCCGGTTGCGAGGGGAACTGGAGAAGGCGTTGCATCTGGCAAAAGAGCTCCAGGGCAGACAAGAAGACTTCAAGCACCGCTCGGCGCAGTTGGAGCAGCAGACAAAAAAACTGGAACAGCTAGCGGCAAAACTTGAAGCCGATAGCGGTACCCGGTATCTGTGGGTGCAGAAGAGCTTCGACACTCAGGATGCCAAAGTTTCAGCCAGGCTCGATGAAGTAGCCAAAGCCATGGAGGCCCTGAAGAAGGACATCATCGAGGTCGTTCAGCGTACGAACGAAAGCATCACCAAGCGGGTGGATGTCAAGCTTGATGAACAACGGCGAGAGATGGCCGAAAACAACAAAAAAGTCGAGCAGATCTCTCAAAAATTCGCTCAATTCAATCAGGCATTGACCGGATTTCGGGAGGCATTAACCGGCCTGAACGATCGGGTGAGCGAGGGAGAGCAGGTTTCAAAAAACCTCACAGCGAGGGTCGACGCCGATTCAAAGGCGACAGCTGCGCATGCGGAGGATATCAATCGAAGCGTGGTTTCCGTGACGAAAGCGCTTGAAACGGTTGGAAAGAAAATCACTGCGCGCCTGGACGAGCAGGACAGCCGCATCGACGCGTTGGCGAAAACCGTCGAGCATGTCTACAGTAAGCCTACTTTGCTCCAACAGGGGATCAAATCAGCGCAGCCGCCCACTGTGCCCAACGAATCCGCGGCTGGAGGTGGACTCGCGTCCGCGGTTCCTGCTGAACCGGAGGCGACGACTGCTAGGGCAACGATTGTTCCTCTCCAGGAATCACCGAAGTCCGAACTTCCTCAGGGCAGCTTCGACTCCCCGGATCGGGCTCGGTATGACCGCTTACTGGCCATGTTTCGGGACGGAGATCTAGAAGGCGCTCGGCAAGGGTTCACCGGCTTTCTCTCTGAATATCCGAACTCCGGTCTCGCGCCGAATGCCAGGTTTTGGCTCGGCGAATCTTACTATGGTAAGAAGGATTTCCAGAAAGCCATCGATGCCTATGACAAGGTAGAGATCGACTATCCGAGCAGTGAGAAGGTGCCCGCTGCGCTTCTGAAGAAGGGGTATGCGTATCTGGCTATGAAGGATATGAAAAGAGCCCATTCGGCATTCAGGCAAGTGATGACGCTGTACCCGGGGAGTGCAGAAGCAGGAAGAGCATCGGACAAGTTGGCACAACTCAAGGAGGCGCGTTAACACCATGGGTGTTCGTCCAATGCTGTCTGGTCTTGTGGTATGCGGGCTGTCGATATCAGCGGTGGATTTTGTCGGATGCGCACGGCATGCGGATTTCATCCAAGCTCGCAACCAGCTCTCGGCGGTCACTCGAACACAGGAGCAAGATCGTCAGCGAATGGACGCAGTAATGCGTCGGCTGGAGGCAATCGAAAAAATCAAGGACCCAGAGGCAACCAAGCCACGGGTTGATGATTTGTCGGCCCGTTTCCAGAAAATGGAAAACCGACTTACCAAACTGGAGGAGACCGCTGGCCGGTCAGCGGCGAAAGTGGATCCTCCTGCTGAGTCTCGTGCCGTCAAACCCGTCAAGTCCGCCCCTCCGTCCGAATCCGTCGCGATCGTCACCGGAATTACGCCGACATCGGCGTTCAACTTGGCCTATAATGATTACCTCAACGGAAATTACGATCTCTCGGTGGCCGGGTTTCAACGGTTCGTGAAAGATTTCCCCGGGACATCGCTGACACCGAATGCGCAGTACTGGATGGGCGAATCGTATTACAATTTGAAAGACTACGGGCGGGCGATTCAGATATTTGATTCGCTTGTGGCAGAGTACCCTGGAAACGAAAAGGTGCCGGCCGCGCTCTACAAGCTTGGCTTGGCCACGGCCGAGACCGGCGATCTCGCAAAGTCCAGAAAAAATCTGAAGCGAGTGATCGAGGAGTTCCCTTCGTCGGAGGAATCAAAACTGGCCAAGTATAAGTTGGCTGAAATCCGATGACCGTCGCGGTGGCGCGACGTCCCGTTCTTCCCACCATCGCATCTTCCACCAGGAGTCTCCGGCCGTGCTGACAACCGACGGCAGCGGCAAGATCTGCATCCTCTCAGAAGAGGTTATTGGCCGTATTGCAGCCGGAGAAGTGGTCGAGCGTCCCGCAGCGGTCGTGAAAGAGCTACTTGAAAACAGCATCGACGCGGGTAGTCGCGCGATCACGATCGAGGTGAAGGACGGTGGTCTCTCTCTGATCCGGGTGACCGATGACGGAGAGGGGATAAGTCGGGAAGACGCACCACGTGCGTTTCAACGACATGCCACGAGCAAACTTCAGTCGGATATGGATCTCTGGTCCATCCGAACCATGGGGTTTCGAGGTGAAGCGTTGCCGAGTATTGCCGCGGTGGCGCACGTCCGTTTGATCACGGCGACGCGGTCGGCTGAGCTTGGGACGGAATTGGAGGTCGCGGGCGGGTTGGTCGGGAACATCGCCGACGCGCCTCCCGTGACGGGGACCAGAATTGAAGTTGCGGACTTGTTCCATAATCAGCCGGCGCGTAAGAAGTTTCTCAAATCCATTGCCACGGAGTGTTCGCACATCACTCGGGTGGTGCAGCAGGCGGCGCTGGCATGGCCGTCCATTCAATTCCGTTTGACCCACAACGCCCAGGAACTGATGAACTATCCGGCGGCGCGCTCGCAGGTGGATCGAATCGCCCAAGTGTATCAGCCTGCGCTTCTCGATCAATGTTTATCGCTCAATGCCGCGCTTCCGGGTGTTGCCGTCAGTGGATATATTGTCGATGCGATCTATGCGAAGTCGTCGCGCACACCTCAAGAGGTGTTTGTGAATCGTCGCCCTATTCGGAGCCTGGCCGTGTCTCACGCCGTTGGAGAAGGCTATGGATCATTCATTGCCAAGGGGTGCCACCCCCGATTTGTGCTGTTCTTGGAGATCGATCCAGATCGTGTTGATGTCAATGTCCATCCTGCCAAGCGAGAAGTACGATTTTCCGACAATGAAACCGTGCATCAGCTTGTCCGACGAGCCGTTCGCCGGACATTGAGCAGGGAAGAACCGCCGAATGATTCGAAAGAGCAGGCTCGCCTTGCCGGTTCCGGCTGGCGCAGCCCTGTTTCCGTTGTTGATCCTTCGTCCGTGCGCGAGTCTCTTTTGGCGAATTCGACACCGTCCGCCTGGCAAGGCGGTGAAACTCAATTGGCGTTCGTAAACGAGGCAGCAGAGTCCTATGCTCGAGTATCCTCCACTGAAGTGGTCCCGCTGGGACAGATCAATCGAACGTTCCTCGTGGCTCAAGTCGGCGAAGATTTGACCGTGATCGATCAGCATACCGCCCACGAACGCGTCCTTTTTGAGCGGCTACTGCGGGCCTGGACGACACGCAAGATGGAGGCCCAAGCGCTGCTTATTCCCGATCCGGTTGACCTGTCCTCAGCTCAAGCTGCGCTACTCCAGCAGTACCAGGGTGACCTGGAGAAGTTGGGGTTGGAGATCGAACCGTTCGGCGCCTCAACGGTTCTGATCAGATCGACTCCGGTCGGTCTTGGTCGTATCGATGCAAGCAAGTTCCTCCAGGATCTGTTCGAAGACCTCGCTCAATGGGACAGCATGGCCAGTCTGGAGGCACGAGTTCGTTCGGTGTTGGCCTCGATGGCCTGTCACGGTGCCGTCCGCGCTGGTCGTCTCATGCGACTGGAAGAAATCAAAGTGCTGGTCGAGGAATGGCGGAGCGAGGGGGAGATTACCACCTGTCCCCACGGGCGAAGGACCTCGTTCCGGCTCACGATCAATGAGTTAGAAAAAATGTTTGGGCGAGTAGGTTGGTAGACGACCCTGGCGCACAGGGCGGATGAACTGAGCAGGGGGAATCAAGGTCTCCGGATAGGACGAGTAGTGCCTCTCGCGTGAATCTATGCTCCCGGAACAGCTACGTCGCCACCGTCCTTTAGTAGTGCTGCTTGGACCGACCGCCGTCGGAAAGAGTCGGGTTGCGACACAGGTGGCCAGGCATTTCGATACCGAGGTCCTGACCGCCGATTCTCGTCAGGTGTACAGGGGGCTGGACATCGGAACAGATAAGCCCACGGTCGCTGAACGCCAGGGCGTGCCGCATCGGCTGATCGATCTGGTCGATCCCCACGAAGCGTTCAATGCAGGGCGGTATCGCCGCGTTGCATTGGAAGAAATCGATCGGTTGTATGCTGCGAACCGGCTGCCGCTCGTGGTTGGGGGTACAGGGTTGTACATAAGAACTTTAGTGCGAGGATTATGCTCGGCGCCCGAGGCCGATCCTGATGTGAGGGCCGACCTCAAGACGTTGAGAGACACGAGGGGAAGAGACGGTCTCTACGCAGAATTGTTGCGCACCGATCCTGAGACGGCAGCCCGGCTGCATCCGAACGACGAATCGAAGGTGATGCGGGCGCTGGAAGTCTACCGATTGTCAGGCCGCTCGATCTCAACGATCCAGGAGGGACATCGGTTTCAGGAACGACCGTTTTCGGTGCTGCTGATTGGACTCCAGCGAACTACGGAATCATTGTATCGAAGGATTGAAGAACGAATCGATTGGCAGCTGACTCATGGAATGGTAGAAGAGACTCGGGCCTTGCTTGGCCAAGGATGCGGACGGGAGCTCTCTTCCATGAAAGGACTTGGCTATCGCCACATCGGAGCTTTTCTGGCGAATGAGTGCGATTATGCGGAAATGGTGCGTCTGTTCAAGCGGGATACCAGACGCTTTGCGAAACGGCAGATGACCTGGTTTCGAAAAGAACCTGGGATTGTCTGGTTGTCGATCGAAGAAGGGGAGATGCTCGAACAAACGGCTGAGCGAGTGATCAGACAGATGGAACAGTTTGTGAGGACTCTGGAGGTACAAGCCCCGTCCGGTTTGACGGGACGGGCTGCGTTGGGGAAAGGGTGTGTATGAAGATGAAGACAAGCGAGAAGCAAGCGACGGTCGGCGTGATTGGAGGAAGCGGGCTCTATGACATTGAAGGGCTGACATCGACCCGATCAGTCCGGGTGCGAACGCCCTTCGGAGCGCCCTCCGACGCGATCACCATAGGCACGCTCGATGACATTCGAGTGGCGTTTCTCTCCCGGCATGGGCGAGGACATCTGCTGAATCCAAGCAGCATCAACTATCGAGCCAACATTTTCGCGCTCAAGTCTCTTGGTGTTTCGCACGTCATTTCGATCAGCGCCGTTGGGAGCATGAAGGAATCGATTCAACCCGGAGACGTCGTGGTGCCGGACCAGTTTATCGACCTCACGAGGCGCCGAGCCTCGACCTTTTTTGAGAACGGGATCGTGGCGCACGTGGCCTTCGGTGAGCCGGTCTGTACCGAGCTGGGACAAGTGCTGCTCTCGTCGGCCAAGCGAGTCGGGGCCAAGGTGCATCCGAGAGGTACCTATCTCTGTATGGAGGGTCCGCAGTTTTCGACCAAGGCGGAATCACGACTCTATCGGCAATGGGGCGTCGATGTGATCGGGATGACCAATATGCCCGAGGCCAAGCTGGCTCGAGAGGCGGAGCTCAGTTACGCGACAGTGGCCCTAGTCACCGACTATGACTGTTGGCACGAAACCGAAGAGGCCGTGACGGTAGAGGCGGTCTTGGCCACCCTCCACAGCAATGTCGCATTGGCCAAACAGATACTTCGTGCGGTGATGCCATCCTTCGCCGATTCCAGAGAGTGCGCCTGTCATCGTGCGTTGGATCATGCGATTCTGACCGCGCCGAAACGAATTCCCGCGGCAGTTCGGAAGAAGCTCGCCGTGCTCATTGATCGTGCTGTACGGCCACAGAAAGGAGCCCGTTAGTCATGGGGAAATTGCTTGTCGTCGGATCGGTTGCGCTGGATACAGTCAAGACCCCCTTCGGCGAAGGAACCGAAATTCTAGGCGGATCGGCGACGTATTTCTCGACGGCCGCCAGTTTTTTTACATCGGTGGCGCTGATCGCCGTGGTGGGAGAAGACTTTCCCCAACAGCATATCGAGTTTCTCAAGAGCCGACAAATTGATCTTGCGGGCCTTGAGCGTCGGCCCGGGGCAACCTTTCGGTGGAAGGGAGAGTACACGCACCAGCTGAACGAGGCTCATACTCTGGATACGCAACTCAATGTATTTGAAACCTTTCGCCCTCAGATCCCGGAAGCCTATCGGGCGCCGGACGTCTTATTTTTGGGGAATATTCATCCCGAACTGCAACTCGATGTGCTGCAGAAAGTCCAACGTCCGGCCCTCGTGGCTTGCGATACGATGAATTTCTGGATCAATGGCCAACGAGAATCGCTGTGGAAGGTGTTGGAGAAAGTCGACGTGCTGATCATCAACGACGGGGAAGCTCGAGCCCTGGGTCAAGACTCTAACTTGGTGAAAGTCGCCAAGCTCGTGCTTTCGCGCGGGCCTAAGCACTTGATCGTGAAACGCGGAGAGTATGGGGTGCTGATGTTCAACGAGAAGCAGGTGTTCGGCGCGCCGGCGTTTCCGCTCGAAGACGTGCATGATCCGACCGGAGCAGGAGATACCTTTGCGGGCGGGTTCCTCGGCTATTTGGCGGCGACGGGAAATCGTTCACCTGAAGCTATGAAGCAGGCGATCATCTTCGGAAGCGTCATGGCATCATTTACAGTAGAAGCCTTTAGTCTTGACCGATTGCGAATCCTGGATTACAAAGAGATTCAGGATCGGTTCTCTGAGTTCAAGCGGTTAACGCATTTCGAGGATATTCAATGACTAAGGTGAACAGTCGGTGCCGTCAACTGGGTCGTTGTCTGGCGCCGGCATGTTTAGGGTTCATAACTGTCTTGGTGGGATGTGCGAACGACAAAGAAGCTTTGCGCAAATCGCAAGGGCATTATCAAGAAGGGGTGGCCAGTCTGCCGGGAGATCGCCAAAAGGCCTTCGTGTCGTTCCAGAGATCCGTCCAGGTGAATCCTGCCAACAAAGAGGCGCGGTACGCATTGGGACATGTATATGCCCTCCAGGGCAAGTTACCTCTTGCGGAACGGCAATTTCGGGAGGCGATCAAGATTGACGAATCGTATTCCGAAGCGCATACCTATCTCGGACAGATTCTCGCGAACCAAGACCGGTGGGATGAAGCGATCGCGTCTTACAAGCTGGCACTCGCGAATCCGCTGTATCCGACTCCCGATTTGGCCAGATTTCATCTCGGTCGCGCACTCGCACATCAAGGCGACCTTCACGGGTCGATGGAGGCGTTCGAAGATGCGGCATCGGCCAGTCCTCCCAGCGTTCCGCCAGCTATGACCCATCTGGAGCTCGGACGGGTGTACTATCAGTTAGGCTACACGACGCGAGCGCGCGAAGTCCTGAAGAAAGTCGCGACGATGGATAAAGGCGGAGACCTGGCGGAGGCGGCATCTGAACTTTTGGCTCGATTGAAGTAGGAGACGTATGGAGTCGGTCGGCGAATTCTTCCGGCAAGTGCGAGAGACTAAAGGGTTGACGATCGATGAGGTCGCGTTCAAGACCCGTATTCGTACGGATTTCGTCAAGGCGCTCGAAGACGGGAATTTTGCCAAGTTGCCAGACCAGGTATTCGCCCGAGGATTTGTGCGCTCCTATGCTCGCTCGCTGGGCCTTGATGAAGAGGATGCGATTCATCGGTTTATCCAGTCGGCAGGGTCTTTCTATGAGAAACAGGATGAACGAGAACGGCTGAAGATTCGGCAGGTGGAGGAAGACCGGAAGCGTCAGGCAAATCGAAAAGCGGTAGCCATCGCGATTGGCGTTGCCGTTCTGACGTTGATCTTTCTCTTAAGCCGAGAGCAATCAGCGGTCTTTCGTCAAGGAGCACCCGAACAAGCGTCGATGGCGAAACGGCCGGCTCAAGCAGGCAAGGACCTTCCGGAACCGAGTGCCCGCGGGACGGACTATGCTACAGAAGCGCCAAAGCCGAACGAGGCAACTGCCGGTACGCCGAAACCGGCGACGGACACGCTGCAAAGACAGGAACCAAACCCATCTGCCGTGGCGGTCTCCAAGATTGAGCCGGGAATGGTGCCTACGGTCTCTACGGCGTCTCCTGGCAGTGATGGTCCATTGGCGGGATTATCATTGAATGCGGCAGGGGATCAGGGCGATGGGCAGCTCGTGTTGGATCTGGAAGCAACGGAGTTGAGCTGGGTGGTCGTGCAAATTGATAATGGAAGTCCTCAGGAATCACTCCTCCGACCGGGTGAAAAGGCACATTGGACGGGACAGGAGCTCTTCATCTTAACCCTTGGAAACGCCGGGGGGGTCAAGGCTGAATTAAACGGGAAACCACAAAAGCCCTTCGGACCGAGCGGGAAGGTGGCCAGGGACATTGTGTTGAAGCGGTAGTATCTAACTTATTCCATTCCTGTCTCCTTATCAGAAAGAGCATTGAGCTTCTGAGAAGGCTCTGATAAATCACTGGATGTATAAGAAGGATCAAACCATCGGTGTATATCGGCGGATGTTTTCTTGACAGGAATTTAAGGGCATTGGTATAGTTTGACCGTTTTACCTGGCTTTTTAGTAGAGGATTAAGAAGGCGAGTCGGCGGCCCAGAGCGCATGTGGGCCGGTGTGTTTAACACAAAGGAGGACGTGTGATGGGGTATCTGTCCAAGTTTTTGGGTATCAGCGCAGCGCTTATGCTCCTCTCGGTCTCAGCGGTTGGAGCAGAAGAAAAAGATCCTTTGAAGCCCCGTGTTCCGGCTGATCAGATGGCCGAGGCGAAAGGTATGAAGAATAAGTTCGAGGCAGATGCGGACAGCATTGCTAAAGGCAAGGCCCTCTATGATGGGAAGGGCACCTGTTTCAATTGCCACGGTAAGGCTGGTGACGGACAGGGCGAAGCCGGCAAGATTCTGAACCCCAGCCCACGGGATTTCACCAACTGCAAGTTCCACAAGAAGCGGAAAGATGGCGAGCTCTTCTGGGTCATCAAGAACGGCAGCCCAGGCACGGGCATGGTTTCCTTGATTCCTGCCGCGATCACTGAGGACGAGGCATGGCATATTATCAATTACGAACGCAGCTTCTGCAAAAAAGACTAATCTAGTCTCTGCGTGGGTTTTTTATGAGTTGACATGGAAGGGTGGGGAGGGCACTCTCCACCCTTTTTTGTTTGTATTTGTTTAGGGATGGATAAGGAGAAAGTCTTCCCCGCGCGACCGCTAGTCAGCCTCCCACGATTCTCTTCATCAATAGTAGAAATCAGCGGCATTGTGTCCTTGCGTGCGATCCCCTTCTAAAGGGGGGCACAACGAATAATTGGTCAAACGATGCATTTGGGTGCTTGCGCTGTGGATACAAAAAAGGTTAGAGTCCGCCCGTCGTAGTTTGGACCGAGGTTAGGACTCAAGCGAGGTGACAACCACATTGGGCCGTCTGTTTTCATAACTTGGAATAGGAGGGCGACTATGGGCAGCCTATGGCCGTGGGGGAAGTGCCGCGTAGCAGTGGTAACGGTATCGCTTGCGCTCGTGTCGACGGGAGTTACTTGGAGTACCAACTCCGGGATGAGTTACGCCGGAGAGAGTGTCTTGCCGCCGGGTGTCGCGGCAGGTGACATTGAGTATAATGGTCGCATTGCGGTTGGCGGAGAACCTGTCACAGTCGCAATCAATACTGCAAAGAAAAAAGGCGTCATCGTCTTTGACGGCACGGCAGGCCAGCGGATAGATGTTGGCTTTAGCGGTGTGTCACTTACGCAGTTCAGGGTGATGATGTATGGGCCGGATGGCGCAGTGGTGCCAACTCAGCCGTCAGCTCTGAAGAACTATTATGCGACCATGCAACGGGAACTGTCTTCACAGACGAAGGTCCAGACATCCACCACGGCCTATAAGTTTACTGATGAATCGACGGGCAGTCTGATTTCTTCCAGCCAGATGAACGGAGCGAGTCTTGACTTCGTCGAGTTGCCCACGACGGGAGTCTATACAATCCTCCTTGATCCCCTTAGCGAGTACACGGGGAGTGTCACCGTAGCGCTTTCAAACGAGCTGAGTGGCGAGATCGTACCCCAAGGTTCTGCGGTTGCGGTTGACATCAAACGGGTCGGACAAAACGCTCGCTATACATTCTCGGGCGAAAGCGGCCAAACGGTGAGTGCGCAATTGAGAGATGTGACGATTCGAAGTGGATTGGTTTCGATTCTTAAACCAGATGGAGTGCCATTGGGCAAGCCGACCTCGTTTGTCCATGGAGGTGCCATGATCCCAGGGCAGGTTCTTCCGACTTCCGGGACCTATACTGTTCTGATTGATCCGGACCTGAGTTACACCGGTCATGCCAAGCTCGCGCTGTATAATGCTCCAGAACTGACCGGATCCATCACGATCGACCAAGTGACAGCAACACCGACCCTGTCAGTTCCGGGCCAACGGGCGCGCTATATCTTTGACGGGACGGCAGGCCAAAGGATAAATCTTGGTGTTACCGGGGTATCAATTCTCTCGAGCACAGTGTCCATACTGAGACCAGATGGCACCAAGTGGGAATCGACGACAATCGGTCCGAGCGGCGGCAGCCTTGATCCTTTGGCGGCTTTACCGGAAACAGGGACATACACTGTCATAGTGGAGCCGGTGAGTAACTATACCGGCAGCATGACGCTTGCACTTTCTTCTCCAGTTACAGGTGCGTTGGCCCTTGATGGCCCATCGGTACCGGTCAGTCTGAGCAAGCCAGGTCAGACCGCTCGGTATACGTTCAATGGCAATGCAGGGCAATGGGTCACCCTTGGGTTGACATCAGTGGATATTACCTCAAGCGCGGTCACCCTCATGACTTCGGAGGGGACCATCCTTGCCTCCACAGCAGTAGGGACAGCTGGTGGGGCGCTCGAAGATCAAAACCCCCTGCCGACCACTGGCACCTACACGGTTCTTATTGACCCTGTCGGCAGCTACACCGGCAAAATGACCTTGACTCTCTCGACGGAGGTTTCGGATTCTCTCAAGGTTAATGCTGCTCCGAGGGCCATCACAATCAGCAGGGCCGGACAGAATGGGCGCTATACATTTATGGGTACGGCCAATCAACAAGTGACCATCAAGGTGACTCAAAATAAGATTGGCAATGTGAACGTAAGTCTGTATTCTCCAAACGGCATTTTGCAAAGCGGGGTGACGAGCTCAGCGTCGAGCTTTACATTGAAGCCTGTGACGCTGGCTACCTCGGAGGTCTATTCCATTACAATCAGTCCGCCGATGCCCGACACCGGCAGCATTCACATGCAGGTGACTAGCCCATAAGGGCGGCGCTTCAGCCTGGGGTGGCATCACACTTCGGCTGAGATCGTGACAGATCGAAAGAGGGTGGGGAGGTATTTCCCACCTTCTTTCTTTTTGACAGAAAGCGATAGTGAGGCATGACGGCGGGTGCTGAGCGCATTAGGCAAGGTCCTTAGCACACGAATGATGAGGGGAAATAGGCTGGAGGCCTGGCATTGGAGGGGCAGTTTCAAGTTCCAAGTGCAACGGGTGAATGATGGCGCAAGTGCGCATAAGCTTCCAGGGGCGTCGCAAAGTTGCGACACTTGCGAGGGCGTGTGTTCAGCCGAGTGGCGATGGCGTTCAACTCGCATTGGGTATAGCCTGACAGGTCGAGGCCCTTGGGCAAGTACTGACGGAGGAGGCCATTCGTGTTTTCATTGGTGCCCCGTTGCCAGGGACAATGGGGATCAGCAAAGTAGACACGGATCTCCAGGCGCTGGGGCAGTCGTTCGTGTTCGGCCATCTCTTTCCCGCGATCATACGTCAGGGTTTTCCGGAACAGTGCGGGGACATGCCGGAGTTTCTTGGTGAAGCCCTGACGGGCGCTCGTGGCATCAGTTCCGTTCAGCTTGGCCAGGATAACCAGGCGTGGGGTTCGCTCCACCAGGGTGCCGATGGCCGACCTATTGCGGGTTCCCTTGAGCAAGTCGCCCTCCCAGTGACCAGGCACCGTGCGCGTGTCCGCCTCGGCGGGCCGTTCGGCGATCGGCGTCATATTGGGCATCTGGCCCCGGCGATCGCGGCCACGCGTCCGAGGACGACGCGCCTTGCGTGCCTGCCGCAAGGCGGCCAACAATTCACTGCGCAACGCTCCGCGGGGCAATACATACAGCCCGACATAGATGGTCTCCGTCGAGAGGCGGTTACGCATGTCGCCAGGATACAGGCGGTGGAGGCGGCCCGCCATCTGCTCGGGCGAGCAGCCCGCCGTCAGATGTCTCCGGACATACTGCCACAACCACGGATCAAGGAGTTTCCGAGGTCGCCGTGGGTGATGAACTCGGATATCCGCATGGCTCTGCGCCGTACAGGCCCGATAGGGATGGCCGCGTGTGGTGTTCCGGGCGATCTCGCGGCTCACGGTACTCGGGGCCCGTCCCAAGATCCGCGCCATTGCTCGGAGCGAAGAGCCATGGGCCAGTCCCAGGCCCACGGTCTCACGTTCGTCGGCACTCACGTGTCTGTACGATCTCGTTCGCATGACAACACCCTAGCCCATCCGGGCTGGCCGTGTTGCACTTGGAGTTAGAACTCAAGAGGGGAAAGTGGTGAAAACGTCCGATGACACAGTACTCATGCGGTGGAGGTACCTGACCCTCGCTGTGGCTTTATAATCTGCTGAAAAACTTGGCATGATGCCAGTCAAGCCCCCCTTCACCTTCTACTACCGATGCTGCATGCGCAGATCACTCCTACGTCGATGGTGGCACTACTCGTACTCACTCCAATGGCAGTCGCCAATGATTCACCGCGTTTACGTTACTTCTCTCCAGATGGTCAAAGAGGACTATATCTGAATATTGACTTTTCTCCACAAAGAATTATCACTGCGTTTGGTACGCGGAGTCGTCATGCTTGTACGGACGAAGATCCCGCATGACGATCTTCCCCGATCAATCGCGAACCATCGCCCATCGCCAGAACGAAGAACCTAAGAACCTAAGAACATACCGTTACGCTTGGCGAATTATCGAGGTTGATCAGCGTGATGGCGTTATGATTTTGCAAGTGGCAATCGGTGAAGATTGACGGTGGAACCATTATTTTTATTGAGGAGTTCAAGCACGGTTCTGGCAAGGGCGTTCGATACTGAAGCCGTTCGGCGCACGAATCAGGATGCGCGGTCGCAGACTGAACGCTATGACTTTCAGCACCCAGCAGTCTTGCAGAATATCCCACCGCCAACCATCCACTTTTGCCGGCCTCTTCGGTGGTGGTCGCTCGATCGGCGCAGGCGGCTTGTAACGGTCACGCGTCTTCGGGATCAACTCCTGGAAGACGTCATACGCGTGGGGTGCAGGAAAGCGAAAGCTCGATGAAGAGCAGGAGACTCGGTGATGATGGAATCCCTCGCAGCGTTACCGCGCACTGAAGTTATGGGGTTGGTGATATTCAGCCTTATCATCGTGGCCTTCATGGTGAGTGCCTGGCTGTCATGGTGGAAGGACCGGAAACGGACAAAGAGGTGAACATCCCGCGTCGAGAGGTTCATGTGGTTACAGCCAAAACCAAATCGTTCATGTTTCATTCCCAGGAGTGATAGGTGGCCACCCACGATTTCCGCGACAATCCGGCCATCGCCATGGTGGTCTGGTCAGGGAGAGACCTGCAGCCTACCCATATGGTCATGGGTGGATCCTCGAATACGAGTGCTTGACAGGCGCGTTCTGAAGCTTATTGAAATCGGTGAACCGGCTATCAATTTCTGAGAAAGGAGAATGTGTGATGGAACTGATGACGAAGCTCAAAGAGATGATTCCTTGGAAACGCAAACCAGTCGAAACGCACGAGGTTGTATCACTTCACGATGACATGGATCAGCTGTTTGATCGTTTTCTGATGTCAGCCTTTGAAACGGGGTGGTCCCGTTTTGCCGGGGTTGGCTCTGGGATCGAGATGTACGAGACGGAAGAGCACGTGATCCTCCGTGTTGATATCCCCGGAGTAGACCCGAAACAACTCAGCGTCACGATCCGAAACGGCATACTCTGTCTGAGCTATGAAGACCAGCGTGAGTGGCGTGACGGGAACGGCGAAGGAAGCAGCCGTCGCTATGCGGCATTCCGTCGAAGCGTGGCATTGCCCGAGGGCTTAGATATTTCTACAGCAGAGGCCGTATGTAAGAATGGAGTGCTGGCTGTTCGGGTACCTTGAAGCGAGTTTACTAATTGAGCCAACGGCTCTTTAATGCGTTGTTCGTGCCGACCGTTATGTTCGTCCTGTTTGAGGTGGTGAAGTGTTCGCAGCCAGCGGTTAGAGTGTGTGTGCACCGCTTGCCATAGCTGCCCAGGACATTTCTCAGGGTCCATCTCCACGAATTGTCTCTGGGCAGCTCTTCATCGCCGTCGCCAACAGGCGAAGGCCGCAGTTATTAATATCTCGTCGGTCACGAAAAGGGGCGCTGGACGTTTCGAGACGCCGTGCTTTGGCGATCCCTTTTCCCGCTGCTTCTTCGGTAAAGAATTCGTTGAGAAACTGGTTCGAGTCTCGACGTGCCAATCAGTACGAATCGCACGGTTAGGGTGTTTCTGTGGCGGTTAGAAAAGGCAGGGTGGTGAGGACGACATCGGCGGCTTTGTTGTCCGGTTTGAGCAGCGGGATGATCTGGGGACGCTGCACGGAGCCAAACTTCGATTTTGCCGCCCAGGCCACCTTCTGACGCACGAATCCTCCGATCTCGCCGAGCGTGACCTTCCCATCATGGTTCGTGTCCGCTTCTCCTCGAAGACCCTGCAACAGATGATAGGTGAAGAGACCGTGATGATGTGCATCGTCGTCGAGTCCCTTGCCGAGCCCCTCTACGGCGATCAAGCGGATTGCCTTATTGCCAGGCAACTCCCATCGGGGGGTGACGGTCGTCTTGGGGTTGTCTTGAATCGCGGAGATGTTCCCTTCGAAAACAAGGATAGCCTGTTGCGGGTTGAGTTTTGCGAAGGCCGATTCGAACGACTTCAGCCGGTACAGGGTTGTCGCGGCTTTCGCTCCATCATACGGGACCAGCATGATCTCTCCAGTCGGGGAGACCAGGGCTTGTCCGGAAAAATAGACGATGACGATCCCATCCTTCATGGGCCGAGTCGGGAGCCATTCGAAGAGCGCCTTCTCGATCTGCAAATGGGTCGCCTTGCGGTCCGTCAGGAGGTGGATATTGGACGATGGAACGCCTCCGAGGGTCTGAAAATACTTGGCGACCGTTTCCGCATCGCGTGACGCATACTTGCGGGAGTGTATCTGACTGTCGAGATAGGAACTGAGACCGATGGAAATGACGGAGGTCCCTGGTTGCCGAACGCCTGATGTCTGTGCCGGGACTTGATCGACATTATCGTTGCTAGATCCAGTTGGGGTGATCGTGAAGGAAAGCGTTTGTGGGAGGGCCGCCACCCCACCGCGCTCCTCCACCGCAACTTGAATCTCGGCGTGCTGGGGTTCGGTGAGCAGGGGCAACGTGGCGACAAATTCCAACGATTTTGTTTGGCCCGGTTGCAGAGGGGGGATTCTCAAGCCGGTTGTGGGAAACTGATCGATGACGGCCGAGGTGCCGTTCAGCGACGCCCACGCATTCTCAATCGTGGTCGTTCCGGTATTCACGATGTCCACTCGGATTCGGACATGTTCGCCACCTTCAAAAATCAAATCGGTGTTTTCGTCGAGTAGCATCGCCTTAAATCGAAGGGGTGAAGATGGCGAGGCCGGAGGACGTTGGCGTTCTCTGGTTGCTGAAGCTGAAGGCGCAGGTAGGCCCTCGCTCTCTGCCGCAACTCGCGCAATCAGGGCAACTCGTGTGGCAAAATCGATGGCGATGTCCTGGATGAACGGATCGATATGATAGTTGCAATTCTTTCCGAGTTGCTCCAGCCGTAGGCGTTCCCGTCGAGCGGCCTTGACGTCCGTTTGTCGGAGCAACGTTCCGTTTCGATCGTAGACGCGAGCGACTGTCGTGAGTTGTAAGCTGGCAGGAGGCCTATCGTACAAAGCCTCCTTGTTGAGATCAAATACTGTATCGATACGGTCGACTCGAATGGTATGATCTGGGGTGAGAGTGGTATCGCCTTCGGATATCACGGTTTTGAATGTTCGCCGAACGCCTTCCTGCAGCGCCTCATGGAGTCGATTTCCCAATGGAATTTCCTGAATCTGCCCACAGGAGTCGCTGTAACGAATCGTGAAGTCTTTGAATGACGGAGGTACGTCCAACTTGGCACTGGAAGCCAGAGGTTCTCCCAGGTGAGGAAACTCCACGTGGTTGGCGCATGCGGAAAGAAGTAGGGAACCTCCGAATCCGGCGCATGCAACGAAGGTGGTGCGAATGAATGGGTTTCTTGAAATCACGAGCTTGCCTGCGACTCGCGTCCGCAACGGTACTGGAAAAGGCATCTGAAAGCAACACGATTGCTGGCAGGACTAAGTCGCCCCAAACTCGCACTGTGTGCTCGGAGGTGGTTCGACAGGCCTTTCAAACTGGCGTGCAGTCTTTATTTGGTAGGAAGTTTTCCTCTTTGAAGCCTGTTGAAAGAGTGGTGTAATATGTACTGATCGAGGCGGTGCAAGAGCCTCAGTCCCATTAAGGATTCTCTTGAAGAGAGTCATACCCTGAAGGAGTGCAGATATGCTCAATTGGAGTCAGCAGGCGGCTAGCGTGCTCGTCGGTTGTGGATTAGTCGGATGTGCTCTTATTGGAAGTGGGTGCGCATCATCTGTATCGGCGGCAGGTGTCCCTCCCACCTGGGCGCAGGGTTTTTCAGAAATTGTCAAAAAGACGACGCCAGCTGTCGTGAATATCGCCGTAAGCGGTGGGAAGGAAGGGAGTCGACGCCGTGGTGGCATTCCTCCGGTTCCTCCATTCGGGATGCCTCCTGGCGAGGAGCCGGGAGGGGAATCACCGGCACCGCCGACCCCGCACGGTCCACCTGTCCCACACGGTCGTCCGGATCAGAGTGCGGGTTCGGGGGTCATTTTTGACACAAACGGCTATATCGTCACCAATAATCACGTGGTCGAGGGAGCGACACAGATTACCGTGACGCTGAGCGATCGGCGTGAGTTTTCCGCGAAGGTGGTCGGTACCGATCCAAAAACCGATTTGGCGGTCATCAAGATTGAGGCCAAAGATTTACCGTCCCTTAAGTGGGCTGAGTACGAAGGACTGCAAGTCGGCGATCTTGTGCTGGCCGTGGGAAGTCCTTTTGGCCTGAGTTCGACCGTCACGCTCGGGATCATCAGCGCCTTGGGGCGAGGCAATGTGGGAATCGCCGACTATGAGGATTTCATTCAGACCGACGCGGCGATCAACCCGGGGAATTCAGGCGGAGCGCTCGTCAATATGAACGGCGAGCTGATCGGGATCAATACGGCGATTTTTTCCAGAACCGGTGGCTCGGAAGGAATTGGGTTTGCGATTCCGAGCAGCATCGCACTCGATATCGTGGACAGCCTACAGAAAACAGGGAAGGTCGTCCGTGGATGGATGGGAGTCGCGATTCAAGAGATCACACCGGCATTGGCGAAATCGTTCAAACTTCCAGAGGAACGGAAGGGCGTCCTCATCAGCGATGTCAATGAAAGTGGTCCGTCTCACGCGGCCGGGATTAAACGGGGCGATGTGGTGGTCGCCTTCAATGGCAAAGAGGTGCAGAGCGTCAGTCAGTTGCGGAATCTGGTCGCGAGAACCGTAGTCGGTAAGGACGCGCAAATCAAGGTCGTGAGAGAAGGCAAGGAACAGCTGATCGCGGTGAAGGTTGCGGAACGTCCATCGGATGAAGTGCTGGCGAGGAAAGAGCCCGCTCCTCCCAAGGAGTCTGGAGAAATGATCAAGCCGCCGGACAATGTGTTGGCATCCCTGCGTGTCCAAGCATTGGATAATGCGCTGATGAGCCAACTCAACATTTCTGCGAAGACCGCCGGGGTCGTCATTATGTCAGTGGAACCCGGTGGAGAAGCGGAGGCGGCCGGGCTTCAGCGCGGTGACGTCATTCAGGAAGTCAATCACGAAACCGTCAAGTCGCTCGCCGAGTATCAAAAGGCGTCGGAAAAGATCAAGAAGGGTGAGCTCGCGGTGTTGTTGGTCAATCGGCAAGGGAACAGCCTGTTTGTGGCCATCAATCCGAAGTAAGAAGCACGGAGGGATCGGTTGCTCGGTCAATCCGTTGATTGCCGAAGGCCCGATTGTCAGATCGACAGATTCCGAAACGTACGAGGCCGTGTGCTGAACAAGGTGAACCGGTGGTTGCAAGATTCGATCTTCAAGCCGCTGGAAGACAAAAAAATGCCGGTCATGGAGCACCTGGTGGAGTTCCAGGTGCGGTTGACCCGTGCGGTGATCGTGTTAATGGTCATTTTCATGGGGACATTTTTTTATGCCGATGCCTTGGTGAAATGGCTACGTGTTCCGCTCCAGAACATGTTTGTTCCCAGCCATCTTACTTGGGAACCCACCGATCTGCCGACTGTGCCGTTTGTCTTTCTCGCCCCGGCGGAGGCGCTTTGGCAGAACATCAAGGTGGCAGGTCTGTTTGCAATCGTCGTGGCCATGCCGTATCTGCTGTATGAAATCTGGAAATTTGTGGTACCGGGGCTCCATGTCCAAGAGCGACGCTTTGTCGGGCCTTTCGTGTGCGTCAGCGCGGTGGCCTTTTATGCCGGCGTGGCGTTTTCATTCTTCTTCGTCTTGCCGTTTGCGTTGAATTTTTTAATTGCGTATGGCGTGAACGCGGGATTTGTTCCTCAAATTTCGATCGCGCAGTACGTCGGATTCGCTCTCTGGTTCCTGATGGTCTTCGGGCTGACCTTTGAGGTGCCGTTAGCGCTTACCCTCATGGCCAAGCTCGGGTGGGTCGATGCGCCGTTCTTGATTCAGTACTGGAAGTGGGCGTTATTGGGATCATTTGTGATCGCGGCAATCCTGACGCCGACCCCCGACCCATTCAACCAAACACTCATGGCTGGCCCCATGTTTTTGTTGTATTGGGTCGGTATCTTCGGCGCGAAACTGTTTGGCAAGAAAACTGCCTCGGACACGGGGCAACCCGGCATTTCGGCTGTGGCGATGGCTGGAGCGGGGGCAGGGGGAAATGCCCCAAGGATGTCGATGGGAAAATCCTCGGACGATGAGTATGTAGGAGTTCCAGGGGGACGACGGCGCTAGCGAGTGAGGAGTACAGGATCGTCTGTTCTCCGGAATGATAAATCATGGGACGTGAACTGAACATCATCAACACTGGAAGCGGAGACGCGTGCACCTACATGTGGGCTTGTGCCATCTGTGATGAAAACGAGAGCTGCCAAAAGGACAAGGAAGGCCACAGCCGCTGGTTGGTCGCGAAGCGGATGGAGCGGATCGAGTACAAAGTGCTCATTATGAGCAATAAGGGCGGGGTCGGGAAAAGTACCTGTACAACGAACATTGCCGTCAGCCTTGCGCTCAAAGGGTGGCATGTCGGTATCTGTGACATGGACATTCATGGCCCCAACATTCCGAAAATGGTCGGTGCCGAAGGACAGAAACTCAAGATCAGCACGTCAGGTGGGATCATTCCGTTCCAGGCTTACAATTTAAAGATCGCCTCGATGTCGTTTCTGCTACAGAACTCGGATGATCCCATCATCTGGCGTGATGCGTATAAGTACGAATTTATCAATCAATTGCTGGGGGGAGTAGATTGGCAGGATCTGAATTTTCTCCTCATCGACCTTCCGCCTGGGACCGGCAACGAATCAGTTACGACCATCGACTTGCTCGGCAACGTGAGCGGAGCTGTCATCGTGACCACGCCACAAGAGGTGGCCCTTCTTGATTCGCGGAAGTCCGTCACGTTTTGTAAAGACAGCGAAGTGCCGATCATCGGCATTGTCGAGAACATGAGCGGATTGGACTGTCCTCACTGCCATCGTGAGATCGAGGTGTTTCGGAAGGGTGGAGGAGAGGCTTCTGCGCTCGATATGGGAGTCCCGTTTTTGGGGCGAATCCCTCTCGACCCCGATGTTGTCACGCAATCAGATGCGGGTGAGCCGTTTGCTTTATTCAATTCGGACACGCCGACGGCAGAAGCGTACCACCGTATCGCGAATCAAATTGAATCCTTCTGCAAAAAGAGCGGGTCATTGCTGAACGTCGGACGACCCACAGCCAAACCGATCAAGGGGATGAGTCTGTGAAAGCCACCGATGCCTTGACTGGATTGACCCAACTGCATGATGCGCAGCAGGTGGTGCTCGATGCCGCAACGGTATTGGGAGTGGAGAAGGTCTCCATTCTTGATGTCCTGGGGCGTGTACTGGCTGAGGACATCATAGCAGGCCGAGACAATCCTCCATGGGACAATTCGGCGATGGACGGGTTTGCCGTCAGGTGGGCGGATATCAAGCAGGAGCACACGATCCAGAAACCGGTGTCTCTGGTGGTAATCGAGGATGTTCCTGCCGGGACGATGCCGTCGAAAGAGATAGGCTGCGGTCAGGCGATCCGTATTATGACGGGCGCGCCGATTCCTCGAGGGGCTGATACAGTTCTGAAGGTTGAAGACACCGAGCATACTCCTGATTCCGTCCGTGTGTTGAAGGCTGAACCAAAGGGAGCCAACATCAGACCCCAAGGTGAGGATGTCAAGAAAGGGGATTGTATTATCGCGAAAGGGACGAAAATGCGGCCCAGTGAGGCTGGGATGCTGGCCATTTTGGCGAAATCATTCGTCTTCGTGCACCAGCGTCCACGCGTGGCGATCCTTTCGACGGGCGATGAGCTGGCGGATTTGGATGAACGGTATAGTGATGAGAAAATCATCAATTCGAACAGCTATGGAATTGCGGCGGCGGTTCAGGAAGCCGGGGGCATTCCCTTGCTGCTCGGCATCGCACGTGATACACCCGCGGCACTCAAGGAAAAGATCTCTCAAGGACTGAACGCAGATATGCTCGTCTTATCGGGCGGCGTTTCGATGGGTGATTACGATTTTACGAAGGTCGTCTTTCATGAGTTAGGCGCCGAGATGAATTTTTGGAAGCTCGCCATCCGGCCGGGTCAACCGCTGGCCTTCGGAAAGATTCAGAATAAACTCGCGTTCGGTCTTCCCGGCAATCCGGTGTCATCGATGGTGACCTTCGAACAGTTGGTGCGGCCGGCCCTGTTGAAAATGAGCGGCTGTCGTAGCTATGGACGACCGGTGGTGCAGGCGGTTTTCCAGGAAACTTTTTCCAAACGCGGAGATCGACGACATTTTTTGCGCGGTCTCCTCACTCAAGAAGACGGCGCCTTCAAGGTCCGTACGACCGGGGATCAAGGATCCGGTATTCTCACATCAATGGTAAAAGCCAACTGTCTCATCGATGTGCCTGTCACGGTCGAGCGCTTAAAACCTGGTGATGAAGTTGCGGTCCAGTTGTTGACCGGCGAGGCGTGGCCCGCCACGACCGATCTTGCGAATGCCGGTCCACACCGCCTCTCTTGTTGTTAGAAAGGACGATCACGAATCGTCTTGGATGAAGTCAACGAGGCCAAGAATCAATCGTGGCTCTGTGATGGCTCGGTTGATCGGTGACGATATACTCCCATGTCTGTTCCCATCGTTTCCTTTATCGGTCGCTCGAACAGTGGTAAGACGACCTTGATCGAGCGCGTGATTCCCGAGTTGGTCAAGGCCGGATACCGTGTTGCGACCGTCAAGCATGCAGGGCATGGGTTCGATCTTGACACGGAAGGAAAAGATAGTTGGCGTCATAAGCGTGCCGGGGCCAGCAGTGTGGTGGTCGTATCGAAGGGAAGCCTTGCCATGTTTGCCGATGTCTCGGATCAGCTCAAGGTGGAGGAGGTTCGAGACCGTTTTTTAGACAACTCCTATGATCTCATTATTGCGGAGGGATGGAAGAGCGAGGGATATCCAAAAATCATCATTGTCCGGGATCAGCTGGGCGAAATCTCCTACTCTTCCGACGGCCTTTTGGCGGTCGTCTCCGACAAGGTAGTTGATCTTCCGGTGCCAGTGCTCCATGTGGATGATGTGGGCGGTGTCGCTGCTCTTTTGATCGAGCAGTTCCCTCTCAGACGTCGGGAGCATGAGCCGGACATTTAAGTCCACGGTTGCTTTGGCCGTCGCTGTGGGAGGGCTGGTCCTTGTGGGGACCACGACCTCCCTCACGGATCAGCCAAAGTTCTGTGCTGGATGTCACACGATCGCGCCTGCGTACGAGAGCTGGGCCAAATCTTCCCATAAAGAGGTGGCCTGCGTCGCCTGTCATGTAAGGCCTGGGTTTGAGGGATGGTTGCACGATAAGGTTTGGGCGGGAGTCAAAGACACGACCATCTATTTATTTGGAACGCCGACGGCTGCGCACAATCTCAAGGCACACGTGGATTCTGATGTCTGTCTGAGTTGCCATCGCCATATCCTCCGTGTGTCGGAAATAGCGTCACGCGACCTTCCATCGCCGGTCCAAGAAGTCGGGCTGATCATGAATCATCGCCAGCACATGCAAGCCTTCAAGACTCGTGGACAAGGTGAAGGGTGTACAACCTGCCATTCGGGCGTGGTACATGACGAGCCCATTAAGGGCTATCCCATCGTCATTCCGCGCGGCCATGTGTCAGCTGACAGCAAGCCGTGGTATCCGATTCATCCTGAAGGATCGTACCTTCGTGAGCGGGCCCTCCGTGACTGTTTCAGCTGTCACGATGGGAAGGGGCAGTATGGCGGCAAGGTGCTGGATCGCAAATGCGAGACCTGCCACATCCCTGAGCAGATCAGCGGTGTCCTCCTGTTCAATTAGTTGAACGGCTGATAGGTCGAATGCCGGGTCCCGTTCTGAAAGTATCGCGGCTGACGAAGCGTTTTGGAAATTTTACCGCGGTGGATGAGGTCTCATTTGAAATTCGACCGGGTGAAATTCTGGGGCTTTTGGGGCCGAATGGTGCCGGAAAGACCACGACGATCCAGATGTTACTCGGGGTGGTCACACCCACCTCGGGCTCGATCGAAGCCTTTGGCTTGAACCTATCCACGCACCGTGAAGCGGTCCTGCAACAGATCAACTTTTCATCGACCTATATCGCCATGCCGCAAGCTCTTACCGTTGAGGAGAATCTGCGGGTCGTGGCCAAGCTCTATGGCTTGACCGATATCGCCGGTCGAGTGGACCATGTCGTCAAAAAGCTCGAGATGGACGAATTCCGACAGAAGGTCACCCGGAAATTATCATCAGGACAGATGACGAGATTGACATTGGCCAAGGCTTTTCTCACAGAGCCTCGGCTTCTCTTTCTCGATGAACCAACGGCGAGTTTGGATCCTGACATTGCCGGTAAAGTACGATCACTTCTGAAGGAGGAGCGACGGTCATCGGGATTGAGTATCTTGTACACCTCGCATAACATGCGGGAGATGGAAGAAATGTCGGATCGTATTATTTTTCTTCAACGCGGACGTCTCGTAGCTGAAGGGACGGCGCAGACAATCGTGGATCGATTCGGTAAAGCTGACCTGGAGGAAGTGTTCCTGAAACTCGCGCGGGAGTCGAACGTCCCGCGGCTACCATGATGGAAACTCTCATGGATTTCGGTACAGGATTTCTTGCCGGTGGGCTTGCGGTCAGCATGGTCTGGGGACTCTTTTGGTTTGTGATCGGTGTAGTCGGCCGGAGCCGTCGCACCTGCGGGTGGAGCGCAGCGAGTAAAGGACTTGCAGGAGGTCTTGTATCGTTTTCACTGTTGATAGGTCTTTTCTTATGGTGGCGCGGGAGCGGGTATGACGGAGTGTGGTTTGCGAGTGGACTACTCGGAATGCCGGGTTTTCTGTTGATACTCTCATTGCGACCGATGCCTGATGGAAAGACGGCGGGTGTGCACTTACTTGAAGGAGTCCGAGCCCTTGTGGAGGATCTCCTGGGAGGACACCAAAGGTGCGATGGATGCCATTCTCAGGGTGATCATGAGATCTGTCGATGAAACTGCATCGTGTTGCGGCGCTGATTCTCCGGCATCTCTATCTGTATCGTCGAAGTTTGCCGCGAATCATGGAAATTTTTTACTGGCCCTTCTTGGACCTCGTGATCTGGGGGTTTATCACGCTCTATTTGGCCCGATATCAAAACGAAATTCCCGGGTTCGTCACATTTTTTCTCGGAGCCTTGATTCTCTGGGATGTGTTATTCCGTGCTCAGCAAGGCATCACCATCACCTTTCTCGAGGAGCTCTGGGCGCGCAACCTGATGAACCTCTTCGCCAGTCCGTTAAAGCCCAGCGAGTTTCTAGCCGCCACGATGGCGATGAGTGTGATGAAAGTGATCGTCGTCTCGATCGTGCTGGCTGGTTGTGCGCTGGTCTTTTATTCCTATAACGTTCTGCTCATCGGATTGTGGCTGATCCCATTCGTGCTCAATCTTGTGGTCACCGGCTGGATCATCGGGGTGCTGACAACCTCACTGATCATGCGATTCGGACAGGAGGCTGAAGTCCTAGCCTGGAGTATGGTGTTTTTATTCCAGCCCATCTCATGTGTGTTTTATCCAATGGATGTACTGCCCCAGTGGCTCAAGGCTATCGCTTGGACAAACCCGGCTGCGCACATCTTTGAAGGGATGCGGGTGGTCCTGATAACCGGACAGGCCCCGTTTTCGAATCTTATTTGGGCCGTCGGCCTCAATAGTGTGCTGCTGGTCGGCGTCGTCGTATGGTTTTATCGGACAATGGCCTACTGTAAGGACCAAGGATTGCTCGTGCGCGTAGGGGAGTAAGGTTGTAATATAAAAACTCCTGTGCTAGGGTAGTTCCGACTCGTATCGCCGGGGGCCTCTGCGGTGTCGAGTGCCTATCAGAGGAGGCCCACAATGTCGATGTTGCCTTGTCCGGGAATTTC
>JAHBWT010000080.1 GCA_019636815.1 Nitrospira sp.
GAAGAAGATGGCGTTGGCCACGATGTTAAACCGCCACAACCCCATCCACACTGACTCAAACTCCGGCGTCATCGAGTCCAACCCGTGGGAGTACCCGAACGTCCGTTGATACACGACCCAAAACACCCCGATCGCCAACATCGCAAACCAGCCGATCTTTAATGGCTTCGAGTCATACCATTGCGAGGTGTCATATTTTTTCTCCATAGCTGCCTCAGGTGATGCCATTTCTTAATCTCCTTTTGTAAGAGCACACGCATAGATGCACTATGCTAGTAGAGGGGCAGACTTATAGGAAGCCGTGAGATCGCACTCTCAACTAACGAGCACAACCACTGCGCGAAATCTTGCCCCTACCTTCGCTTCTTGCGGGGATACCCCCACATTAACGATCCTCCTTTCTTGATCGAATTCTTAGCATGACAGTAATGTATGAGCTATAAGGCGCTTACCTAAGATGCCGCCAGGAAAATCCCCTATAGGGCAACTTAAGGGGCATCTCATAGGCCTGTGCCTAGGATACCGGCAGGACAATCCCTTGGAAGTGGACCCAGAGATGCCTGTGACGCGGCCATCCGCTCGACCTGTTCAAGGATACGCTGGCTTCGAGCTGTGTTTTCGCCCAGTGGGCGACGATGCCACCTTCTCCCGACCGCCGACACGATAGGAATCCTGCTGGGAGCAATATGGCAAGAAGGCAGAAAATGGTGGGTTATTCAGATGAAGGAGTGAGGCCGTGGGCCAATGCGTACTTTGTCAGCTCAGCCGTCGTATGGAGGTCAAGCTGCTCCATCAGCTTTGACTTGTGATACTCGACCGTCTTGGGAGAGAGCCCAAGCGTTGAAGCGATTTCTTTGAGAGTCAATCCTTCAGCCACTAGCTGTAAGATTTCTCGCTGGCGCATCGGTAAGCGATCCTGACCGCCAGCGTGCGGCTCCGTTTCAGAGATCGCGGAGTGGACAAGATCCTTCGCAATCAAGGATGTGACGTAGTAATTGCCCTTCATCACCACATCAATGGCCTGTAACAGCTCGGACCCGGCTGACCGTTTCAGCAGGTAGGCTGATGCACCGGCCTTGAAAGCTTGGTTGACATAATCTGCATCAGCATGAACCGTGACAAAAATTAATCGTGCTTGAGGAACTATCTTCCGCAACCGGCGCGCCGCATCGAGGCCGTTCAGTTTCGGCATTGAAATATCTAAGACTATGATGTCCGGCCGCAATCGCTTCGCTGCCTCCAGCAAAGCACGACCGTCCTCGACGGAACCCACGATCTGGGTATGTGCTTCCAACAGTTTTTTGAAGCCTTCCAATACCAGCGTATGGTCATCAGCCAAGAGTATGCGAGGCTTGCTCATGCGCGTTCCTGTTTGAACGGCACCCAGGCACATATACGTGTTCCCTCGCCCGGTGTCGATTGTATATCGAAGGACCCAGCCACTAAGGAGACGCGTTCCTTCATACTCAACAAACCGAGACTTCCTCGCCGGCCGTCGTCATGATTCACGTCAAATCCCACTCCATCATCGCTCACCCTAAGCTGAAGGCCATCCCGCACTCGTTGAAGCTCAACACGAACGCTCTTTGCCCTGGCATGGTGAGAAATGTTCGCTAACCCTTCTTGCGCGACACGATACAAGCAGGTGACGACGTCCTTCGCCACACGTTGAGGTATGTCTTTGGCGATGAACTGGGCCGCGATACCTGTACGGATCTGAAAGTCATCGACCAGGCGGCGGAGCGCAATAGATAAACCAAGGTCGTCAAGGATGGATGGATGAAACTGATAGGCTAGGCGGCGAACATCTTCGGAAAGCCCGACGATACGGTCCTGAATACTGTGCACCGTTCTGACCGTACGGTCAGAGGCGTTGAGGAGTTGTTGTTCCAACATTTCGATGTCGATCGACAAAAGCGCCAGCCGTTGATTGATATCGTCATGTAGGTCACGTGAGATCCGCCGCCGTTCTTCCTCTTGGAGACGAAGAAGCTGCGAGGCAAGCAGGCGAAGGTCCCGCTGATTGGCTTCCAGCGATTGTTCGGTGTCGATTCGTTTTGACACCTCGCTGACGAGCGCGTTATTAACGGCCAGAAGCTCCTCGCTGCGTGCATGGAGGCGCGCGGCCCAGCCGTTATTGATCTGTTGGAGTTTCTCTTCACGTTCATGGCGTTGTAGAAAGTACCAAAAGGGCAGTCCGAGCAAACTCATGCCGACAACACGAATCACCACCGATTTCCAAGACGATTCATCGGAATCTCGGGGTGAGAGGACGGTGACAGTTTCCGTTGCCGTGGAGAGTAGCTTGTCTATCTCGAACGGCGTCGATATTAGTGGGGGAAAGAGGGATAGGAAAGATCTGACAACTTCTGTCGGAAGCTGAAGGATAAGCAATCCGACCCACAACAGGATGAAGAGGGCAAAAATTCCAGTTCTAGCTTGTGGCGCAAGCATAGACGATCTCACTCCACTGCATTATCCTCTTTGAAAGCAGTCAAATCAAGGAGAGCGCTATCCTAGCTATTCGGTCCAACAGACGGTGTTCCTCCTTTCCGTCACTTTTGGTAACTCCAAGACCCGACTGCAGCGCATATTCCTCAAGGAAGGCCATGCGCTTTTCATGGTTTCCCGATACAGGGAGAGCATTCCATGACTCATCCTCCAATCGACGGCAATGCCAGCATTGATCCTTTTCCAGTCCCGTTGGAGACCTTCGCGTGGCTTGCTAGTGGCCTTAAGGCTGAAGAAACCTGACGTTGGTCCATTTTGAGACAACTCTGAACCTGAGCAGATGACTTCTTCGGTGGTCGGTTGTTCCTTACACTGAGTGACAAACTCGCTCGGGGTCAGGTGCCCAAGTGAGCTGTGGGGACGGCGAGTATTGTAATCCACGCGCCACGCTTCGATGATCGCTTGCACCTCGGCCAGCGAGGCGAACTGGTGGACGTTCAAACATTTGTCGCGTAATCGCCCATTGAATGACTCAATAAAGGCGTTCTCGACGGGTTTGCCAGGCCGAATGAAGTCGATATCGAGCACTCGACTGACGATCTCGCCGGACATCCGACATCCCGCCTCTATCACCGGACTGGAGCGACTCCGCTGATCCACCACGGTCAGAATCCGATAGGGCCGCCCTTCACTCAACGTATCATGCACGAAATCCATACTCCAGCGTTCAGTGGGCCTAGCTGGAATAGGAGCTGGCCCCGATGCAACGCCCGGTGTTTCCGGCACCGCACGCGCATGCGCAACTGGATCCCATCCAGACGGTACCATCGACGGACCCGCTTCTGGTTGACTGCCCAGCCTTCTCGCCGCAGCAGGACCCAGATTCGTTGATAGCCGAACCAAGGTATACAGATCCAGCGTGAGATGAGTCTCGCTTGACCATGCGGTCACCTCTGGATAATTCCGATGCAGATGGCATTGGCGAAAAATCGTCCGTAAGTCATTCCTTTGCAATCGTTCCAATCCGACTCCACCCAGTAGTTCCGCCTTGAGACCCGCTTGAGAAAGTGCTGTGTGGTAAAGAGGCTCTTGCCGTCGCGGAGCAATCCGTCGAAAAACTCGTTGTAGCCCACCGGCAGACTGGCCACGATTTGCCCGCCTGGAGCGAGGCATCGGTTCCGCAAGTGTTCGATGGCGCGCAGGAGCTTATCCGGCTCGCGCGGAGTCTCATCCCAGCCTACATGTTCCAGCGTCGAGATGCTCAGGATCAGGTCGTAGCGTTCCGGGGGAACGAACTCCACGATGTCCTGGTTGATGACGCCTGGGGCGACCTCGTATTTATCGATCACGTCATGGTGGATTGGGAAATAATGCGAGAGCACGTTGCCGACTTCCAGAATGCGTGCGGTCTGATGGCGAAGCAGAATCTCTCGGAAAATCGGGATTTCGACACCGCGATCGTTTTTCCATGTCTTGTTGCAGAAATGATAGAGGTAGGGATAGGAGCGTCCGTCGAAGGCAAAGGTCTTGGCCCTCGTCCAGCGGGTCAGCGTCATTTTGGCGAAACGCCAATAGTGCCTCAACGCACTTTCGCCGCCGGCAGCGCTGGTGTAGTCGTAGGTGTAGGGCATGAAGAAACTGACTATTCGAAGACGATGCGGGAACCCGGCGACTTCATCTTGAAAATCTGCAGGGCGTTGTAGATGCCCTTGGCGGGGTGGTTTAGGATCAGGCGAGAGTTCGTGATGTGGGTGTCGAGCAGCTCATATTGCCCGCCGCTATAGTAGAGATCGCAGTCGTCGATCTGACAATTCTTATAGACGTGATTGTCCAGCGCGAGCTTCGCCTTGGAAAAGGTTTGTCCATCGACGACGATGTAGTTGGGTTCGAGTCCCATGGGCTCTTTCTCCGGCAGACTATAGCAAAGTAGAAGAAGGGCGTAAACGGGTATTGCAAGACTTTCAAAGGTGATATGAAAAACTATACTCAGTTCGGGACAATCCGAGACACGGTTCCCCCCTGGGTCAGGATATAGAGCTCGTTCAAGCCATCTTGGCCGAAACTAGTGATTGAAGGAGCTGCGAGCAAGGGCCAATCTGTGTGTTCGAGGGGCGAGCCGTTGCTGAAGCGGAAACTGCGGACGAAGCCGGCGCAGAAATCGGCATAGAAATAGGTACCCTGGATTGCCGGCGCAGCCGGACCTCGATAGACGAAGCCGCCGATGACGGAGCAGGCTCCATTGTCGTGCGAGTATTCAATGACCGGCAAAGTGAGCCCACCGCTATTGCAGTTAGTGGCCGGATCAAAACAGGCCGATCCTTCCATCAGTCTCCAGCCATAGTTAAGTCCTCGTCCGGCATTGGGGCCGGATGACACGTTGATTTCTTCTCTCGTCGCTTGTCCAACATCGGCGATGTACAGATTGTCCCCATCAAAGGCAAAGCGCCAAGGATTCCGCAGCCCATAGCTCCATATCAGCTGATTGCCTCCGGTGAGAACAAATGGATTCACACCTCCGCTGGTGCAGGCTGCTCCTGGGGTAGCCGGATCAATTCGGAGCATCTTGCCCAAGCTACTCGCAAGACTTTGAGCGTTGTTGTTCGGATCGCCAGAGCCTCCCCCGTCGCCGACTCCCGCGTACAGGCACCCATCCGGCCCGAACGCTAACATGCCTCCATTGTGGTTGGTAAAGGTTGGATGGGGAATGGAAACGAGTATGACCTGCGAAGTTGAATCAGCGACGTTGGCGTCCGATGCCGATACCAAAAATCGACTGATCGTGATGGCGCCATTGGCATCCGTGTAGTGAACGTAGAACCGGCCGTTGGCACTGTAGTTGGGGTCAAAGGTCAGACCTAACAATCCTCGTTCCCCGCCGCTCGTGATGCCGGTCAGTGTTAGGAATATCGAGAGCTGGCTTCCAGTTGTCCGGTCAAGAACTTTAATGGTGCCTCCCTGTTCCACGACAAACAGGCGATTGACATCCCCACGTGGAGCCGTCAGGAATACCGGAGCACGCAAGTTACTCGAGATGGGTTGGAGCGTCAGAGCGGTTGACATCGGCGGGGTAGTATCTTGCGTGTCACCATCTTCCCCGCAGGCTGCAAAGAGACCGGCAAGACACACGCAGAGAGTCATCCTGAGGATCAGCGTTGTCATACGTAACCTCTTGTTCTGCTTGATGGATCATTCATACCGTACCACGCCATCTGGGAGCAAATCTCTGTTCAGATGACCGTAGGCGTCTCAGCTTAGAGCTAGGCAAGGCCACGTTCTAGACCACCCTATGCCTAGGAACGAGCATGGAAAACTGCGTCTGGACGGCAGTATTTTGTCTTGATCCGCTCCGTGTGACTCTATAAAATGGCGCAGCTTTTTCGGGTGGTCAGCTTCGAGTTCGACTCCGCCCGCCTTGGATTTACCCACTCGCGAATGTACTTTGGATGGGTTGAAGCCACGGAGAGCCGTGTGACACATCGAGTCCGTTTAATCAGCAGGAGGATGTCCCGTGAGTGACTCAGTAATTATTGCGTTTGCCCTGATAGCTGCCGTGGCTGGCATTGGATATGGGGTGTATCTCGCGATGTGGGTGTTCAGACTTGACGCTGGCAATGCGAAGATGCAGGAAATTGCGAAGGCCATTCAAGAAGGCGCCAGCGCCTACATGAATCGACAGTACAAGACCGTCGGATATGTGGCTGCGGGCCTGTTTGTCGTTCTGGCGGCGGCTGGAGCTGTCTCGGACAAATTTGGTCTGCTCACCGCGGTCGGCTTTCTCGTCGGCGCCGGCGCCTCAGCCATTGCCGGCTACGTAGGGATGATCATCGCTGTCCGCGCTAACGTGCGGACGGCGCAAGCCGCGCATAACGGCATGAATGCGGCATTGGTCGTGGCCTTCCGAGGAGGAGCGGTAACCGGTCTTCTTCTGATCGGTCTCGGACTCCTGGCGATTACGGGGTTCTATACCATTGCCGAATCGATGGCCGGACAGGAGAAAGCCATTCATGCATTGCTCAGCCTTGGATTCGGCGGCAGCTTGATTTCCGTATTTGCGCGCGTCGGCGGTGGGATTTATACGAAGGCGGCGGACGTCGGAGCCGATTTAGTCGGCAAAGTAGAGGCGGGGATTCCGGAAGATGATCCTCGGAATCCGGCCGTGATCGCCGATAACGTGGGTGATAATGTGGGTGATTGCGCTGGAATGGCGGCGGACTTGTTTGAAACCTATGCCGTGACGACGGTGGCGGCCATGGTGTTGGCGTTCACGATGTTCAAGGGCGCCACCGCTCCCATCCTCTATCCGTTGGCTCTCGGCGGTATCACGATCTTTGCCACAATTGTCGGCGTTCTCTATGTCAAGGTTACCCCGGGCGGTGAAATCATGCCGGCTCTGTACAAGGGGCTGTTCGTAGCCGGTGGAATTGCTGCCGTAGCGTTTCTCCCGTTTACCTTCATGATCATGGGAGGAGTGGGCGGTGTCGGTGGGTTCAGTTACTACATCGCAGCGCTCCTCGGCTTAGTGGTTACCATAGCGCTCGTGTTCATCACCGACTACTATACGTCAAAAGAGTATGAGCCGGTGAAGTATATTTCCAAAGCGAGTGAAACCGGTCATGCGACGAACATCATCGCCGGATTGGCGGTCGGTATGCAGGCGACCGCGGCCCCCGTGGTGGTGATTGCGCTGGCCATTCTAGGTAGTTATTGGGTGTGTGGAGGGGCGGAATCAGGCGGGCTCTATGGTGTGGCCGTCGCGGCAGTGGCGATGCTCTCAATGGCGGGGATCGTCGTGGCGATCGATGCCTTCGGTCCCATTACGGATAATGCGGGTGGAATTGCCGAAATGTCCCATCTGGGGAAAGAGGTTCGAGACATCACTGATCCCTTGGATGCGGTCGGAAATACGACGAAGGCCGTCACGAAAGGGTATGCGATCGGATCGGCCGGGTTGGCGGCAGTGGTGCTCTTTGCCGAATATTCCCGAGAGGTCGCGGCACACAATCCGGCGTTAGCCGCATTCGACCTTTCGAACCCAAAGGTTTTGGTGGGGCTGTTCCTCGGCGGCATGTTGCCGTTCATCTTCGGCTCAATGTGTATGAGGGCCGTCGGTGAAGCGGGAGGGTTGATCGTGGAAGAAGTGCGGCGTCAGTTTCGGACGATCCCAGGAATTATGGAAGGTACCGGCAAGCCGGAATACGGCACTTGTGTCGACATTGTGACTCAGGCAGCGATCAAAAAGATGATGATCCCCGGTTTGATTCCGGTAGCATCGCCGATCGTCATCGGGGTGGTATTTGGTCCGCAGGCACTTGGCGGTGTGTTGGTGGGCAGCATCGTGACCGGCTTGTTCGTCGCGATTTCGATGACAAGCGGCGGCGGCGCGTGGGACAACGCCAAGAAGTTCATCGAAGAACAGGGCTTGAAGGGTACCGAGACGCATAAGGCGGCGGTCACCGGCGATACGGTCGGAGATCCTTACAAGGATACGGCAGGTCCGGCCGTAAACCCGATGATCAAAGTGATCAATATCGTCGCTCTTCTTATTGTTTCGTTGCTCGTCTGATAGACGATTCGCGATCGAGTGACCGCGCCGTTTCCCATCCGGGAAACGGCGCTTGTCATTTATGGCCTTGGCTTGACGGGTTTCCTTACCGTGGAGTATGGTGAGCATATCAACTCAAGTTACTGACTGACCGCGAGAGTTCCCCAGATGTACGGGAGGTGCTCGAATGGAAAAGCAGGAACGCAAGCAAGAACCCCGACGCGACCCGCAGGGGAAGGAGGAAGCCAAGGTCAATCCCAAGGTCGTCGAGGCGGGAAAGAAAATCAAGGAAGATATCGACAAGCTGGTCGACGAAATCGACGATGTGCTTGAAAAAAATGCTGAGGAATTTGTAAAGAATTACGTCCAAAAAGGAGGGGAATAGCGCTGCTTCTGATCCCTCTACTCCCACTCGATTCAATAGACACGGTCTCCCCACCCGTCGGTTTGACAAAGAAGAAGCGAATTATTACAGTCTGCCTCGCTCCCCTTCGATACGTCGTCTATCTGTAGACAGGGCCCAGGCTCTCAAGGAGGTGGGAATGCAGTCCAAGCTCTGGGTCATTCGTCAAGTCGATCCCATCCAACGCGGCCTGTTGTCACGGGCTTTATCGATCTCTTCGGCGACGGCCGCCCTACTGCTCAATCGTGGCGTGACCAATGTAGATCAGGCGACCGCCTGGATGTCCTCCATCCAAACCCATGATCCTTTCCTGATTCCTGATATGGAGCGAGCGGTTGACCGTTTGCATCAGGCGATGCGATGCCATGAGCAGGTCTGTTTTTATGGTGATTACGATGTAGACGGCATGTCCGCCACCAGCATGTACATGTCATTCTTCCGCTCACTGGGTGCACACGTCAGGGCGTATGTTCCTCATCGTCTACGTGAGGGATACGGGCTCAATGAGTCTGCTGTTCGGACCTTGGCCAGAGAAGGAGTGTCTCTATTGGTCACCTCCGACTGTGGCACCACATCGCACCATGAAATCCGTCTCGCCAATCAACTTGGCCTCGATGTGATCGTCACAGACCACCATCAAACCGACGCGGACATGCCGACGGCGTTGGCCGTCATGAATCCGCATCGGCAAGACGCTCAGTACCCCTTTCAGGGGCTGTGTTCCGGTGGTCTTGCCTATAAAGTCGCACAGGCCTATGAAGCGAAATACGGGTCCGGTTCAGTGCCTTTGGAATCGCTCTTAGATCTTGTCGCGCTTGCCACGATTGCCGACATCGTTCCGCTGCAGGATGAAAATCGGTTGTTTGTTCGAGAAGGTCTTGCTCAGATCTCACGTGGTGCACGGTGTGGCATACGGGCCCTGAAACACGTTGCCGGCATTAGTCGCGAATGCACGACGGAAACCATCGCGTTTAAACTCGGGCCTCGACTGAACGCGGCAGGCCGGCTAGACGAGGCAATCAAAGGCGTCAAGTTACTCACGACTGAATCTGAACGGGAAGCCAACGCGTTGGCTGAGGACCTTGACCGGTTGAATCATGTTCGCCGTGAACTTGAGGGCACGATCTTGGAAGAGGCGCTTGCCCAGGCGGAGTCTCAACAATCGTCAGGCGGGATTGTCCTCTACGCACGAGGTTGGCATCTAGGGGTCGTCGGAATCGTGGCCGCCCGCATTATGGAACGGTTCCATCGTCCAACCGTGGTGATCGCCGTGAATGATGACGGCATGGGAAAGGGATCGGCTCGAACGGTGCCGGGATTCGACTTGTATCAAGCCTTAGCAGGTTGTCGAGATTTACTCGTGGCGTTTGGCGGGCATCCCAGTGCAGCCGGCGTCACCATCCAAGAAACGCAATTGCCCGCATTTGCCGATCGGTTTTCCGCCATTGCCGAGAAGTGGGCCCGGGATACTCAAAGCATTCCCGTGCTTCATGTGGATTCAGAAGTACGGCTGAACGAGATTACCTTAACCCTGCTTCGGGAAATCGGAACACTCCATCCCTTCGGCGCAGGAAATCCTGACCCCACCTTTGTTGTGAGGGATCTGAACGTCCTCAATGCTCGGGTAGTCGGAGAAAAGCATCTGAAGATGACGGTCCGCCAGGGCGGGTCCTTGCCGTTTGATAGTATCGGGTTTGGGATGAAGTCGCTCGAGGATCGCGGGTTGTCTCCCAACATGCCCATTGATGTGGCCTGCACACCGGAGCTGAATCATTGGAACGGCTACGACCGTATTCAGTTGCGCATCCGGGACATTCGTGCGGCAGGGTGCGAGTAACGATGATGTACGAAACCGTGATGGATATCGATCAATTGCTGAATCGTCTGTACGCCTACCAGCCGGAGGCAGACCTGGGTATGGTGCGAAAAGCCTACGAGTTTTCAGCGAGAGCTCATGAGGGCCAAACACGCCGATCCGGAGAACCCTATGTCAAACATCCCGTGGCAGTGGCCGGCGTGCTAACGTCTCTCAAGACAGACGTCACGGCGATTGTGGCCGGGCTTCTCCACGATACGCTTGAAGATACAGTTGCGACGGCCGACGAGCTTCAGAAGGAGTTCGGTAAGGAAGTCGTCCGCCTTGTCGACGGCGTCACCAAGATCGGGAAAATCACGTTTCGCAGCTCAGAAGAAAGACAAGCTGAAAATTTCCGGAAAATGGTATTGTCGATGGCCGATGACATCCGTGTTGTCATCATCAAGTTGGCCGATCGGCTCCACAACATGCGCACTCTGGAACATCTGAAAGAGAGCAAACGGCACGAAATCGCGAAAGAAACGCTGGAGATCTATGCGCCCCTGGCGAATCGCATCGGCATCGGTTGGGTGAAGAACGAATTGGAAGACTTGTGCTTGAAGCACCTCAATCCTGACGTGTACGAGACCTTGCGGGTGCGCGTGGCGAAGCGCGATGAGGATCGCCAACAGTACATTCAGGAGGTGCGAGCGCTTGTCGAGAACGCTTTGGCCGAGAATGGGTTGGTCGGCACCGTGAACGGGAGACCGAAACATCTCTACGGTATCTATCAAAAAATGAAGAAACAATCGATCTCCTTCGAAGAGGTGTACGATCTCACGGCATTGCGGATCATTACCGATACGAAGATGAACTGTTATGCCCTGCTCGGTGTCATCCATTCGCTGTGGCGCCCATTGCCCGGACGTTTCAAAGACTACATCGCTATCCCCAAATCCAATCTCTATCAATCTCTGCACACGACCGTCGTCGGGCCGAAAGGCGAGCACGTGGAGTTTCAGATTCGCACGGAGGAGATGCATCGTGTCGCCGAGTACGGCATCGCCGCTCATTGGAAGTATAAAGAGCAGGGGCGTGTGCAGGATAAAGACAGCAAGGCATTCGGATGGCTGAGGCAATTCATCGAATGGCAACAGGATCTCCCGGACAACCGTCAATTCATGGATTCTGTGAAGCTCGAGCTCTTCCATGATGTCGTCTATGTCTTTACGCCGAAAGGGACCGTGAAGGAACTGCCAAAGGGGGCGACACCGGTTGACTTTGCCTATGCCATTCACACAGAAGTCGGTGACCACTGTGTGGGCGCGAAGGTCAACGGGAAGATCGTTCCTCTGAAGCATGAGGTGTCCAGCGGCGATACAATAGAAATTTTGACATCACCGAACCAGACTCCGCACAAAGACTGGTTGAAGTTCGTCCGAACATCACGGGCGAAAACCAAGATCAAGCACTGGATCAAGTCGGAGGAGCAGAAGCGGAGTCTTGAAATAGGCCGACGTCTCCTCGAAGCGGAGTTCCGGCGCCACGGATTGGCTCCTTCGCAGGTCTCGAAGTCGGATGCGCTTCTGGAACTCGCCAAGCAGGAAGGCTATGCGACGATTGATGAACTCGCCGCGGCCGTGGGATTCGGCCACGTCGCGACGGCTCAGATCGTTGGGCGATTGATCGCTCCAACGTCAGAGAAAAGTACCGCCCCTTCCGAGTCGGGACCTGTTTCGAAGGTCGCCAGCGGGAGAGGGACGGCGGCGAGCGTCCAAGTCAAGGGAGGACGCGATCTGCTGATGCAACTCTCGCGGTGCTGTAACCCAGTTCCCGGAGACAAGATCTTGGGTTACATCACGCGTGGCAGAGGGCTCACGATCCATTCGGTCGAGTGCCCAAACTTAGGGGCGTTGGACTATGATCGAGATCGTCTGGTCGAAGTCGAGTGGGATACGGCCACACCCGGTCAACATGCGGTCAACATCGCCGTCATTGCTGAGGATAAAACCGGGGTGTTGGCGAATGTCTCTTCGGCGATTGCCGAATCTGACGCGAATATCAGTCGTGCTGAGATTACGACGAGAGAAGATCGTAAGGCTGAATTGGATTTCGTAGTTGAGATTGCTGATACGAATCACCTCAGTCGGGTGCTGAAAGCGATCGAACGTGTGGATGGCGTAATCACAGCGCGGCGCCTAAGGTCTTGGCGGGGGAAAGCTTAGGAAGGGGTTTTTGAAGCAGAAGTGTTAGGGCTGGCCGAATTGAAGCTTCGTGCCTTTCTCGATCTTGTACCCATCAACGGTTCCTCCGGCAATCTCAAGCACATACACAGCGTCGGCGCTGTTTGGGCGATATTGAGGGCAAGAGTCGTCGCTCTTCGTGCAAATGGGGACATTTCGTTCGATATGCGTGACTCGTTTCTTCTCGTCCAGCCAGATGAGATCGAGCGCAATCTTTGTGTTTTTCATCCAAAAGGTCCAGGCTTGGGGCTCGCTGAAAAAAAACAACATGCCGTGATCCTTTTTTAGGTATTCCCGGTACATGAGGCCATGGGCTCGTTTTCGTGGGGTGTCAGCAATTTCAGCTCGGATGGTGATGCCCGAAGGTGTGCGAATTGAGATCAGCTCCGGATCAGTTGCTCCATGGACCGGCATATGGCCTAGGAACACTCCAATAATGACCATGGAGAAAAATACGTTCAACATCATCGATGGTTTACAAAGCATGAACGCATCGTAATGATCGGGCTGTCTCCAGTCAAGGTTGTGCCTCCTGACGCGCATCGATTGGTCTGATTACGGGTCTAGGAATGTTGCAATCCTGTCAGACCTTGTGCCATCCTCGACACTAGTTAAGGAAGAGGATCTCATGCAGGAAAAGCGACGCGTGCTCTATAAAAAAGGTGTGTTTGTGTGCCCGGGGTGCCGTCAGTCCTATGTCCAGGAAAAATGGATTGAAGAATGGCGGATTCGCTGCCATCGCTGTACATATCGTGGAACGTTGACGGAAGTGTCGGTCGAAGAGCATATGGAGGAAGAGACATTTCGACGCTAGCTACGTATCTTTTCATGTTCGACGAATCCTAACGTCGTGCTGCCACACCTTGTTCAGAACCAGTCTCTTAGTCGATTGCGGCGTCTTCTGGCCGTCGCGCTCACGTGCGTCTGTCTGACCTCGGGTTGCGTGGCATTGTCACGGGCAGGCGACGCCGCGCCGTCGAGCAAGATCCTCGTCACCTACCATTCTCTCTCAGGAAACACCGAGCGTATGGCGGAGGCTGTGGTGGCTGGAGCCAAGTCGGTTGCTGGTACCCAGGTCGTGCTTAAACGTGTCGGCCACGTGACGGCAGACGATCTGTTTTCCGCTGATGCCGTGGTCGTCGGCTCTCCGGTGTATTGGTCCAACATGTCTGGGGAGGTGAAGACGTTCTTCGACAACTGGCAGTTCAAGTTCGGCGTCTTCCCGGAATTCAAGATGAAAAACAAGGTTGGAGCGGCCTTTGCCACAGGGGGACAAGTCTCAAGCGGTAAAGAAGTCACGATGTTGACGATTCTCGCCGCGATGCTGGGCAATCAGATGATCGTCGTGAGCGACGGCGGAGCGTTTGGCGCGTCCGCGACCACCGAGGGCGACAGTCCGGGGGTTGATAATCGCGAACTGGCTGATGCCAAGGCATTAGGTCGGCGGGTGGCCGAGGTGACGAAGCTTATCCTGGCGGGGGCCTCGCCATGAGGATGAGGACGTGATCAGCTAGCGATGGAGTTTTTTGGTGCAAGTGGGAAGGGGTTGGAAAGTCCTTATCGTTCCACGGGACTGGTCGACGCTCCCTGGGCAGCAAGCGCAACCAATTCATGGATGTTCTTGGCACAACGACCACAGTTGCCATTTTTCTTGAGGCCAAGCTTGGACTTGAGCTGACAAGGCATCACGAATCCTGCCCGCCCCGCTTCACGGACATCTGATTCCGTAATTCCTCTGCACAAACAAACGTACATGAGTTTCTGATCCTTAATGCGACGATTATGAGAAGCATTATCAGTATGCCATGCAATGGACGACCTGTCAAGCCCATATCCGGGTCATGAAATACTTGACACAAATGGCTATTTGTCGAGGTCGGTTAGGAGAGGGTCACCTCGAGGTCGTTCACCATTTCTCGGATCGTATCGAAGCCTGATTGCCAGAAGATCTCCGACGTCATATCGACGCCCACCTTGCTCAGAATGTCGTGAGGAGATTGAGACCCACCGGCAGAGAGGAGTTCCAGATACTGCGGGACGAACGATGCGCCGTGCTCCTTGTACATGCGGTAGAGGGCTAATACCAGCAGGTTTCCGAAACTATAGGCATAACAATAGAATGGACTGGCGAAGAGATGAGGAATTGACAACCACTCCCATTGAAACTCGTCCGGCACCTTCACGCTCTTGCCGAATTGCTGTCGGAGCTCAGTGAGATATGCCTGCGCCAGCTGATCGCCTGTTGCGCCGTCCGCGATCATTTGATGGGCCAGCTGTTCAAACCGGACAAAATAGGCCTGCCGGAGTACGGTTGCGTAAATATCGTCTAATTGGTTTAACAGCAGCCCCTGTCGGACCGTCTTCTTCGGTTCCTGGGATATCAGGGCATCTGAGAGAATCCGTTCGCCGAACACGGAAGCCGTTTCAGCCAATGGGAGTGTCGAATGGAACGTGAAGACCGAATGGTTTTTCGCCATCATGCCGTGGACGGCATGTCCCAGTTCGTGAGCCATGGTGGCGACGTCTCGAGCCTCACCCGTGAAGTTCAACATCACATAGGGGGTCAACCCCGGGGCTACGCTATAACAATACGCGCCGCCGAGTTTACCGGGACGCGTCGGTGCATCAATGTGCCTTGCTCGAAAGACTTCTTCAGCCAGATCGGCCAATTGGGGCGAAAAACCTCGATAGGCTTCGAGCACCATTGCAACCGCGTCGGCGTATCGATACTTCTTTGGTTCGGTTCTGTGAGGAGCATAGATATGATACCGGCTCATCGATGTGACCTTGCAGGCCTTGGCTTTTAGTTTGAAGTAGGTCTGAAAGATATCGGCATTCTTGGCACATGTCGCAAGGAGCACATCGACGGCTTGGTTCGGGATATCATTGCCGAGGTTCCGAGTGGCAATAGGAGAGCGAAAGGCTCGGAGTTCCACGTTCTCTGATTTCCAATCGTTCACGAGCGTTCGATACATTTCTCCAATCAGGTCGCGGTGGGCTGAGAACACGCGATAGAGCTCTTGATAGGCCGCCTGGCGAACTGAAGCCCGAGGGCTCCGCACGTGACTCATGAGTTGCTCGCGATTCAGAGTGCGTTTCTTCCCATCCACCGTCAGGGTGAATGTCAGCCCGTTGGTCACCACATCGTAGAGCGTGTTGACCGCGCTGCGTCCGGTGACATTCTTTACGTTGATGATTTTCTCCTCGGCCTCTGACAGTGTATGGGCTTTGTAACGTCTGATAGTTTCAAGATGATACCGGAGATCTCCCGCATCGGCCATCAATCGTTCGGCGTTGAACGAATCGACGCCTTGCCACCAGAGATCGAAAAAGAGCAAGCGATTGTTCAATGCCGTGAGGCGTTCCTCGACCCGAGATTTGAACGAACGGGCCTTCGCATCCTTCGTATTCTCCGAGAACCAGAGGTAGGCAAATGCTCCCAGTCGGTTTGAGAGCTCGGCAATTGATTCGGTCAGCCTGAGAATCGCCAAAAAATCCGGGCTGGCCATTGTTGCCTGCAATCGAGGACGCACCGATTCTACTTGTCCCACGAGTTTCCCCAGGTCAACCAGGTTTCGTTCTACATCGATCGGTGCCTTCTTCACGAGATCACTGAGATCCCATCGGTCATGTACGAGGGGAGTAGAAGTCTTCCGGCGAGGTTGGCGTCGAGTGGCCATGAACAATCTCCTTTAGGTGGATTCCATGTCTGAACGAAAGAGATCTTATCATCAGTGTATGCCGCCATTGGAGAAAATCGTCAAACTATCAAGGGAGCTCGATTACATTGACTGTCAATCGGTCGGATGCAAAGATGGCTTTGAACGAGCACCAATATGAACGATCACGAACTGCAACGGGTTGTCCAATATGTGACGGCCAGCACATCGTATGCGCGAGACACGGTGTGCGACATTCTCCGTACCGGCTTTGCTGAGTTGTCGTCGCTTGCGATCCATTCGACTCAATCCTTCGAGCGGGAGGTCCTGCTCGAATATGTGTCACAGTGGACAATCAAACGGACAGGACAACCAGAGCCCTTGGTGCGTGAAGTGCTGGCTTGTGCTGGCCGGTGGCTGGACAAACTGTATGAGGAGGTGGCGCAGCGTCGGCCGGAGTCGTTTGGCTCGTCAGCGAACGATGACGAAGATTCGGCACCAGTCTAAAATATGGCGAGATTTCGTCCACGAAAGACGGTCAGGCTGGTGGCACGCCTTCAGGGTGAGCATCCCGGGTCGAGGCCCGCTTGGAAACGAGAAGAACAAGGCCTA
>JAHBWT010000081.1 GCA_019636815.1 Nitrospira sp.
GTGGACAACGTGCTGCACCATCAAGACTTGAGTTACGAGCGGGACCGATTGCGTCTGCTTCTCGAGGTCACGGAATCCATCGCGTCGCATCGCGATCTGAAGGAGCTGATGCAGGATCTCGCGCAGCGGCTTCCGCAGGTCGTGCCGTTCGATTTCATCAATGCGGTTCTGCACGATCCTCTTCACGATGTGATGAAACTCTGGCTGTTGGTGACCTCCGCGCCGTCCACGATCCAACCCGGATTGGAAATACCGGTCGACGAGTCGCCAGGAGGCTTGGTGTGGAAAAGTCAGGAACCGATGACCGTCGACGATGTCGAGCGAGAGCACCGCTTTCCTAGACTGATGACACTGTTTCGAGAAAACGGTGTCCGGTCGTTCTGTGTGGTCCCTCTTACCACGGCGCAGCGCCGTCTCGGAGCGATGGGATTCGGAAGCCTGCAGCGCAGGGTCTACCAGGACCGTGAGATCCGGTTCATGCAACAGGTGGCCAAGCAGGTGGCCGTGGCCATCGACAATACGCTGAACTCGAAGACTGCCCTCGACTATCAGGCACAGCTCACTCGGGAGCGCGACCGGCAGCAGCTCCTGCTGGACGTGAACAATGCCGTGGTATCCCACCTGGATCTGGATGCTCTCTTCACCGCCGTGAGTGCCTGCCTGCGGAAGATCATCCAGCATGACGGCTCCAGCCTCTTGCTCTACAACGGCGAGACCGGCCAGTGGCGCATTCACGTCCTGGACTTCGAACGAAATGAAAGCTTCGTCGAGGAAGGAGAAGCCGAGGAAGGCGCCGACTCTCCGTCATGTCGGGCGATCTCATCGGGCACGGTCGCATTGTTCAGGGAATCGGACCTGAAAGAGATGGCGAGCTCCTCACCCTGCGCGCAGGACCTCCTGAATCGTGGCGTCAAGTCCTTCTGTTCCTTTCCACTCCTTGCTCATCAACGCATGCTGGGCGCGCTGAACGTCGGCCGTCGACAGGATGATGGCTTCGAACCGGAAGACGTTGAGCTGCTCAGCCAAGTCGCGCAGCAAGTCTCGATCGCCGTCGAGAACGCAATAGCCTACAAGGAAATCGCCGCATTGAAGGATAAGCTGGCGAAGGAGAAAGTGTACCTCGAGGAAGAAATCCAGACGGAGTATAACTTCGAGGAAATTGTGGGCGAAAGCCGCGCGCTCAAACAGGTTCTCAAGGAAGTTCAAACAGTCGCCGCGACCGACTCCACCGTGCTGATCCTCGGGGAAACCGGCACCGGAAAAGAGCTGATCGCGCGGGCTCTTCACAATCATAGCGATCGTCGAGACCGGACGTTCGTGAAGCTCAATTGTGCTGCCATCCCGACAGGCCTGCTAGAAAGCGAGTTGTTCGGACACGAAAAAGGAGCCTTTACCGGAGCCATCGCCGCGAAAATCGGCCGGTTCGAACTGGCCGACTGCGGCACCCTCTTTCTCGACGAGGTCGGTGAGATTCCATTGGAACTTCAGGTCAAGCTCCTTCGGGTTCTCCAGGAGCAAGAGTTCGAACGGCTCGGCAGTACCCGCACGATTCGCGTCAACGTGCGGGTCATTGCGGCAACCAACCGGGATCTCAGCCAGATGGTAGAAGATCACGAATTCCGGAGCGATCTGTATTACAGGATCAAAGTTTTTCCCATTACCGTGCCACCGTTGCGCGAACGGCCGAAAGACATCGCGCTGCTGGTCCGACACTTCGCCCAGAAATTCGGGACGCGGATGAAAAAACACATCCAAACGGTTCCTACCCAGGCGATGCAAGCCATGCAGGCCTATCCCTGGCCCGGCAACGTGCGTGAATTGGAAAACTTCATCGAGCGGGCGGTCATCCTATCGACGGGCCCCGATCTTGTCGTCGCACTCTCTGAGCTGAAGGCAGCACCCATGGCGGCGGCGGAATCAGCTGTGACGCTTGAAGCAGCGGAACGCGAACACATCCTCAAAGCGCTGCGAGATTCAAAATGGGTCCTCAGCGGCCCAGCAGGCGCCGCTGCCAAACTGGGGATGAAACGGACAACCCTCCACTCCAAAATGCAAAAGCTCGGGATCGCTCGCCCGTCATAAGCATCACGATTCCATCCAGACTTCTCAAGCCATCCTCTGTCGATATTTCGTCACCTGACGACTGGGCGACTTCGTCACCTCGCCGAGCACTTTTCCGCTTCACTGCAAGGACTTTGAAATTCTGCATTACATCAAATGGTTAAGAGATATATCCGTCTCGAATCAGACTGGAACAATCGTTGCTGTTACTCGAAGCAATGCGATTGCAAGATCCAACATGATTTCCGGTACCAGGAATTTGGAGGGCAGCTCTCATGAATCGTCGTAATTGGATCGGAACAGTTCTACTTCTCGCATCGGTTCTGCTAGTAGGCGTCGGGCTGGTGGCCTGGAAATACGAATCCATTCAAAACTCCAGTGCAGCGTCCGCTCACCAACCTGAGCCGATGGAATCCGTCACCGTCGCAGTCGCACACGAGATGGATCATCGCCAGACCACCACATCGATCGGCACGGTGCTGGCATTACGTTCGGTGATGCTGAAGAACGAGCTTGCCGGGACTGTCCGTGAAGTCCGTCTCACGCCGGGACAAATCGTGGAAGCCGGCACCATGCTGGTCGCGCTCGACGTGTCTGTCGAAGAAGCCGAATTGAAGGCGCAGGAGGCCCAGGCCGCTCTTACCAAGACAGTGCTCACTCGCCGACAGAACCTCAGGCAGGAATTTGCCACCACTCAGGAGGAAGTCGACCGGGCTCATGCCGACCTGGATATTGCCCAAGCCCAGATTGCCCGCACCAGGGCGATCATTGCCAAGAAAACCATCCGCGCGCCGTTCCGGGCGCGCGTCGGGATCGCCGATGTTCACCCCGGCCAATATTTGGACGAAGGTACCTTGCTCACGACGCTGCAAGGCGTCGGCGAAGCGGTACATGTTGATTTCACGGTGCCCCAGCAAGTCGCGGCCGGCTTACGGGATGGCGAGACGGTCGACGTGTTCGCGGCCGGTGACGCCCCCGCCATCCAGGCCACCATCATCGCCCTCGACGCGCGTGTTGATCCGACGACTCGGAATGCCATGGTGCGGGCGCGGATTGACGGCACACGCTATGCTCCGGCCCCCGGCGCGTCGGTCCGGGTCCGAGTTCCCGTTGGGCCCTCGCGCAAGACTGTCGTCATCCCCGTCAGCGCGTTGCGCAAAGGACCCGGTGGCGATCAGGTGTTCGTGATCGCGCCGGACCAGGATCACAAGTCCCGGGCGCATGTGCGGCAAGTGGAAAGCAGCACGATGATCGGTGATCAGGTCGTGATTCATGCCGGACTCGACGCCGGTGAGACGATTGCTGCGTCAGGGTCGTTCAAGTTGCGTGAAGGTGTACTCGTCGCCGTTGCGGCTGACCCCTCAGAGAAACAGGCCCACGCACAAACGGTCGGCAAAGACTGACCCGACCATTCGTCGAGGAAGGAATAAGGATATGCCCATGCGATCGCTCACCGATATCTTCATCAAACATCCGGTCCTGGCCGTGGTCATCAATCTTGTCATCATGCTCGCAGGGTGGCGAGCACTGACGACCCTGCCGGTGCAGCAATATCCGAAGATCGAAAGCTCATCGGTCATCATCACCACCGTCTACTACGGCGCGAGCGCCGAGACGGTGCGCGGCTTCTTGAGCACGCCGATTGAGCGGGTGGTCTCCGCCATCAGCGGTGTCGATTATGTGGAGTCGACCAGCCGGGCCGGTGTCAGCACCGTGACCGTGCATTTGAAATTGAACCACAGCAGCACCGCGGCCCTAGCCGAAGTCACCGCGCGTCTCCAACAAGTCCGCTCCGAACTGCCAGCTCAAGCCGAACCGCCCGTCATCGAAGTGCAGAGGGCCGATCGGCCGTACGCATCGTTCTATCTCAGCTTCACATCAACGGAACGCACAGTTCCGGCTCTCACTGATTGGCTCTTGCGGACATTGCAGCCGCAATTCGCAACGCTGTCCGGTGTCCAGAAGGTCACCATCGAGGGAGGCCGCCAGATCGCGATGCGCATCTGGATCGATCCTGATCGCCTCGCCTCGTTCAACCTCTCCCCCGGTGATGTGCAGGGTGCGCTTCTCCGTAACAACTACCTGGCTGCGGTCGGGCGGACGAAGGGCAACTTCGCCCAGATCAACTTGCTCGCGAATACCGATCTCCGATCGGCACAGGAATTCGAGGAGCTCATTGTCGCCGACCGGGGGGGTGCCATCGTCCGCCTGAAGGACGTCGCGAGAGTCGAGCGCGAGGCCGAAGAAGCGGACATGGTGGCGAAGTACAACGAGGCACAAGGTGTGTATCTCGGAATTTGGCCGGTGCCGGGCACGAACGAGATTGACGTCGCACATCGGCTCCGCGACGAAATGGACCGCCTCCGGCCGACCCTGCCGACGGACATCGACATGAAACTCGTATGGGACGGCACGATGTTCATGCGGAACGCGCTGACGGAGATCACCAAGACGCTCGGCGAGACGGTCCTGATCGTCGCTATCGTCGTGTTCCTGTTCATGGGTTCGGTCAGGACCGCGTTGGTCCCGCTCGTCGCGATGCCGGTGTCGCTGGTCGGGGCGGCGATTTTCATGTTTGCGTTCGGCTTCAGCCTCAATCTGTTGACATTGCTCGCGATCGTCCTTTCGGTCGGACTGGTCGTGGACGACGCGATCGTCGTCGTCGAGAACGTGGAGCGGCATGTACGGCTGGGCAAGTCGCGGATCGAGGCGGCACTGGCCGGCGCGCGCGAGTTGGTCGGTCCGATCATTGCGATGACGATCACGCTCGCCACGGTCTACACACCCATTGCCTTTCAGGGTGGCCTTACCGGCTCACTGTTCCTGGAATTTGCCATCACACTGGCGGTCGCCGTGGTTCTGTCCGGTGTCGTCGCGATCACGCTGTCGCCTGTGATGAGTTCCCGGTTCGTGCATCCACAAGGCAAGGAAGGCCGGTTGACCGCCTTTGTCAATCGACGCTTCGAAGAGGCGCGCCGTATCTACGCCCGGCTGCTCGACGGCGCGCTGACGATGCGCTGGGGCATCGTGACCGCGGCACTCCTCATCATGGTGGCAGCCTGGCCGTTGTATCTCTTTTCGCGCCAAGAACTCGCGCCCGTAGAAGATCAGAACCACATCAGTCTCTTCTTCGAAGCTTCACCTGACTCCACGTTGGCCGCCACAAACCGTGAACATCTGCAGATCGTACGAGCGATCACCGCATTTCCCGAAACGGAATTCACGTGGGGGCTCACAACCGCATGGGGTGGATTCGGCGGGCTGGTCGCGAAGGACTGGCATGAACGGACTCGTTCTACCGAGCAGATGTACGGTGAAGTCTATGGCGCCGTGTCGCAGGTGCCGGGCTTGCGCGTATTTCCCCGATTGGACCCGCCGTTGCCCACCCCTGGCCAATACGACGTCGAGCTGGTCTTAGAAAGCGACCTGCCGGCCGAGCAACTGCTCGACACAGTCGGCGCTGTGCTCGGAGCCGGCTGGCAAAGCGGCAAGTTCATGTATGTAGATACCGACCTCAAGATCGATCTCCCTGAAGCGCGTGTCGTCCTCGATCGTGAACGTCTGGCCGACTTAGGGTTCGATTTGGCCGGTGTCGGCCGGGAGCTCGGCACGATGCTTGGTGGGGCCTATGTCAACCGGTTCAACTACTTCGACCGGAGTTATAAAGTCATCCCGCAACTTGGAGATGAGGATCGCGCCACTGTCGGCCCCCTGCTCGACTTGAAGATCAAGACGCCGGGAGGCCAGCTGGTGCCGGTCTCGACGTTCACCCACATCGAGACGAGCACCGCCCCGCGCACCTTGAACCGGTTCCAGCAGCGCAACGCCGTCCGGATCTTCGGCGGTGTGAACCCGGGCGTGACGAAGGAGGAAGGCTTGCGTGTGCTGGAAGCCGCGGCAGCGACAGGTGGGGCGCGCATCACCCTCGACTACGCCGGCGAATCACGACAACTCCGCCAGGAAGGAGCCGCTCTCACCGTCACACTGGGCTTTGCAGTGGTCCTGATCTATCTGGTGCTGGCTGCCCAATTCAAAAGCTTCCGCGATCCGTTGATCGTTCTACTGGGGTCCGTGCCGCTGGCCATCTCCGGTGCTCTGGTCTTCAGCTTCCTGGACCTGACGACGATCAACATCTATTCACAAGTGGGATTGATCACATTGGTCGGGTTGATCGCGAAGAACGGCATTCTCATCGTGGAGTTCGCGAATCAGTTGCAGGTCCGTGGGCTCACGAAGGCGATGGCGATACGCGAAGCTTCGTTGACTCGGCTGCGGCCGGTGCTCATGACATCTGCCGCCACGGTCTTCGGCCATCTTCCTCTGGTGCTGGCAACGGGACCGGGCGCCGCCGCCCGAAACAGCATCGGCATGGTCTTGGTTACGGGGATGACGGTCGGTACGCTGTTCACCTTATTCGTCGTGCCCGTGTTCTACTCCCTGATCGCCGCGCAGCACCAGCCGGATTTGGAGCCTGAAGCGATCGCGCTCGATGCCGAGGACGAACAGTTGCTCGTGGCGGCACACAACTGAAGAAAGGTTCGACCGATACCTTGCCATGCTGAAGATTACTTCGGAGAAGCGTCGAAATTCGGTCCGACTCAGACTGGAGGGCAGCCTGACCGGACCATGGGTCGGCGAACTCGAGCAGGAGTGGCGAAATATCCAATCGGCTGGAGCGGTTCCTCTCGTCGTGGATCTCACGGGCGTGACCTTTGTGGGAGAGGACGGCAAGGTTTTATTGAAGCAGCTGTGGCGGGAGGGTGCTCAATTGGTCGCAACAGGCTGCTGCATCGGTCATCTGGTAGAAGAGATCGCCGCGTCAGAACTAGATATGTCCGTCATTCGATACGGGACGAAATGAGAGGAAGTATCATGCGCATAGTCAGTCTATTCATCGGGTCCTTTTTCTTAGCCGCCTGTGCCCTTGGACCGGACTATTCGAGGCCTGACCTGTCACCACCGGCGTCGTTCCGATCGGCCGGGGCCCAGGTGGAAGCCGAATCGTTCGCCAACTTGCCATGGTGGGACCTGCTCCAAGACCAAGCACTTCAAACCCTGATTCAGACGGCTCTCAAGGAGAATAAGGATCTCAAACGCGCGGTCGCCTCTGTCGAAGAATTCCAAGCTCGTCTGTTGGTCGCCAAAATGGACTTTGCCCCGAAGGCCGACATTACGGGCAACGCGCCGATCATGGGACGGAAAGCGCAATTTTTGTTTCCCGGCTTTCCGAACGCGTTCAATTACTATCTCCAAGGCAATCTCGCCTGGGAACTCGACCTCTGGGGCCGCATCCGGCGGTCCAATGAAGCGGCGCGCGGCGATCTCCTGGCCCGCGAGGAAGCCAGGCGCGCCGTGGTCTTGCAGCTCGTCAGCGGCGTCGCTGAATCTTATTTCGACCTCCTGCAGTTCGATCGGCAACTGGAGATCGCCCGGCGCACGCTGCAATCATGGCAAGAATCGGTGAAAATCGCGCAGGCGCGGTTGCGAGAAGGGGTCATCGCCAAGCTCGACCTGGATCAATTCACGTCGGAGCGGGCCAACGCGCTGGCGCGGGTTGCCGAGTTGGAACGGCAGATGGTCCAAAAAGAAAATCAGCTGGCCGTGCTGCTGGGACGAGACCCGGGGCCCATCGCGCGCGGACGGTCGTTGACGGATCAAGTCCTCCCCCCTGCAGTCCCCGCCGGCCTCCCGTCGGAACTCCTGCAACGGAGGCCGGACCTTGTGCAGGCCGAACAGGAGCTGGCGGCAGTAACGGCACGAATCGGAGCAGCCAAGGCGGACCGGTTCCCGAAACTCACCATCACCGGCATTTTGGGCGTCGCCAGTCCCCAGTTTTCTCGGCTCATTGCGAACGAAACCGCGTTTGGCGTCACTGGTCCCAGCATCGCCGGCCCGTTGCTTAACGCCCAAGCCCTCGGGTTCCAACAGCATGCCGTCGAAGCGCAGGCGAGGCAAGCGCTGGCCCAGTATGAACAGTCGGTCCTTGTCGCGTTTCGAGAGGTCGATAACGCGCTGATCGCGGTGCGAACGGCCCAGGAGCAACGGAATGCACAGGCCGAACAGGTTGAGTCGCTCCAGTCCGCCTTTCGCCAAGCGACGCTCCGCTACAAGAGCGGACTCGCCAACTATCTGGATGTCCTGATCGCCCAGCGCAATCTGTTCGAGGCCGAACTGTCGCTGATGAGCACTCATCGTCTCCATCTCGTTTCGGTTGTGCAACTGTACAAAGCCTTAGGCGGCGGCTGGTCACCGTCGGACCCAGCCCAGCAGATGCCGACGGCTACAGTCGCAGAAGTGAGCAAGGGTTGAGGGACTCGAAGGTTGAACTGGCAGGGCAACTTGAGGCTTACGCTGGATTTCGATGACGACGTCGAACAGTTCGACATCCACCACTACGCGTTCAAGGTCCGCGAGGGGAAATTTGACGCGATCTTCGGACGTATTCGAACGGAAGGTATTCCATACGGGAGCAAACCTCATTCGCGGAATGATGGGAAGATCAACCATCGCGGTGGCAGGCGTTGTTGCCCCTACGATTAACCGGACCGTTTAGAGGAGGACACCACCATGAGACTCGAACAGAAGACAGCGATTGTGACCGGTGGAGGAACCGGTATCGGCGAAGCGATTGCGAAGGTGTTGGCTCGGGAAGGCGCGAAGGTCGCGATCACCGGTCGCCGCAAGGACGAGTTGGAGCGCGTGGTCGAAGACATTGAACGGAAAGGCGGACAGGCCCTGGCGTTACCTGGCAGCGTGACCGACGAACAAGATGTGCAAAACGCGGTGGCAACGACTGTCCAAGCCTTCGGGCGGCTCGACATCCTGGTCAATAATGCGGGCAACTTGTTCCATGCGGCACGACTCCACGAGACCTCCGATCGGATTTGGGATGAGACCTTTGATGTGTTCATGAAAGGGACATTTCGATTCATTCGCACGGTCATTCCTCGGATGCTGCAGCAGGGAAGCGGCTCGATCCTGAATATCTCCACAGTCGTCGGACTCAAGGCCATCCCCGGCTTTGAGGCCCATGCCTATCAAGCGGCCAAGGCAGGAGTCATCATGCTCACCAAGACGGTGGCGGTGCACTACGCGAAGCAGAACATCCGATGCAACTGCATCTGCCCAGCTGGAGTTATGACTCCACCCGTCGCAGAGATGTTGAAAGATCCACAGACCAAAGCCTGGTTTGAAGGAGTACATCCCACGGGCCGGCTCGGGCAGCCGGAGGAGGTTGCCGAAGCTACAGTCTATTTCGTGTCCGATGAGTCTCGCTGGACGACTGGAAGCGTCCTGTCGGTGGACGGCGGGGTGATGGCCGCGTGAACGACGAAAATTTGTGAGGTGGGGCCCAGTGGAAACCACGCGATGCGTGCGTACGCGTTATCTCCATTCGCGGAGATGAGAGTGCCTATACACTGTATCAAGGTTCTGACGGACATCGATATCCTGAACGAACACAGGGTAGAGCCTTCTCTGTGCACGAGAACAGGGGTGTTCTAAACTTCAGAGGTTTTGGCACCCAGGGAATTAGATCATGACCGATTTACTCCTTTCCGCCTTCCATTTTCTGTTGGTGTTTTTTCTCGTTGCCATCCTCGCCGCGCAGAACGCTCTTGTCAGGCCGGGACTAACCGCGTCGAGTCTGCATCTGACCGCCGGGTTGGACCGTGCTTACGGCGCCGGTGCTGTGCTGTTGCTCGGCACAGGCTTTGCCCGCGTCTTTTTTGGCGCAAAAGGTTCGTCATTCTATCTGTCGAATCCTCTCTTCTGGATCAAGATCGGACTCTTCACGACCGTGGCCATTCTGTCCATACCACCCACTGTGCAATTGATCCGATGGACCAAACAGGTTGCACGGGAAGCAAGATTTATACCGGCGGATGAGCAAATCAAACGTATGCAATGGTGGTTGCGTGCCGAAGGGATCGTACTACTCGCGATTCCGTTTTTTGCCGCAGCCATGGCCCGTGGGTTCGGACTTTCGTGACCCCCCTAAGTAGGAAAGTGACTAGAAGACAAAACTTTGTAGCGAATCGAAAAATTGTGAATCGCTGTCGATTGATGGCCCATCTGTTCGACTACTAGGTAGACACCGGTAACAGAAATAAGGAGTTCATCATGCAAAAACTAACCCCCTGAACGAGCGTATGCAGGATAAACGGCGACAATGCGGTAACCCAAAGGAGGTTCGTCATGCGGTTCATGGTGATCGTGAAAGCCACCAAGGAGTCGGAAGCCGGTGTGATGCCGAGCACACAACTCTTGACTGAGATGGGAAAGTTTAACGAAGCCCTTGTGAACGCCGGTGTGCTCCTCGCCGGCGATGGACTGCATCCCAGTTCAAAAGGGGCGCGTGTGAGGTTCTCGGGTACAAAGCGTACGGTGATCGACGGACCCTTTGCTGAAACCAAGGAACTCATTGCCGGATACTGGCTCTGGCAGTGCAGATCGAAGGAAGAAGCGATCGAATGGGTCACGCGCTGCCCAAATCCCCACAATGAAGACAGTGAAATCGAGATTCGCCAGGTCTTCGAAGCAGAAGATTTCGGCGCCGAGTTCACGCCTGAGTTGAAAGAGCAGGAACAGCGCGTGTTCGAACAAGCAAAAGCGAACGCACGGTAGCCAAATAGAGGTTGATGCGGAGAGAGCACATGGTGGACATTATTCATAGAATTGGAATCAAGGCGCCGATTTCGAAGGTGTACGCCGCGTTATCGACGGTCGAGGGCATTGCCGGCTGGTGGACAAGGGAAGCATCCGGATTCTCGACAGTCGGGGGGACGATCGGGGTCCGGTTCCTCTCTGTAGATGGGAAAGAAATCGGACGCATGAACATGGAAGTCGTCGCGCTCGATTCCAACAAGAAGATACATTGGCGCTTTAGCGCGGGGCCTGAGGAATGGATAGGAACGGACGTGGTATTCCATTTATCTCAAGAAAGAGAAGGAGACGGCAATGATCAGCAAAATCTTCGTCAATCTTCCCGTCAAGGATCTGGACAAATCGATGGCATTCTTCAAGGCGGTCGGCTTCTCGTTCAATCCGCAGTTTACGGACAAAACCGCAGCCTGCATGGTCATGGGCAATGACATGTATGCCATGCTGCTGACTCACGACAAAGTGAAGGAGTTTTCGAAGAAGCAGATTGCGGATGCGCACAAAACGACGGAGGTGCTCACCGCCGTTGCCGTTGAGAGTAAGGCGAAGGTGAACGAGCTCGCGGACAAGGCAATCAAGGCCGGAGGGAATGAAGCCTACTCTCCCAAAGACTACGGCTTTATGTTCACTCGAAGCTTTGAAGATCCGGACGGCCATATCTGGGAAGTGTTCTGGATGGACGAGGCGCAGGTGCAGAAGGGGCAAGCATGAGCGGCTATGCGAACACCAATCGCAGAAGACAATGAGAAGAGAAAAACTGAACGTCCATCGTAAACGACCCGGAATGTCGATTTCGTAACCGCCGAACGACTATCGTGTGACAGTCACCAGGCGAACTAGACGTCAAGGGTTGATAACTTACAAGGAGGCCACCATGCGTTTTATATCTCTGGCAGTCACCGCATTATGCATCACACTTACCGTCTCGCCGGGCTTTGCAAAAGACCAAAAAAAGCATGAAAAGCCGATGGATCAGCACGAGATGATGGAACTGTGGAAGCAGGCCGCCACGCCCGGTGAACCGCACAAGTTGTTTGCCGGCCTGGCCGGTCACTGGACGACCACAGCGAAGGAGTGGATGGAACCGGGCAAACCCCGACGGAATCGACCGGCACCGCAGATCTGAAGATGTTGCTGGACGGACGGTTTCTCTACCAGGAGTACCATGGCCAGATGATGGGGCAACCTTTCTCCGGAATCGGTATCGACGCCTACGACAACATGACCAAAAAATACGTGACGGCCTGGATGGATACGATGGGCACGGGGATCTTCCTGATGGAAGGCACGGCGAGCGCCGACGGCAGGACCATCACGTTGAAAGGGAGTCATCCTGAACCGGGCGGAGGACAGATGACGCATCGCGCAGTCTGGAAGATCGGAGACCGTAATACCCAGATCTTCGAGATGTACGGCGCGCACGGGGACGGCGAAGAGATGAAGGTGCTGGAGATCACATATACTCGAAAACCATAGCACTCGCTCCAGCAGACCGTGAAGCCAAACTACGGACGATGCCCCATGCGGCGTCCCTGATGGGAGGTCTCAGGAGCATCGTGCCGCATTCGGTCGTCATCCTTGCTTTTCTTGAGAAGCCGATGGCAGCGATTGCCTGAACATGGGAAAGGGTGACGGAGAGACAGTCCATGAAGCCTCGCATCACGCTCATCACGCTCGGGGTTGACGATCTTCCACGAGCAGTCCGGTTCTACCGTGACGGTCTTGGCCTCACGACTGAAGGCATTGTCGGCACAGAGTTCGAGTATGGCGCCGTCGCGTTCTTCGACCTTCAGGCCGGACTGAAGCTTGCGCTTTGGCCGAGGCAGAGTCTTGCACACGATACCGGGATGGCTTCAGGTCGCCCCAATGCGACCCACTTCTCCATTGGCCATAACGTCTCTTCCAAAGATGAAGTCGACGCGGTCATGGAGCAAGCCCGACGGGCAGGTGCGATCACCGTCAAGCCGGCGCACGACACCTTTTGGGGCGGGTACGCGGGCTACTTTCAAGATCTGGATGGGCATCTGTGGGAAGTAGTCTGGAATCCCCAGTGGGCGGTCCAATACTGAGGTATGCCCGGCCGTTGCAGGGACCGTCGACCGGGGGAGGTGCGCTTCGTTCGAGAGGCATTCCAAGAAACAAGACATGTCGAAATTGCGCGTTCGAATCTCCATGCCGCTCGACGGCGTGGGTGATCTCGACGGTATCCAAAACAAGTTGCTCGTCAGGTTTCTGACCACCTCGTCCGTACGCGGCCCGGTCGCGCGGACGGCGAAAATGGTCACCACACCATAGGGAGGTGCACATGGCCCGTTATGTCGATGGATACGTTCTGCCCGTCCCGAAGAAAAACATTGCAGCCTACCGCCGCCTCGCGCAGAAGGCGGGAAAAATCTGGCGCGAGCACGGCGCGCTCGATTACAAGGAGTGCATCGGCGACGACCTCGCAATCAAGATGGGAGTTCCTTTCCCGCGTCAGATGAAGGCCAAGCCGGGCGAGACCGTCGTGTTCGCCTATATCGTATTCAAATCACGCGCACATCGCGATCGTGTCAATGCCAAGGTCATGAAAGATCCGCGCCTCGCCGACATGGGCGATCCGAAGAACATGCCGTTCGATTCTAAGCGTATGGTTTACGGCGGATTTAACGTTCTGGTCGATGTCTAACGCGGATTATTGCGGCTCTGTCAATCTACCTGCGCCGGAAGGAAGTCGCGGCATTCGGAGTTGATCTTTCTCCCCGCATGGTCGAGGTAGCAGAGCGCCATTCCAGGCGCGGTACTCCGACAGCAATCGCTGATCCTCGCTCTGTATCAAAGCTGAAGGGCTGGTAACTTCCCGAGTGGCACCATGCGAATGCATGTGGTAGCGTGAAAAATATCCAAACAACCTAGCCTGGAACCGATCGCCCGCCCCGGCACATCCATCCCGCGACCCTTTCCAGTCTATACACAAACCACGTCTCAAAGGAGGTCGCTCATGAGACATCCGCATATCGTGCTTCAGACACTTTGTGGTTGCTGCGCAATTCTTTTTCTCTCAGCTGCCTGTGCATCAGCAGGAGACCAAAAGAAAGGAGCCTCAACAATGACCGTTTCAAACGGAAAAGAAGTGACGCTGGAGTACACCCTCAAGCTCGACGATCAGTCGCTCGTCGATTCAAATGTCGGTGGGGAACCGTTGAAGCTGACCCAAGGCAGCCATCAACTCATTCCGGGAGTCGAGAAGGCAATCGAGGGCATGACAGCTGGAGAGAAAAAGAAGTTCACGGTAGCGCCGACGGAGGGCTACGGCGCCGTCGATCCGAACGCATTTCAGGAGATCGACAAAAAACTGGTACCGGCGGAGGCCCAGAAGGTTGGGACACAGCTGGAGGGGAAAACCGCCGAGGGACAAAAGGTCTTTCCGCGTGTTTCCCAGGTGAAGGCCGATACCGTCGTGCTCGATTTCAACCACCCGCTGGCCGGCAAGACGCTCCACTTCGACGTCCAAGTCCTGGATGTCGCGCAAGCCTCGTCGAAGTAACGCTTCCCTCCTCGTGCGGGGCGGTGACTCGCTCCGCACGAGAGCCACGATGACTTCCAAGTTCTCATCCAGACCTACGGCTCACTTGTACCTCCACCATTCCATTGATGATCAGTCGAAATATAGAGCCCTTCCGGCTTTTACAAACCGTAATCTATCTGTCCTGAAATGAAGAAGCAACGCGTTCAGCAGGCAGGGAAACCTAGTTCTGAGATCTCCTCACCACCAAAACTCCATCTCGGATCGTAACCAGCACGGTGGTCACGCGCGGGTCTAGTGAGACAGTACGGTTCAGTTCCTGAATGGCGGACGTGGACTCGTCCGGCGGCGGCTGTTTCAACACTTCACCGCTCCACAGCACATTGTCGATCAAGATGACGCCGTTCGGCGCAAGTAGGTCGAGTGCACGCCGATAGTAATTCAGGTAATTGGGCTTGTCGGCATCGATGAAGATGAGATCGAACGGACCGGCGAGTGCTCGCATGGTGTCCAGCGCCGGGCCCATACGAATACTGATCTTGCTCCCAAACGGCGCCTGTGCAATATAGCGTCGGGCGACCGAGGCCGACGTCTCATTGATCTCACAGGTGATCACGGTTCCATCTGGCGGTAGGGCCTCCGCAAAGCAGAGAGCGCTGTAGCCGGTAAACATGCCGATTTCCAGCACGCGCTTCGCGTCGACCAGTTGTGTCATCATTTTCAGAAACGCCCCTTCCAACGGACCGACCAACATCTGGGGATACTCCATGGTCCGCTGGGTTTCGTCTCGCAAAGCCCGGCAGATGGCAGACTCCCGCATGGAATGCGCCTCGGCATAGGCCTCGATCTCGGATGGGATTAACTGCTTCATTCGAACCCTTCTCGGCTATTTGAAAACGGGTCGCCCCTTGCGTACACTGCGAACCGACCACACTGGAGCGCGAATCTTAGCACAGTGAAGAGGAGGCCGATTTGAAAACTCTCGCCACGTTGGAACCGCTCACCATCCGACTACTGGAAATCCAGCGTATCAATAGCGCTGCCTCAATCCTCTCGTGGGACCAGGAAACCTACATGCCTGCCGGCGGGGGAGAAGCAAGGGCCGAACAGATTTCGGTGCTTCAAGGCATCGCCCATCAGAAGCTGGTTTCGCCGGACATGCAGGCGCTCTTATCACAATGGATCGATCCGACAACCGGCCAGGCAGCCGAACAAGGGGCAGCGGCCTGGGATGAGCCGTCGCGTTCCCTCTTGCGCGAGGTATGGCGGGATTTCAGTCGGGCGAAAAAACTGCCGTCGGATTTCGTGGTGAAGTTGAGCCGTGAATGTTCGCTCGCCCAACAAGTATGGGTCGAGGCGAAAACGAAAAATAAGTTCGTGATGTTCCTGCCGAACCTCCGGACGGTGCTCGAGCTCAAACGTGAAGAGGCGCAGCATCTCGGTTATCACGATTCGCCCTACAACGCGCTCTTGGATGTCTATGAGCCGGGCGCGACGATCGCCGGGCTCCAGCCGGTGTTTGCCGTGCTCAAGACCCGCTTGGTCGCGTTGCTCCAACGCATCTCACGGAGTCGGGTTCAAATCGACGACAGTCTCCTGCACCACTCATATGACCAGGCCCGGCAGCTGGAATTCGGCCACCTCGTGTTGACGGCCATGGGGTATGACTTCGACCGCGGCCGGCTGGATCTCTCGGCTCATCCGTTCACCACTTCTTTTCACCCGACCGATGTGCGCGTGACGACGCGCGTTCATGAACAGGAGCTACAGTCCTGCCTCTTCAGTTGCATCCATGAGGGCGGACATGGGCTCTATGATCAGGGACTCGATCAACAGTATTTCGGCACGCCGTTGGGTGATTCCGTGTCACTCGGTATCCATGAAAGCCAGTCACGCCTCTGGGAAAATTGCGTCGGTCGATCGCGCCCGTTTTGGCGTTTCTTCTATCCGGTCTTGCGGCAAACCTTTCACGACCAGCTCCATGGCATCACGATGGAGCAGTTCTATGCCGCGATCAATCGCGTCCAACCCTCGTTGATCCGCGTGGAAGCGGACGAATTGACCTACAATCTCCATATCATGCTGCGGTTCGAAATCGAACAGGGCCTGATCGAAGGCAAGACGCAGCCCGAAGACCTCCCCGCGATCTGGAATCGGAAGATGGAGGAGTATCTGGGCATCGCCCCCCCGACGGACGCGGAGGGCGTGTTGCAGGATGTCCACTGGTCGTTCGGCGCTTTCGGGTATTTCCCCACGTATACGCTCGGCAATCTGTACTCAGTCCAATTTTTCGAACAAGCCAAGCGGGAGATTCCGCATTTGGAGGACGAAATCGCCGCGGGTCAACTGATAGGCCTGCGTCGGTGGCTCCAACAGAAGATCCACCGTTGGGGTCGCATGTTCACACCGGCCCATCTCGCCGAACGCGTGACGGGCTCCACGATCAACCCCGAGCCGTTCCTC
>JAHBWT010000082.1 GCA_019636815.1 Nitrospira sp.
TACGGTCGAATGCGCGCAACAGACCCTAAACTGGCCGATCTTCGGTTCCAGCACATTCGCAAGCCCCTGCGGGCGAAATCCGGCAGAAACGTGACTCAACTGCATTATGCTCGAAAAGGCATCATCACACCGGAGATGGAATTTATCGCCATCCGTGAGAACCAATCACGCGAACTGGCCACCGACCTGGGTGAACGAAATGGTCATAGCGGTGGCGTGAAGCAACACCCCGGATTCGCCTGGGGTGCCAGCATCCCCTCTGTCATCACACCGGAATTCGTGCGGGACGAGGTGGCTTGCGGCCGTGCTATCATCCCCTCGAACATCAACCATCCCGAAAGCGAGCCAATGATCATTGGCCGCAACTTCCTGGTGAAGATCAACTCCAACATCGGTAACTCCGCTGTGGCCTCATCGATCGAGGAAGAAGTCGAGAAGATGATCTGGTCGACACGCTGGGGGGCCGATACCGTCATGGACCTCTCAACCGGCAAAAATATCCATGAAACACGAGAGTGGATCATCCGCAACTCACCGGTGCCGATCGGAACAGTCCCGATCTACCAAGCGTTGGAGAAAGTGAACGGCAAGGCGGAAGACCTCACCTGGGAAATTTTTCGAGATACGCTGATCGAACAGGCAGAACAGGGCGTGGACTACTTCACGATTCACGCGGGGGTACGCCTGGCCTATGTACCGATGACCGCCACACGAATGACCGGGATTGTGTCGCGTGGCGGGTCCATCCATGCCAAATGGTGCCTGGCCCACCATCAGGAAAACTTCGCCTACGCGCACTTTGAGGAGATTTGCGAGATCATGAAGGCCTATGACGTCGCATTTAGTCTCGGCGACGGGCTCCGACCAGGATCCATCGCCGATGCGAACGACGATGCTCAGTTTGCCGAGCTTGAAACATTGGGCGAACTGACCCGGACGGCGTGGAAGCACGATGTGCAGGTCATGATCGAAGGTCCGGGCCACGTTCCCATGCATATGATTCAAGCCAACATGGAGAAACAACTCAAGGCCTGTCACGAAGCTCCGTTCTATACCCTTGGCCCGCTGACGACCGACATCGCTCCCGGTTACGACCACATCACATCAGGGATCGGCGCCGCGATGATCGGCTGGTACGGCTGTGCCATGCTGTGTTACGTCACTCCCAAGGAGCATTTGGGATTGCCGACTCGCGAGGACGTTAAGACCGGCGTCATCACCTATAAAATTGCGGCCCATGCAGCCGACCTGGCCAAAGGTCATCCCGGCGCACAGGAGCGGGATAACGCGCTGTCGAAGGCCCGATTCGAGTTCCGCTGGGAAGACCAGTTCAATCTGTCGCTCGATCCGGAAACCGCGCAGCAGTTCCACGACGAAACGCTCCCGGACAACGCCGCCAAGGTCTCGCATTTCTGCTCGATGTGCGGACCACACTTTTGTTCCATGAAAATCACGCAAGACGTCCGAGATTACGCCGCGCAGCTGAAGGTCGATGAGCAGCAGGCCATCCAAATCGGCATGAAAGAGAAAGCCGAAGAGTTCAAAAAAACCGGTTCTGAAATTTATCGCTGATTCAGTCGAGAATTAAGAGTTACGGAAGGCTACGATCATGAACACGCCAAAGCCTGCTCCATTAAGAGAACGGGATATCACCAGGCAGATCGCCCGGGAATACTACAAAGAGTTCGATCAGCTGATCGAGAGCGATGTCATCATCGTCGGCGCAGGGCCGTCAGGGCTCATTTGCGCGCATGATCTGGCAACCATGGGATTTCGTACCCTGCTCATCGAGCAGAGCTTGGCCCTCGGCGGTGGGTTCTGGTCCGGTGGATACCTCATGAACAAAGCCACGATCTGCGAACCGGCGAATAAGATTCTCGATGAGATCGGCGTTCCCTGCAAAAAAATCAACGAGTGCGAAGGGATGTATATGGTCGATCCCCCGCACGCCACAGGGGCCCTGGTTGCAGCCGCCTACAACGCTGGCGCCAAGGTCATGAATCTGACGCGAGTGATGGACTTGATCCTCCGCAACGACGGTTTACTGGAGGGAGTTGTCGTCAACAACACCACGGCCGAGATGGCCAGCCACGATCTGATTCACGTAGATCCAATCGCCCTTGAGAGCAAAATCGTGGTGGATGCCACCGGCCATGATGCCATCGTGGTCGAGCTTCTCCATAAACGGAATCTGTATAATAAGGTACCTGGAAACGGCGCCATGTGGGTGGCACGATCCGAGGAAGAGATCATGGACCGGACAGGAGAGGTGTATCCACATTGTTTCGTGATCGGATTGGCGGTCGCCGCCGTTTATGGCACGCCAAGAATGGGCCCTGCCTTCGGATCCATGTTGCTCTCCGGACGGTACGGAGCCGAGTTGATTAAGAGGAAACTGAAACAGGAGTAACGGCAACCGACTTTCGTCTAGCACCGGAAGACACAAGACGTTTCACGACAGGCATGACGAATGATCAGAGACATGTGACCATTATGGACGTTCAGGATTTCCTCCTTCAAGGTGAAGGACGCGAAGAAAACAAGCGACAGGCATGGAATCTGTTCCAACAGGCCTTTGAGCGACAGATGAAAGGGGAACTTGAAGAGGCAGTCAGTCTCTACAAGCAATCAATCGCAGCCCATCCGACTGCCGAGGCCTACACGTTCTTGGGCTGGACCTACAGCTTCATGGGGCGGCTTGATGACGCCATTGAAGAATGTCACAAGGCTATCGCGCAAGACCCGGATTTTGGCAACCCCTACAACGATATCGGCGCTTATCTGATAGAAAAAGGTGAACTCGAGGAAGCCATTACGTGGTTTCAAAAAGCGATGCAAGCCAAACGGTATGAAAGCCCGGCCTATCCGCACCTGAATCTCGGCCGGGTGTATGAGCGCAAGGGAAGCTGGGCCGAAGCCATCGAGTCGTACAAGAAGGCGCTCGCTCTGGACCCGAATTATGCGGTCGCCAGAAAGGCCCTGGGGCGGCTAGTGAGCTCACTAAACTAAGGTCATACTCTCATGCATAAGACCATCCTCGTGGCCATCACAGACTTATTCTTCTATACCAAGGTCCGGGACGCATTACGTCAACCGGATTACCAGCTTGAAAGAGCACGTACTCAACAAGATATTGTCGATAAAGCCGGTTCAACGAGCCTCAGCGCGATTGTCTTCAACATGAATGACCTGACCCTTGATGCGTTTCAGGCGTTGGAGCAGTTGAAGGCCGATCCACGGTTGAAGAACATTCCGACCCTGGCCTTCGCCAATCATGAAGAAGTCGAAACCTGGAACCGCGCGAAAGCGCTTGGCGTCACCAAGATCGTCTCCCGCAATGAATTTTCTGCTCGGACAAGAGATCTCGTGGAAGAAGTCATCGCCGTTACACCCCAACAATCACCGCCGATCGCGACGTCAAACGAGAAATCGCTGAAGCGATCCTGTCTCCATGGACAACATGCCCAACTCGGAGCGACGTTTGAGGAGATCACCGGCTGGGAAATACCGGCCCACTATGGCAATGTCGCGACTGAACATCATGCCGTCCGCCAGGCCGTAGGAATTGCCGATCTCTCTCATCGCGGTAAGCTGAGAGTCACTGGCGATGATCGTGTGAAATGGCTGCAAAGTGTCATCAGCAACGATATCCTCCCCCTCCAACCAGGACAAGGCCGCTATTCCAGTTTCTTGACTCACAAAGGCAAGATGCTCACCTACTTCCGTCTCTACATGCAAACCGAATCGATCATGCTGGAAGATGTCGGCGAAATTGGGGAGACGACGTTTCAGGCTCTCCGTAAGTTCTTGCTCTACGGGACCAAAGCGAAGATGGAAAACTGCGCTGAGAGTTGGGGGCTGCTCTTGATCAGTGGGCCAAAGGCCGCTCATGTCGTGCAATCCGCGTTCGGAGTGGATATCACTGGCTTGAAGCCGGTCGATTTTGTCACCGCGCAGATCGGCGGGCATCATGCCTTGGTGTTGCGCACCGAAGAAACGGGAGAGGTTGATATCGAGATATTGGTTCCTGCCGACAGCATTGCCACCGCATGGAAGAACGCCTTGCAAGCCGGCGCCAAGTTTGGGATCAAGGCAATCGGCAGCCACGCACGAGAGGCCTTACGGATTGAGGCCGGCATCCCGAAGGCCGGGCCTGATTTAAACGAGGAGATTGTTCCACCCGAAGCGAACCTTGAGGGCAAAGCGTTCAGCCTGAATAAAGGGTGTTACCCAGGACAAGAAGTCGTTGCACGAATGGATACCTACGGCAGCGTACGCCGTAAGCTGGCCGGGCTGGTTCTCAAGGACTTGGTGGTTCCCCCGCACGGCGCCAAGCTTTTCAGCGGCGATCGCGAAGTCGGCTGGATCAGCAGCGCCGCCCGTTCCCCTCAGCTTAATAAGGTGATTGCGTTCGGATTTCCTCTGCGCGACTTCAGTAAACCTGGTACAGAACTAACGGTGTCATTCGAGAACAGCAGATATCCGGCAACCATTCAGACCCTACCCTTTTACACCAAGCCCTGACACCCCCTCCCGAAACCCATGTCCATTGGAGAACAAGAAAATCGCTGTCAGGCCACTCCATACCAGGCGGCCGGCGGGCTTGAGGGCATCACCAGGCTGGTGGATGAGTTCTACCTCAACATGGATACGTTGCCTGAAGCCAAGATCATCAGAGGTATGCACCCCCCTGATCTCACCGAATCGCGAAGGAAACTAATCTATTTTCTTAGTGGTTGGCTGGGGGGTCCGAGACTCTTTCAACAGCACTACGATCCAATCAGCATTCCTGGTGCTCATAAGCGATTCCCCATAGGGTACGAAGAACGCGACGCATGGCTCCTCTGTATGCAACGTGCCATCGCCACCCAGCCGTACAGCGACCAGTTCAAGGACTACCTCTTAACCGCACTCAACATCCCAGCCGAGCGAGTCAGGCAAGTGAATATGGGAGAGTTTTAGCAACCACCTCCCTCCGCGCGCCCTCTAATCACTCCCCTAGAATCCCCAGCGGACATTGAGATACATCGCTGCACCCTTCCGGATACAGAGGTCAGACTTTGGGCTTTTCTGCGGATAGGAGTGTTTTCCTTCACAATCAATACGATCAACCCAGAGCCCTCGGCAGTTCTGACCCATCCTTTGTGTGGCATCTCATTTGCCGGTGTAATGAAAAAGAGTTATTGCAGAATTCGAGGGACGGCTCAGATTCGTCGGTACAGGTACAATGGTTGGCTTCCGAGTGTTGCCGAAAAACACTGTGGTCCTACTATCGGGGAATAGGCGAGAAGGAATCGTCGCTATAAGGTATCTATCAGCGACTGAGGACAGTAAAGGATGAGCTTCTCTTTCTATAACTCCACAAAACACAAAGTTTCCCTTTCACTCAACTCAGAGCCAACCTCGATTGGCTGCGAAGCCTGGATCGACGTGGGCCGGTTTTGTGCCACTGAAAAGTCCTTGCAATATACCGCTAGAACTTCCTCCAGTAGCTCTCTGACAAAGTCATTCGCCGATCTCCGCGAGAAGTTTCGGAAAAGTTTGGGCGAAGACATAGGCTAGCCGCGACCGCAACTCCATCTGTCTCTCCATACCGGTCTCAAAATCTGCACTTGGCGAACCATGAGTGGTGTTGTTCTAAATTAAGAGGTTCCTAACTACGAACGGATTCAACAGCAAAAAGAAGACCGGCGATACACAATAGACGGTGTGGCTAAGGCTCAGAGATCTGCAGTACGTACCAAGGCTACTGATAGTGTTGGGCTTGGGTGAGAAACAGGCTGGCATACAACCCCTGTTGTCGCATCAAACTATCGTGAGTGCCCTGTTCTACGATTTGCCCCTGATCCACGACAAAGATTCGATCCGCCATCTTAATGGTTGAAAGCCGGTGGCTGATCAGAATCGCCGTCCGCCCCCGCGCAAGTTCGTGAAATCTCTCAAAGAGCTCTGCCTCTGCCTTGGCATCCATCGCGCTAGTCGGCTCGTCGAGAATGAGAATTGGGGAGTCCCGCAGCAAGGCCCTTGCGAGCGCCACCTTTTGCCATTCACCGATACTCAGCTCATGCCCGCCATCAAACAGCTTACCGAGCAATGTTTCGTATCCCTGCGGCAACCGCTCAATGACCTCATGGACTCCCACCTGCTTGGCCGCCCGCGCGACTGCCGCATCATCAACGTTGGGACATCTCTCCCCCAACGCAATGTTCTCTTTTGCAGAGAGCTGAAACTTCACAAAGTCTTGATAGATGCCGCTGACCGCGGCCCGGACATCGGTGATAGGATAATCCCGAAGATCCGTTCCATCGATCATGATGCGCCCCTCCGAGGGGTCGTACAGGCGGCACAACAGCTTCACCAATGTCGTTTTCCCCGCGCCATTCGCCCCGACGAAGGCGACATGCTCCCCGGGTTTGATCGAAAAAGTGAAATCTCGGATCGCGACGCGCTCTTCATGTGGGTACTGGAACGACACATGATCGAACATCACCCCTTGTGTGATCGGACGAGGAAACGACTTCGGATGTGCTGATGTCGATAGACGGGACTTGATGCCTAAGAACTCATCCAATGTCGTCAAGAACAGATTGCTTTCGTAGAGGTTCGAAACACTCTGTCCAAAACCCTCCAGAAATCCGGAAGCCCGCTGCACCGCCTGGAAACAAATGACCAGGTCGCCTACAGTGAACAACCCATGGAATGTTCGGACTGCCACAAAACCGCAAATTCCAAATACACCGGCTACGCCGATGATTTGTGCAGCAAGGGTCTTGAGCGCCCAACGACGCTCCAAGCTGATTCGTTCCTGGCGCAACACCGATCGGACGTCCTGGAACCATCCTTGCAGCCTAGGACCAAGATCAAACAACCGAACTTCTTTGGCCGCGGTCGCTTGCGTCAACAACGCGTTGACGTACCAGGCTTTCCGCTCAAGCGGGATTCGCCCTCGCTCCCAAGCATAAAACATGTTGGACCGCTGAAGACGGACAAAGAAATAGGGAATCGCGGTCACGACCAGAACTGGGATAATTCCCCAATGCAGCCACCACAAGATCGCCCCCATCGAAAGCAACGAAATGGTGTTCTGCCCTAATTGAAGCACATCATTGAGAATCGCCGTCGGTCGGTATGGAGCTTCTTCCTGGGCATGATGCAACGTGTCTTGATATTGCGCATTCTCATAGTATTCGAGATCGACCTCCACCGACTTGGCCTGAAGGACTGCGTACATGTGATCCGTGACGACTTGGGCCTGTATTTTTGAAATCAAGCCGGCCACCACGCTCAGTATGGCACTGATCGCTGCAACACTCGCAATACCTGCAAGGATCGTCAGTATTTGGGCCGGCGAGGAGTCGTCAGAGGGAGTCTTCAATGCTTCGGTCACAGCATCGATCAACAGCTTCGTAAGATAAAGCACGACCAGGGGAAGGAACCCCTGAATAACGCGCACCGCGATGCTGGCGACAGCCAGACTGGGACTGCTCTGCCACACGAATGAAAGAGCCCGTCGAAGAGTGAGCAGGAACGGCCGTAGCCGGGTGCTCATACCGTTGAACAATCGCTGAACCACCATACCCATTCTTATCAATACTCCATCGTTCTGAGATTGTGAGATCGGAGCGATGACCCGTGCTTAACGGGCGGAGCGGGCTCAGGCGGATACGAAAAGGTCACGGTATAGGCGTACCAGTGCGTCCCCGGTTCCTGAAAAGCCTGCTCATCAAGCGTCAACCAAGCATGCCCATCAAGACCGGCTGCCTCTCTTCTGACTCCACAATGAAACCGCACTGGGTAGCCTCGTTGCCGAGCGAATCGATAGAGCGCCAATGCCCGGGGGAAGCAATTGCCTCTCTTATTGTACGGAAACAGCCGGAGCCATCGATCAAGATAATACGCCAGGGTCTTCATCCCCGCATCGTCTGGCTCAGCTTTCGTTGAAAGCGGGCCGACTTGCTCGAGCACTCGCGGTAACGTCTGGAATCGCAACGCGATACGAATCCGCAGCACCACAACGCCAACCCGGAGAATGGTCCAGTACTTGCGCACGAGTGAGAACCCTATCGGTCCCATGAAGCGCGCCTCAACCCGATTTGGTCCATGCAACACCAGCCGTCACGCCGCAGCATTCTATGAATCGCCCTTCCGGCAGAATTAGCCTACGAATGTTCCACTATCGAACCGTAAGACGCCTAGCCAATGAATGCAACCCAACGATTAATCGCTCCGCGAATCCTAGGCGACAGGAGACGCTTCACCTCCCGATGAAGTGGGACTATGATGCGAGCAAGACATGAAAGAGGGAGACGCCCGTGACACCACGAAGGCGGCGTCGTGGACACAGGACTGTGGGCACGACATAGCTGCAAGCCTAACCGCCAACGCTCCAACCACGAATCTTTCACGGAAAAATAGAGCGCTCCCGCCTGTTCCTCGGTAATCCCCTCAAGAGCGTCTGACAGCAAGCTGGCCGGCATCCGGCGAGCAAGTGCCATGACCTCTACGTCGGCTTTGAGCCGTTCAAGCACAACTGCCGGCAGGGGCGCATCCAGCAGGAGATGCGCGACCGCCAAGCCCAGATTGAGCATACGCCGGCAGCGCCAGTTCGAGGCATGCACAAAGATCTGATTCCAGTCTAAATCTGGATGTGAGCGGACAAGTTCCGCGACGTCACAGACCCATTTCAGCTGTTCCCACGCGTGTTTCGACCCATGGACACACAGCACAATCAGCAGATCTTCCGGGGCCAATCCCGGAACCGTCTGGTTCTCGAACGCGACCGCGATCCGCCGAGCCCAGAACTCGGGGTGATCTAGGCGAAAGGCAAAGTGTTGATGCGCCATCACCCACTGGAGATCGATGCGACAGAGCGTCCGTCTCTTCACAAACACCTGGTACGGGCCGTCATCATGATGCGGGGTACTCTGCTCGGCTACTACGCTTCTTCGCTCATAACCCAGCGTCGATAACACAGCCTGCGCTTCCCTCACAGAGTTTTCAGGAACAAGCAGATCGAGGTCGGTAAAATCGCGAAGAGCCAGATCTCCATAGGCCAGCACAGCGAGGGTTGCACCCTTGATAGGTATGACCGGAACTCCTCGTGCGGTAAACGCTTCGCATAAGACTACGAGTTCCTTGGCAAGCGCCCGGTTGAGCAAGGCACCGGCCTGGGTTTTTTGGCGCAACCGAGTCAATAATTCGGCAGGTACGAGATCGGACGAGACTGCAGACAGATTTCTATACAACAACGGGACCACTCCATGATACTCAGCCAGCTCAACAACCATCGCCCAGTCAAGCGATTCTTCCACTCTCTCCCGGATACGTGCTGTGAGATCATCGGATACGATTGTGCGGGCGCACCAGGCGATGAGTTCCGATTCGAGTCGGAGAGGAAACAATTTCGCGTCGAGCTGTGCCGTCATCACTTTGTGCGCTCCAGGAGCGGCGTGATCAGTTTCGGTAGGTCAAGGATATCGCGGCCAAAGTGCAAGCGGTAACACTCTACCTGCTGAACCAGTTTGGCTAAGACCTGAAATTCTCGCCTGGCGACCTCGGCGTCGTAGACCAACAATGCCTGAGGAAGGAGAAGCTCCATTGCGCGGCTCTTGGGAAGGGGCTCCAAATGGCTCCGAGGGGCGTCGACGACCTGCGGAAACAGCACCAGCGCCGGCCGGCAACAGGCCCCGATCGAGGTAGGGTAGACCTCTTCCGCATAAAAAGCCCGTTTGGGGAACCTCGGGTGAAGGAGATGATCGGGCGCATCGCGGAGTTCGGGGAAAAAGGCGATCGTGTCTTCCGTGACGTTGATCTTGATCGGAAAGGGAAGCAGCTCGACATAGTCTCCGGCATCTCGGAACAATGGATGATCATCTGATAGATACTGATAGCCTGACCGGAGCAGCGAGATAAAAGACGTCGTCTTCCCGCGCCCGCTATTCCCCGGTATGAGAATCCCAAGACCATTCTTCTTCAACGCCGTAGCATGGACCGTATAGAGCCCTCGGCTTCGCAAAAGTTCGATCAAGACCAAATGGAATAAATATTCGATCAAGCTAGCGGGCATTCGCTGGGGCTTAATCAGGTACCCCTCCGCGCTGCCCTGCGCACGATCAATCACGAACATGCCCGCATCATGAAAGTCGACAATCAGCCGTCCACGGTCCTGACTCACGGTATAGGGTAATTCGTCCTCCGGTCGCCCCCCTGCCGGAACACCTGTTCCGGAGCACAAGTGCCGTGCCGCTGGGGACAGTATCGGGGGAATCTCCGCTCGATCCTGGACAGCCTGGAAACACAGGGTGAGCGGAACAGACTCACCAAGCGAGTTTCGCCGAAAATGCCGCAGCAACTCCTCCACTGGTACGGCCAGCAGGGAAGACGATGTGGTATACCGAACTGCTGTGCCGTACATGGAGAAGAAGTATTCGGTCTTCGGCTGATCTGCAACAGGCATCGTCACGGCGCACCTCAAGTCACTGGTTATCCTGCGCTCCTCGACATGAGTATGAAGAAGGCTGGCCGATTCTCACAAACCAGCCAGCCCTCCCCCTACGGTCACGAGAATTGGTGACAAGCCGGAGCTCCACCAGGCGTCAGGGGTTAGCCCTTGACGCCTGGGCTCACGGGCCAGTGCTGCCAATTCGGTTAACGGCCGATGTCCGAGAATTTTGATTTTCCCGGCACGCCATCCCCACCGCCGTTACCCCAACCATTGTTGCCATTCCGTCCGTATCCCTTTCCGGGATGACCAGAACGCTTCGCAGTGATGTCGCGCAGCAACTCGTGCTTCACGACCGCTGGCTGCACATATAACTCTTTCTTCATGCTGCTTCACCTCCTTTCTTGTTGAAGTAGCCCTTCCTGGTTCAGCTGATTAACCAGGGTGACGAGATCGTCGAGGGCCCGCTCGGGAGCGACATCAAAACGGTCACACAGAATCATCTGGATGTCGCTGATGGTCTTGTCGCCTGTACAGTGTTCCCAAATGACACTACCGACCCGGTTGAGCGTGTAGTACCGGCCGGTACTCAGATCCAATAACACCGTCTCCCCATCCATGTTCGTACCTTGTACGTCGGGATTCGTTCTGAGGACGATTCGATCAAGCGATGCATGTTCGGAGACAAGATCTGATACGCTTGGAGAAGCCGGTGCTTGCGAGACGTCTGACATAAGTCTTTCCTCCTCCACCTAACAATCTGTACGCGCAACGACGTTTTAGGCAGGATGTGCGATTCATCCCTCTAAACCGCCACCAAATCCAGCGAGATGTACCCTCCCAAATCTCAATATCAACCAATCCAGTACCCGAATGGCTCCGCGGCAGCTTCCATGTATCATAGCTATGCACTCCAGAATAGGTCCCTCTTTGGGGGGGCGGATAACCATTTTGCCCTACCGTGAAAGTTCCCACTCTCTTCACAGAAAGAAGCTTCGTGAGGTGAACAAGAGACCTGCTATATCATCTATTATCTAAATTGATACGTAGAAGTTACCGAGCCGTAGAAGAGCGGGGAAGAAAATGAAGAATCGCAATGGTTTACGACACAGCACAAAATGAAACGGTGCGTAGGCTGGTCAGCCATCCCCATCGAAATACCTGGATTCAGCAAGCAATGGAACCTGGCAGATCAAGACAAACCTTAAACCCCTTGTTGGTTCACCACACCTGTTTCACGACGATAAGTCTTGGAAGAGAAGATGTATCGACAAGATTTGTAACTCAAGAACGAGCAACAGACACCACCTCTCACTACTACACAAGTATTCCTGACAGTACCACCCGCACCCTCGCTTCGAGCGCGGAATCACCGCTCTGGATTCCTCGCCGCCGTCACCGCCGAGGCAAACTTCAGTAGACTGGCCCGCTCTTCATCGTCCAGCGCGAGCAAGAGATGCGCTTCTTCGCCATGCATCAGCCGCAGGCTCAAGAACGGCTCTTCCCGACGCTTTTCTTTGTTGTCCCACATCGCATCGATCAGCTGAACCTTATCCAGCTGCCCGACCGACACGACATCGTACCGAAAATAGGTGTCGCCGATTACGATATCGAACAGAACACTGCCCGCCGTCAGCAGCACGAGATTGAATCGGCCCTGATCTTCATACCCTTCCGGCAAGAATTTATTGACATGGCAGAGCGCGACCTTGCGATCGCCCAATGCACTGCGGAATTTTTCTCTCAGCGCGTTATAGTCTATCTGCAAAGCCTTCTCATCCGGCCCGGTCGCGGCAACGGCCGCCACCTCCGCTTTTGCAAAAACGTCATCAGCGGACATCAATCCTGGCATAGCTATTTCCTCTCATTTTCGTTGGAATAAAGATTGTGAGGATGCATGGGAGACCTACGGTAACCGGCCATCTATCGAGATTGCAAGGGGACTGGGGCCAAGACCTATTGCTCATGGGCGGAAATATGGTGAGAGAATCGCGTGTCGCCGGCGTCATCCATCACGGTCACGTCGAATGAGGTCTTTGTTACACGGACTAGCCCGAAGTTTCGGTATCCCGACTCGTTGACTAACCGAGTTGGATGGAGCCCTTCACTGGCCGGGGTCAGTCTTCCTGGTCTGGCCGACAGAGGTCCTACCATGAACTCGTGAAAATCAATGGTGCCGTCCTGATCAGGATCATAAGCATTCGCCTGCACCCAATGCACATCGCCTGCAAGAAACACCACGTTTCTAATCCTTTGGCCAAGAATGGCATCGACAATCACCTGCCGTTCGCGCTCAAAACCAATGCCCTTTGAGTCGGCCCCCCACCCATCGTTTCCCACACCGCCTTTCATGACCGACAGCGGGACCGAGGTTACAATGACCTTCCACGTCGCCATCGACCTGCGAAGTCCATCAAGCAACCATCGCAATTGACTCGATCCCAACATCGTCTTGTCGGGGCCATCCTGATCCTCGTTCCGACTCCGATACTGCCTAGTATCCAAGATAAAGAGTTCAAGATCAGCACCGTATCGGACGCTCCGATACATTCGATGGGGATCCTCATCGGGAGAGGCAATGGGCCAGTATTCTCGCAAGGCTTGTCGCCCGACCGGCATCTGCGCGTCAAACGGGCCTGAAAAATTGTTACGCACTTCATGATCGTCCCAGATCACATACACCGGCACTGTCTTCAAGAATCGTTGTAGAGCCTCGGCACCGCGTTGATATCGATGACGCTCCCGGTAGGTCTGCAGAGTCGTCGCACTGAAATCGGCTCCCGGCTCGTTCGGTGGGGAAGGGCACAGATGATCGCCGTAGATCGTATCGCCGAGAAATAAGAAAAAGTCGGGATTGTGCTGCTGGATCACATCGAAGATGGGATAACCTCTCACTCCTTGTCGACATTGTCCTTGACCGCCGAGGTCCCCGCTCCATGCGAACGTCACGGCAGCGGATGTCTTCTCGTCCGGCAAGGTGGTGAATTCTCCCTTGGCCGCAAGACCAGCAGAGCGCTGCTTGGTGGTCTGGTCGGTGGAGTCGATCAGAACATGATATCGATAGCGCGTGGCAGGGCTCAGACCTTCTAGTGGAATGGTCAACGTATAATCCGTTTCCGGGGTCGTCGGGATAGACATCATTCTTGGCACTGGAGCCACCACCGTCGCAAGCTTCGAGGCCCGTTCCCAGAGCGAGAGCGGCGCCCACTCAATCTGAACTGAGGCTGGTCCGTCGGTACGGAGCCAGAGCAAGGCGCGTTCGGGACTGACGTCACCGATAGCCACACCCTGAGGCAAGAGGTCGGAATCCAGGTAGGATTGTTCTTCAAACGAGCCGCTCGTTCGAACGCCTTCATCAGAAAATGCCGCACAGCCCACACTCAGGGCGACAAAGATGAATGACCTGACGAGCAGAAGCCACTGATGCATCGGGCACTCCTACCTCTACTCTACGGAGATACTAAAGATCACGTAACCGGCTGGAGCAGCAGGCTTGCAAATCGATAAAGCCGACCGGCATACTGGATGTAACCTCTGGGAGGAATGAGAATGCAGGATCTGCACTGTTGCGTGCCAAACTGCCAAGCGAAGTCCTATGCCCCTGCCGGCACACGCTCCGTCTGTAAGGACCATTTCCTCAGCTTTCTCACGTGGCGCCGCCGCCGTGGACCTCAGATGTTCCACACCTATGCCGGCATGTCGATGACGGAACGCGATACCATCGCCGCTGAATGGATCAAAACCATTCGGGTGGATGAAGTGCTCACCCCTGCCCCCAAACTCTGACAACCGTTACACAAGACTAGAGCAACAAATCCATACGATAGAAGCTGTGTGGGCTTCTCCTGTGCGCGCTGCGCGAGCACAGGAGATTACCAGGCTACCCGCACCTCCTGTTCACCCCATCACTGGCGACCCATGGTGATGAATCATCAACCATTCGCCACCGATCAGTTCAAAGAGGTTTGTGGCAAAGACCTTGGTTTGTTGCGGTTCCTCAGACTGTTGTGTGGTGAGATTTTCAACGCAGATGACCCAGGCCATATCACCGGCCACTTGCACCATCACATCGGTCACCTCGAATTTCATCGAAAACGTATTGTTAAAGATGAGCACCCACGAGTCTCGCACGGCCGGCCACCCGGAACGAATCGTCCAGCCCGGGTGAATGCAGGTGACATAGTCTTGATGCATCCAGACATGGTCCATTCTCGCAATATCGAGGCTCTCAAATGCTTCATAGAATGTCCGATTGGCCTTCGTGACGGCTTCGATGCGCTGTTGCAACACGTAGTCCCTCTCGCTCAGCGAAGCCGTATCATACTGCAACTGAACTACGCACGGCGAGGACATTTCTTCCCGGCATCATCAATAGAATGGGGAGTGCCAGGTGCAACCAGAGGGTCCCACAGACAACATTTTGAGAAGTGAGTGTATTTATCCGAAGACCAACGGGAAAAGCAGGTTGGTACGGGGTATGGACGTACGTGCCACCTCGCCAGCATACTTCCCTCGCCTATTACCTAGCCACCTTCCGCACGTTCAGAGTCGGTGCGGCAGAACTTGCTTCTTGTTCGAAAAAGCCTTGTCCACATGTTCAAGGCGCCTCGGAAGGCCGCCAAATAAGTCGTTGAGTGCCACCACGACCCCTTCAATGATTTGGCGAAGTTCACGTTCCGTATGGCGTACTGGAACCAGTCGCTTGCGTTGCCAGCCTCGAAGCGCGAAGATCTTTCTGAACTGCAGATGGGGCCGTTCGCACACCATCACAAATTCCTGGCCTTGGCCATCTTCGAGTATGAAGCCCTTTAAATGCATGCCGTTTCACCCCCTTTCTCAAAGATACTAATCGCGACACACTCTGCTCAGCAGTACCTTAAAGAACCACTCCGCCGGTCAGCCGAATAGCCAGCAAAAAATCACGGAGATCGTCGTTAACGATACGTGTGCGAAGCGGGGGAGGCTTCATCTGGGCCGTTCTTCCTTCATCGCTGCCCAAATCACCACGGGTGTGCTTCGACTTGCAACATATTGAAGAAAATGACACAGGCCTATCAGGAATACCCTGAAAACCGATGCGGACATCACTGAGGCGATTCGGGAAACGTACCAGAATCCACCAGAGGGCCAATCCCCTGCTGGGGATCGACCCTGCTGATGAGGCTAACAGAGGACAATACCGTCCGGAGTTAATACTGCAGCTGGACGGCGACGTGGAACGAATCCACCTTTTGGACCACCTGCTCCGGCGCGATGAACGAGAAGCCGCCGGCGCTTCCGTTGAAATCCCCGTACCGATAGTAGGCCGACACCCGGGCATTGTGGCCGGCGATGATATAGTTCACCCCGGTTTCCCATTCCTGCCGGAGATTGGCATAGCGTGGATCAACGCTGGTGAACCGCAGATAGGGCTGAAACCGCCCGATCCCGATCTCCTTCGGAATCAGGTACAAGCCATACACCGACCAGGAGTGGCCGTTGAAGATGCAAAAGCAGTTGCCAAAGGCGCCACTACCGGCCTGAAACGCCTGCTCACCGTAATTCGCAAAGAACCGCTTGAACTCCCCGTTGAAGGTAAAGACCCCCATGTCGTTCGGGAGCACCTTTTCAAATAACAGGTCGACGGAGAGCCCGGTGAAATCCGACACGTTGCCGGTGGTGATATTCCCCGCGCCATCCTTCTGGTGGGTCACGTTCCCCGCAATCGCGAGAATGTCGCCCGCCGTCCCATAATAGGTGCCGCTCGTGTAATAGCCGGGATTGACTTCATCGTTCAACAGGTTCCACTGCAGGCGCCCCGCGTAGAGCAAGTTGTCCCCGGTATTCGGACCCCCGCGCACCCCGGTGAAGACGGACCCGACGTACATCAGGTGGGTGCCGAACGGATGAATCTTTCCGAAGAAGACCACTCCGTTGTCACGACCGTATTGCCCCGAATTACCGGCCGCATTCGCAGTCGCCGAGGCTCCGCCTGCCATAATCCCGGGGCCGCCGGTCACGGCCGGAAAGTTCCCGCTGAAGTCGGCCGGAAAGAACGGCGTCCGGAAGCCATCGTAGGTGGCGTGGTAATAAGGCCCGTTCAACTCTCCGCGCTCGGACGGCACCAGCGTGCGCCCGGCCCAGAAGTTGAACAGCTCGTTGAACTCGAACTTGGCGATCGCATCGAGCAGGCCGATGTTGGAATTACCGGCAAAGGAATTGCTCCCACCC
>JAHBWT010000083.1 GCA_019636815.1 Nitrospira sp.
ACGTCTTGAAACTATCAATACTCGGACTCTGCGGGGCGGCGACGCTGGCGTTCGCGCCAGGGTTGATTTCTTCCGCATCGGCTCACGGGGAACGGTCTCAGGAACCGTTCCTCCGTATGCGCACTGTGAACTGGTACGACACGCAGTGGGTCGGAAAGTCCACCGCTGTCAATGATATCGCTTATCTCAAGGGGAGCTTCCATCTGTCGGAGGACTGGCCCCGAGCGGTCGTGAAGCCTACTCGAACATTCCTGAACGTAGGGACTCCGAGTTCAGTGTTTGTACGTCTCAGCTCAAAAATGAACGGAACCCCGATGTTCAATTCAGGTCCTCTGGAGATCGGCCGAGATTACACGTACGAGATCAAGCTTAAGGCAAGACTTCCTGGTCATCACCATATCCACCCAATGCTTGCGGTCGAGAAGGCCGGTCCGGTCGCCGGACCAGGAGGGTGGATGGACATCACCGGTCGATATGATGACTTCGTCAATCCGATTAAAACGCTGACCGGTGAAACATTCGATTCCGAAACAGAAGGGTCGATGACCGGAATTATGTGGCACGTTTTCTGGGTTGGTCTTGGTATCTTTTGGGTTGGTTGGTTCGCGATTAGACCGATGTATCTCATTCGCGCCAGAGTGCTGGCAGCGTATGGAGATGAGATCCTCTTGGATCCCATTGACCGCAAAGTGGGTACGGCGGTGCTGATCTTCACACTCGTCGTCGTGCTGGTCGGTTATCTGGCTGCAGAAGGGAAACATCCTGTCAGCGTTCCTCTGCAGGCCGGTGAGACGAAGGTCAAGCCGTTACCGATCAAGCCGAATCCATTTTCAGTGGAAGTCACCCATGCAGAGTATGACGTTCCTGGCCGTGCCCTACGTCTGGTGATCCACGCTACAAACAATGGTACTGACCCGGTGAGTATCGGAGAGTTTACGACAGCTGGAATCCGGTTCTTGAACAAGACCGGCCAGACGCATAACCTTGACCCAGAATATCCTGCTGAACTCGTGGCGCAGGAGGGTTTGACGTCGGACCATGATGGTCCAATCAATCCAGGCGAAAGCGTCGACATCCACATAGAGTCGAAGGATGTCCTTTGGGAAGTCCAGCGTCTCGTAGATATCCTTCATGACCCGGATCAGCGGTTTGCTGGGTTGTTGATGTCATTCACCGATTCCGGTGAACGTCTCATCAACTCAATCTCCGCTCCGGTTATTCCGGTCTTCACCAAGTTAGGGGTGTAATAGCTCCCTAAATGAAAACGCCGATCCGCTGCCATCAAAGGATGGCCAAGCGGGTCGGCATTTTCTTTTTGCAGCCTACCAAAATATTTGTTTCTGTAATGTCATCTCAACAAAGGCTGAAGTAGATTGGCGCCTTGCCCCTTCCTCCTTGGTTCGGTATCCTGCAGCCAGGATTATTTATCTCTATGACCACGTTGGCCGATCGGTACATTGTCCAACGTAACACCTTGGCGCGATAACACAGCTGATCCCTCGTATGCGCTCGTGTTCAAACACCAATCGCACTGCGGCGTGGTTCAATGTCCTTGAACGAATTGCCCTCCGCCATTTCCCTAAGACTGCGAGTGCCGCGAGTACCGATGGACATCGGACTCGTGATTACCTGATTGCTGCCATTACCTTTCTCTGCGTTGGGCTCAGTTCTATTTTTGAGATCAGCGCCAGCGTTGAACGACAACGCCTATTAGGAGCTCTTGCATGGGTTTTTCTAGGAACCCTATTGCTTGGTGAAAGTAAGGAAACTAAGGTTCAAGTCATCATTGCGGTCATATTTGCGACAGTAGGCGAACATTTTGCCTCTCTCTATATGGGAGGCTATACCTATCGATTTGAGAATGTCCCTGCTTACGTCCCGCCTGGGCATGGGATGGTTTACCTCACTGCCGTGGCCTTGGCACGCTCCGGCCTATTTGTCCGTCATCCTAAAAAGATTACCTTGTTCGTGATCGGTGTCTGGGGCGCATGGTCACTTTGGGGAATTAGCGGGTATCCTGAGCGTGGGGATGCGGTCGGTGCATTGTTGTTTTCTATATTTCTAGTCTGGCTGCTCATTGGCCGTTCCCCGATGGTCTACTTAGCAGCCTTTTTTATTACAACCTGGTTGGAATTGCTCGGAACAGCGGTTGGGGCTTGGCATTGGGCGGCCGTCGATCCATTGTTGGGTTGGCCGCAGGGGAACCCACCCAGTGGTGTGGGAGCCTGGTATTGTCTAGTTGATGCTGTAGCTATCGGCGGCGCTGGTCCTGCATTGCGTGTCTGCCAACGTGTGTATGACAGGATCCGGTTTTAAACAGCGTTGTAGCGGGAGGTTATTGCTCAGTTCACTAGCCGCGGGGTGTTGTTCAGCCGCCGGTAGATCGTCGGACGTTCGCACTAGCCGCAGTTCACACGTCGCATTTCCTCAACATGAGCGTAGTAGTCTAAGACACGTTCGATGACCAACAGCCCCTGCCCTTCTGACACGATCTGTCCATCACTACCATATCTCTCAAACCGTCATCGCCGATCCTCCACGGGTGTTAAAGTCCGCTGGTTATTTCAGCTCAAAGATGAGCAAGGCGAATATCGGCGGCAACAGCCCTGCAAAAACCAGCCATTTCCCGCGCCGGGCCAATCCATATTTCCCCCGTAGAACGAACAGCCCGGTCAGACTGAGGACAATGAGGATGAGCGCGAAGACATCGGACGCCCACTTCCATCCTTGAAGGCGGTTGAGATGCAAGGCATTCACCTGGTACAGGAGGGGCCTCCTTGAAACCTTTTCATACGTGCCGTGCCCGGTGGAAAAATTGAGGTGCAGAGAGGCGTTGTCGTAGTAGATTTTCACCTGGTCGGGCGTCGGGAAGTCATAGACTTTATAGGTCTCCTCCTGTACCAGCCGCCCGAACTCGGCGATCCGTTCTTTCGTGATGTCTTCTCTTGTATACGGGCGGGACAGCGAAATTGTCTGTTTCGAAATGACGAAGTCGGGATTCCAATCACCGATATGGTTGAGCGCGATGCCGGACAGGCAGTAGGCGAGAATCAGGGATGCACAGGCGTATCCGATGTCCCGATGGACGGCGACATTGAGCCGCGCGAGGGCGTCCCGTTCCGTCCAGCGAACCCTCTGTGTGGTCCGATCCCACATCAGTGCGCTCGTGAGACCCGTGTCTGAATCTTGTTGACGAACTCTTCGGTGACGTTGATGATCCATTGTTCGACGTTCATGTCCGGCAGGATAGAATCCGGCTTATAGACAACGCGCTCCTTGTTGTCGTGCACCTTGGCGATGCCATCGCCGATGATCTTGATTTGGAACATCTCATCGTGGGCGACCAACACGGGGATGACGAGAGCCGTCCGCGCGCTCTTGAGCACCGCGTTGATCGCGGCGGTCGTTTCCTCCGGTTTATAGTCGGCGATGTGGCCGCACCAGCCGTAGGAATACCCCTCGATCCCTGTCCGTTCCCTGACGAAGCTCGCCACCTTGTTGAACAGCTCGACCCATTCCTTGTCGTAAGTTTCGTCGCCGTAACCGATGAGGACCAATCCCTCGTGAGCCGGATCCCGTGAGAGATCGCGCACCCGTCTGAGCAGATTTTTCTGCAAAATATCGGTGAAATCGAGCGGCGGGGTGATGTGAGGTTTCGCTTTTGGGGTGTATCGCTCGATCTTCTCGATCTTGAGTTGCTGCACGGAGTGTGGGTCTTCTTTCAGCCCCACAATGGTCGGAATGTCGTCGAACGTGTGCGGGCTGACCGTCAGAAACACCGGCACGATGATGATGTCCGTGAATCCATCACGGTCGAATTCCTTCATGCGCGTGGCGATCGAAGGTTCCGTGTATTCCATGAACGCCGTTTTGACGCTTTGGATTGCGTGGTGACTCACGATGGCGGGCGTTACCTGGGCCTCGAGTTGGAGCAAGGATTGCCGCCACGTGGCGGATCGAGAGCCGTGATTGACGAGCAGAACGCCGATCTTCTGACCCTCGCGAAGGTCTGAATCGGCGGCCACCGCGTGGTGAGGAACGATGGTGGTCATAAGAATGGAAAGGAAAAATAACAGGGGAATCATGCGTATCTCCTTGATCATGTCAATTCAATGCATATGCAGAAATTCTGTATCCCTGGTCGATGGTTTCAGCAGTAGAACTGCGAATACAACTCCACTTGAAGTGATTGTCCGGTGTGCGCCGCGACGGCCAGCCGCATCCACATGCCGGCGTAGTACACATGTTCATCGGTGACTTGCATGGCGGATCTGGCTCGATGTGAATCTCTGTGTCCTCCTTGAGCGTGTATGCGAACCGAAGATCGAGCTGGGCGTGGGATGGAGCCTTCTCGCTCGGATCGACCCGGCCGAGGAGATCGGCTGCAGTTTGAGGCCGACACACTTGATGGTGACCAACTCGCATCGACAGTTTGGCTCACGATCCAGTTGCTGCCGGATCGCGCAGATGTGAACATCCAACGTATGCTCACTGACAGCAAAGCCGCGTCCCCATACGAGGTCGACCAGTTCGCTTCGGCTGAATACTTTGGAAGGCTCTCGCATGAGCGTCATGAGAATAGCGAAGGGTTTGGCGGAGAGCTTCATCTGTCGTCCGGCGAGTTTCACCTCGTGAGCGTCTCCATCCAGTTCGACGGCGCCCACCTGATAGACGCTTCGACGCACGGTATCGCACCCTGCCCGCCGCAGATAGGCACGGACCTTGGCGACCAACAGGCGGTGCCCATCCCGCAAATCGTGGACACCGTCCATCCCACGCTCCAGGTCCGATAGGCAGTGGTCCTCGGTATAGAAACAGCCGAGAGGAACCACCGCCATCAACAGAACGTGCCGAAGCGAGGGATCCGTCCGAAGCATGTCCCAATCTTGGATACGATGATCCACCAACACCAGCGAAAGCGATGCCGGATCCGTGAGGGCGAAGATCTCGTTCACAGTGGTCGCCGTTCGAACCGCGCAGCCCGCGCGATGCAAGTGCCCTTCAAGGTTTCCGGCAACAACCGCGTCGGGTGAGAGCACGACGACGAGGGGAGTTGAGCACGGCCGGTTCGGTTCAAGCTCGTTGCCCTGGGCTTTCTTGATATGTGAATCTCCCCAACGAACGACTCCCAGCATTCCCACCAGCGTGGTCACGAAGAGAACCCCCGAAGAAGGAGGAAAAGAAACCGGCACCACCGGTGGCCTGTGTTCGAGATTCATCGCGTTGGCGTCCGATCGTGACGGAGCGAAGTCCAAAGAGCCTTGAAGAAGCAGGTTGAAGGTGAAACGGATGGTGCCCTGGTCGATCCAGAGAGGAGGCCTCCCGGTATCGACAGGTATTTCATGGTGTGGAGCCGCCGAGGAGCGGACGACATCCCATACGCGTGTCTCGGGAGCGGAGATGTCGGGGCCATTCCTATCGACGGCGAGAAAATCTCCGAACGCGTTTGCTTCGCTGCTCGCGACGCTGAGCAATATCAGGACGCAAGCTACGCGGAGATTCCTGACCCAACAGTGCACGTTGATCCGGTGAGGAGAGTCGCATGTGTATTGCATCCGCTTTCTTGGCGCCTGTTCGGAAATTCCGGATTCCTGCCCCGCCGGTTGTCGGGAACGCTGTCGGATAGTGATCGGACTTCTGTGTGCGGTGATGCTGTTCATGGTCTGGCCTCTCTGTTGTCGAGTCGAACGCTCTGTCTGTACGGCCTATCGCACATGGCACTCAAAACGTCAGTGACGCGAGAAAACGCACGTTATAACCCAGCGCCTCCTGGCCGACACCGCCGCCGAAGCCGTTGTTGAGGAAGTATCGGGTGTTGGTGAAATTATCGACGGCGAGATTGAAGCTGAGCATTCGAGTCGGCTGGTAGGCCATGAACAGGTTGTGCACGAGATAACCGGCCTGCGAGCCGATCGTGAGGCCGGTGTTGCAGGGCGTGAGCGTTTGCTCGCCGGAGCCGGTGATCACCAGGCGGCGATCCACGGCGCGTACGCGATACCCGTATTCCAGCCGGTTGCCGAGTTCGGTGCGTCCCAGCGTGAACACCAGCGTATCGCCGGGGATGTCGAACAGATCACGCTCGCCCTCGCACACCTGTTTGCCGCGTATGGCGGCGACGCTCAGGTTGCTGAACCAACGTTCGGTCCGAAAACTGAGCTCGAGCTCCACTCCCTCCCGGCGCTCCTGGCCGTCTTGCGTGACATGTGTGCATAGGTCGTTGTTCCCTGCTGGCGGACGGGCTGGACGGCAGAGCGCTCCGCTCGCCGTGCGCGCCGAGATCGACGAGAGGGTGTTTCCCACGCGGCTGCGGAAATACACTATCTTTGCCGTGAGCATGTCGCCGATCGAGAACAGACCGGAATAGTTCAGCGACACGCCGACCTCATGGTTGCGCGAGGATTGGGGCACATAGAGATCGCCGCAGACTCCGGACGGATGGGCGAGCGCGCCGAAGAAGAAGTCAAGGCAGCGACTGAACGCGCCTTGTGTGAAATATTCATCGACGAGCGGCGGACGGAACGCTTCGATGTAGTTGTAGAAGATGGTCGCCGGGCCGCCCCGCACGTTCCAGGCGATGCCGGCGTTGGGCATGGTCTTCGAGAACTCGATGAGGGGGCTGCGGCCTTCGGCCTGCAATGCATCGCGCGTCTGTTGGGCGTCGACTTCGACCTTGTAGGTGTCGTGCCGGAGTCCGGCGGTGAAGCTCAGGTCGCCGACCTCGAGCCGATTCTCGACCATGTACGCAAGAAAGGATCTGGTGCCTGAAGGCTGACTGAGGTTTTCCACCATTTCCCAGGCGCGCACGCTGGGGCTGGGGTTGAACTGCTCGCTCTTGGCCGTGCGGCTGTTGCGGTTGTACTGGGCGCCGTACGTGAGCACATTGCGCACGGGGCCTATACGCAACATCGTGGCGTTGGTCAACTCGAGCGTCGGGATCCTGTAGTCGAAGAAATTCTTGGGTGCGTTCGGGATGCGCACACCGTTCGCTCCCTGCCTGTCGGAATCGGTGACGCTGGTGCTGGTGTAGCCGAACGTCCCTTTCAGGTTGATCCAGGGCGCAAGGGCTTGCACGGTGGGCGTGTATTCGAAGTTGGCAGTGGGTGTGCTGTCGACCACGGCGCGCCGCACGAAGCCGAACACACCCGGGACCCCGACCGTGGCGTCAAAGGGCTGCAAGGTATCTTCCCGGAAGTGGGTCAGGCCAAAGGTAATGCCTGCACCGGCCCGCGGGCGGTACGTGGCCTTCGCCAATCCGCTCCAGCGGTTCGCCCTGGTGTTCAGCAACTCCCTGCCGCTCGCCGTTCTGATGTTGTCGGAGTCGCGCCAGGTGAGGTTGGCGAGCAGGTCGAGCGCGCCGAACGCCATGCCATAGACGCTCGCCGATCCGAGCTTTTCGGCGTTGTTGCTGGAGATCCCCCCCTTGAGGCGCGCGCCTATGCGCTGCCCCGGCTGCAGGAGATCGACGGCGTCCTTCGTCCGCATCTCCACCACGCCGCCGATGGCGCCGGAACCTTGCAGCGCACCGGCGGGCCCGCGTGTCACCTCGACGACTTTCAGCAACTCCGGCTCGACGAACACGCCGCTGCCGAAACGGTACTTCTCGAAGCTGCGCATGGCGCCGTCGAGCTTGATCAGCACGTCTTCGGTGTCGCTGAACCCGCGGATGTTGAACTTCATGCCACTGGCGAGCGGCCCGCCGTTGATCGAGACGCCGGGGATGTCCTGGAGCACATTGAAGACGTTGTCCGACTGCCGGCGCTCCAACTCTTTGGACGTCACGGTCGTGCGCGAGCGCACCGGATCGATTTCGATGGCCTCGTGTTTCCCCGTCACCGCCACCTCCGCCATGACCAGCGTGTCTCCTCGATCGATGCCCGGTGAATCGGTGGGTCGATTCCCTGTGGCCGGTTCGTGTTTCTCCGACGTGTGCGATTGTCGCTCGACATTGCGCCGTTCCTCGGTCGTCGGCACCTCTGCCGTAGTGCCGTCCGCGGCAACGCGCACCTCTTCCTGACTCGAAAGCGGCGGACGCAAATCTGCCCCCCAGCCCATCCCCCTATGTCCCGACCCTGCTGACAGCAGTGCGACGAGTAACATGGCGCTTCCCCAACGTGTGTAGCTCATTCCACATACGTGCATCGGCGTGGCCCCCTTTCCTGAGGAGGCCACGCCGATGCGGACTCGTCTTTCGAACGTCAGACGGCTCGTTGTTTACGCCGAGCCATCGCCGCGAGCCCTATAAGCCCGGAGGCCATGAGGTACGCTGCGGCGGGCACTGGTACCGGGGCTCCCACGTCAAGGGAGAGCTGGTCCAGGCTCACATGAGGGCCGATGGCATCCCACGTCAGTGTGAACAATGAGGCGCTCGGCACATTGGTCCAGGATATCAGCGCCTCCACTTCGACACTTTCTTGCCCACCGAAGTCGCCGACTTCGTTGAACAGCTCCTGGTATGTACCGGTGATGCCGTTCAATTCGAAGTTGGTGAACGCTTGGTTGAGCGTGCTGTCGAAGTTGCCCACCGACCCGAGACGCAGATAGACGTCACGCGGTCCACCGGCCACATTTCCGACGGTCAACTCGAACGCCGTCGCTGCGGCAAAACTGTAGATATTGCCGCCGGTTATGAACCCGGTGGTGGTCAGTTCCGACAGCTGGTAGGTGCCACCGCCGAAGTTGGCGATATCAGGATTAGTAGCCTGAATCCCCGGCTGTGACGGGTTGTTGTCGGCAAATGAGTTCCACTCGGCGTACAGACTGCCGGGCGTGGTCCCTCGCGTCCAGTCAGACGGCGTCCAGGACGCATCCCACACGCCTCCGGTGGCATACGCTGACTGGCCGGTGGCCAGCACGAGCCCCAGGCCGAGGATGCAGCCGGTGAATGTTGACTTCGTACGATTCATTGCAAGTACCCCTTTCGCTGGTTAGCCCTCACCGCCTCACCCGCAGAGGCCAGAGAAAAGCCGATCGATTCAACAAGAAGCAGCGGTCCCGCACCGCCTGCCATGTCCTTCGTGAACAGGTCCCTCTTTTAGGTCGTCGTTCCTCCTTTCTCTTGCCCTGGGACGTCGGAGCAGCTGATAGACACAGATCGACGTGGCCCCTCTTGAGGAGGTCAGTCGATGCGGACTCGTCTTTCGAACGTCAGGCGGCTCGTTGTTTACGCCGAGCCATTGCCGCGAGCCCTATAAGCCCGGAGGCCATGAGGTACGCTGCGGCGGGCACCGGCACCGGACTCACATCGAGGGAGAGCTGGTCCAGGCTCACATTGGGGCCGATGGCATTCCACGTCAGTGTGAACAATGAGGCGGTCGGCACGTTGGTCCAGGATATCAAGGCCTCGATCTCGCGACCTTGGCCGCTGGGGGTTCCGCCGAACAGCTCCTGATAGGTGCCGGCGATGCCGTTCAGCTCGAAGTTGATGAAACTTTGATCAGGCGTGCCAGTGCTGGCGCCCAGCGACCCGATGCGAAGAAAGACATCGCGCGGTCCACCGGCCACATTGCCGACGGTGAATTCGAACGCCGTTCCGGGGGCGGTTTGACTCTTGTGGATGTTGCCGGTGCTGGTGACGACTCCGGTGCCGGTCGTTTCCAGCAGACTGTAGGTGCCGCCGCCAAAGTTGGCAACATCGGGACTGGTGAACGCCGGAAGAGGAGCAGGCTGCTGCGGGCCGAATGTGTTCCACTCGGCGTACAGACTGCCGGGCGTGGTCCCTCGCATCCAGTCAGACGGCGTCCAGGACGCATCCCACACGCCTCCGGTGGCATACGCTGACTGGCCGGCGACCAGCACGAGTCCCAGACCGAGCATGCAGCCGGTGAGTGTTGACTTCGTACGATTCATTGCAAGTACTCCTTTCACTAGTTGGTCCTCACCGCCTCACTCGCAGAGGCCGGAGAAAAGCCGTACTGGTTCAACAGAACGCAGCGGCCCCGCGCCGCCTGCAATGTGGGCCTCATGGGCATGGTTTCCCCTTAGAGGTCATCGTTCCTTCCTTGTTCTCTCGCCCTGGGGCGGTGGGGCAGTCGATCACGAAGCGATATTGCTTGCCGCAATGGAGAATGACTTCCTTCTGCCCTCGCTTGAGGAGACGGATCTCCACTCGCATCTCCGCGAAGCCGTCATGGGTCACGAGCTCGTCGTACAACGCGGAAAGGCGAGACTTGACGTCTGTGTTATGGACGTGTGCGGACATGTTCTCCGTTCATCCTTCAATGAAATAAGGTCTGCTAGGGATGGGCCTGCGCGGATTGTTTGTCCTTTGACGAGGTCAGCTCGGCCGTCATGCGTGTCAGGCCGTCCTCCAGCCAGCGGGTCAGAATGGGATCGACCAGTCCTTTTTCGTTGATCTCATAGGTCAGTCCGTGGAGCATCTTCTTGTAGGGGCCCGAGCCATAGAGACGGTTGGCGATGATGAGCACGCGTCCCTGTTTCCCCGCCTCTTCGATCGCCGCGCGAACCTCCGCGACGGCTTTCTCCCGTTGCTTGGGCCAGTCTTCGCGGACGGTCAACGCTTTGACGGTCTTGAGTTTTGCGCAGTGAGGATCCTGTCGAAGGAGGTCGATGTTCTGGTTCATCACGGCGAGCCACTTGTCGTTCCCTTCGTCGGTGCCCTCGCCATGTGCGACCAAAAGGACGGTTTCATTCGCCGGATCTTTGCTCAGCTCGGCGATCCGTTTGTGCAGGACCTGAACAATGCCCGGGTTCTGCTCGTAGCCGCCAAACGTCGAAAAGTGTGCGGCGGTACGGACTTGCGGGGGAGCACTGGCTCCTGAACCGTGCCCGCTGCCGTGAGGGTCGGCAGGGGACTGGTCGCTCAAACCCAGGATATAATCGGTCAGCGATTTCATGTGGTGATCCAAGGCGTACATCCGCACGAAGACGATGTGCCTGATGCCGCGTTGCTCCAGCCGTGAGACGGCCTCCTGAATGATCTGCGGATCGCCCATGCCGTACGCCATTTCGATGGGATATTTGGACATGAGCGGCTTGATGGTCGTTTCGACCGCGTCGTTCCAGGGTTGAGTGGAACCGTGCGGCATGATGACGACGCCGATTTGGCCCGCTGCGACCGGAGTTTCCTTGTTTGCCGTTTTCTTTAGCCATAACAGCGCATTGGGATGCGGCAGCAACTCCTCGGGCCTATAGACGACATGGGTGTTCTTGAATTGAGCGTCCAGCCAGGCGGTGAGCGACATGGAATGATCGAACTTCGGCCCGATGAACGCGGGGACGAGCAAGGTCCGCCCGTGCTTGGCCATCTGGGCCAACAGGTGGGATTTGATGTCCTTGTTTTTCTGCTCGGCGTTCGCCGCTTCGCGATCGTAGTAGACGACCGTTTCCGCTTCGCGGAAGTGTTTGTAGCGTTTGACGTAGGCCAGGAGCTTATCCAGATCGGCTTTCACCGCCTTGTCGTTTGTGTCATCCACCGCACCGGCCCCGACGAGAATCAACCGTTCCGACTCGGGATGCTGGCTCAGCGCTTCCACGCGGTCGAGGATGACCTGACCGATGAGATAGTCGTGTCCCATGGCCGGAGCCCACCGCACGGGAAGGCCTCCGCTGTAGGCGGGAACCAGTGGTTTGACGCGCATGAGGAGTGAATCGGCATCAGAGAGAAAGAGGGGGATTGCCACGATCTCGGTGGCGCCGGCTTGCTTCAGTACCTGAACCGCGCGGGTCAGGTAGGCGGCATACTCGCCCTCCACACCGGTATAGTCTTTCCCCACCAATCCCAACGCGGCCGGGTAAGATTTTTTGAGCTCATCGACCAGCGAGGCGACCTCTTGATTTCCGAGGTACCCTCGATCGGCAGCCACGACCAGAAACCCAATTTTGGATGGTGCGGCGCCGACCGGCACCGTGCTGATGCCGAGCATGAAAAGCACGGCCGTCACGTATATCGTCAGTGCTCGTAGGAGCATGGTATTTCCTCCTTGCTTTATTTCTCGAATCCGTCGAGTCGGTAGCGAATGGGGATCATGACCGCTATCTTGGACTTTCCGAGATCTTGCGTGAGGTGCACGGGACAGACCCGGTGCATCAGCCTCACCGCGTCCTCATCGAGGGCGCCGTACCCCGAGCTTTTGGTTACCACCGCATCGACCAAGTCGCCGTCGCTGTTGATCGTCGTCTTGACGACCACGACCCCTTCCCAACCCTGCATACGGGCCAGGTGAGGATAAGCTTGGAGACTGATGATTCGTCGCCTCAGCAAGTCCATCAGCCATGCGTACTGCGATCTCGCGGAGATGGATTGCGCGATCGCGGGATGGTGCATCGCGATGGTTTCCGCGGGTGGAGCGGCAGGGGAATCTATGGCATCCGTTTCAGAACCGCTCATGGAAGTCGGTGGAGTCGGGTCTGTCGGTGGCGAAAAAGAGGCCTCCGGCTGCGATGATGGCTCCGTATGATCGACGGGGTTCTCGACAATGGGTTCCGAAGGGGAACTCGCTGCCGTGGTTAAGTCAGCCTGTTCAACCGCCTCGGCTGGACTCGGTGGTGTGAGTGGATCCGGTTCGCTCACAGAAGCCGACAGCTCGCTCGGATGTTCGATCGATTCGGAACTCTCAACGGGAAATTGATCGCTGATCTCGGTAGGTCTGTCCGTGGTTTGTGACGGTGGAGTCTCGGCGGTGATGCGCTGAGTCGTTCGTCGAACCATCGACGGGGAGGACGTCGGCACGATCGGTGATGAGTCTTCGGTTAAGGCGATGGTCTCTTGAAGTGTTGTCGTATCAGTCTGGGCTGGCGAATCGGTAGCCGTCGCCTGCTCGGCCTCCTGCTGCACGTCGGTCAGGAGTATCTCCAAGTGAACCACAGGGGCCGGAGCCGGGGGAGCTTCCCGGAGAGACACGGCGGCGACTGAAGCCACCGCCAACGCCAAGGTGTGGAAGCAAGCGGAGCAGGCCCAGGTCAATGCTCGGTCTTGCGACGGCAGGACCTGAGGGATGCCGGAGAGAAGCAGAGCTGTATGATTGAAAAATACCATTAGTATCTATTTTGCACGATCTATTTCTACTTATTATTGAGATCTATTCTCAAATTCATATACAGGACTGCACCGCGCCGTGACCATGTTTGATCACCAGATGCGCATGTTCTCTTTCCAGATGATTTTGATCCGCAATCTGAGGTGAACTGCCATTCGGGGTGGGTGGCTTACCAACACGACGTATACGGTTTTCCCCTTGTGGCCTTACGGACTCTCGGTCCATGTGCGTGTGTCATGAGATCCATGGTCCAAAGGCTATGCGTGTTCTAGTTTCGTTTCGCAGGCTCTTCGTTCGATGTGCGCGAGACAGGGAACGCAGAGGAACGCTTCCGGTTGAACGGCCAGTCGAGCGTCTGGAATCGGCTTGCGGCAGCTGCGACAGTATGGGAACGCTTGTGTTTGTCCAAATCACTCGCACGAAACGCTGCATAAGCGTGAACGGAATGCGCGAGCGCGACTTCCCAATCCTCCGTATCTTGCGCAAGAAAGAATGTTCTGACTTCCTCTGCCAACTGTAAGGCGAATTCTCCAAATCCGGCGAGTGCGCACCTATGGGCCAATAGCGTCCTCGCACGCATGCGGTTCAAATCTGTGCCAACGAGGTTCCAGTGTGTGGCTGCCGCATGCGCTGCATTCAGCATCTCGATAGTTTCTTCCGCTGTACGTGAGGCTCTTTCAGCCAAATCCCACGCGCGGTCATTGAATTCCATCGCGAAGTAACGATGCCAACTCTTCGGTTCCGTGTCTTGAGGGAAGCACGTCATGACGTTTATAGCGCGCCTAACGAGAGTTCGTTCTGAACCGCATCGAGTGCCATGGCTGACCGTCTACCGTTTACACACGTGCCTGATGCATGTACGGCGCTGACCTCTTGATGAGGTCAACTCGCGAATGTATATACTTCAAACCGTTGATGGGGCGATATGTTCGGATGCTGGATCCGCATGTTCATCTTCCCGACAAGCCGAGGCAACACTGCACCCGTTACCGGAACGAAGAAGAAGCCGGTTACCGGCCCGGTGCGCGCAGCGCGTCGGTCACGGCAAGGCGCGCCGCCCGTATGGCCGGAGGAATGCCGCCGAGCATGCTGATGACGAGCGCGAAGGCCATGGTGGTAAGGGCGGCGCCGGGTGTCAGTGTCAGACTGAAGGCGATCTCCGAGAATGTGCCCCAGTTCATGGTCGACAGCGTGACGAACTGAAGAGCCGTACCTCCTCCGATGGCCAGAGCACCGGCCGTAGCCCCGATCAGCAACGATTCGAACAAAAACACGGTGAGGATTTTGTGGCGAGGGAATCCAAGCGCGCGGAGCATGCCGATCTCCCGAGTTCGCGAGGCGACCACGCCGTACATCGTCATGGTGCCGCCGAGGATCGCGCCGAGCGCGAAGATCAGCGTGAAGGTGAAGCCGAGGAGCCGGATGAACGTGGCCATGATCAGCGATTTCTCGCGATAATAGTCCCGTTCATGTTTCACTTGGAGCATCAGGCGAGTATCCGCTCCGATGGTATCGCTGATCTGCTGGAAGGCGGCCTGGTCGGAGGCGCGAAGCGTCAACGACGAGTAGGAGTCACGTCCATACGCGGCCATCAACTGGTCAACGTCCCCCCAAATCTCCGAGTCGAACGCAGTTCCTTGGGCGTCCAGTACCCCGACGACGCGCCACTCGCCCTTGCCGATTTTCAGCGACGTACCGAGTCCGCCGGGAAGAAAACGCTTGGCGATCTGCGAGCCGACGACGACCTCTGCCGTACCCGGTTGCCACACCCGCCCTTCCGTTAGTGTGACTTGCGGGCGCAAGAGCAGGGCGTCCGGTTGCGTCCCTCGGACGACCACGTTGGCGGGGGAGTCGGCGCCGGTCTTCGCAAGACTGATGAGGGCCACGAGTTCTGGAATCGCGAGGGACTGTCCGGCCGTCGTGCGCGCGATTCCCGGGAGGGAGCCGACCACGTGCGCTTGATCGCGATAAATCCCGCTCGCAATTTCCGTCGTCGCTCCCTTTCGGAGGAGCAGGACATTCTCCGATGAGCCGCTCTCGATCAAGGCGTGGTCTAAACCGTTGCCGAGCATGAGAACCGCTAAAAGGATGAGGCTGACCAGGGCCAGTCCGGCCATCGCCAGCGTCGTCGTACTGCTTCGCACCCACACGTTTCTGGCGCTATAGGCCCACAGGAGTTTCATGCGGCCCCCTATCCGACATAGCGTAAATCTTCGGCCACGTTCGCGCGCAAGAGTCGTACGATGGGAACGGCGGAGGCACAGATGGCGATGCACAACGTGATCGAGGCGCTCACAATCAATGTTCCTGGGGACAAGTCCATGTGCTGAAAGAAGTTTCCAAGCTTGGTCGACACGACGGCGCCGTAGAGATGAATGCCGGGGATGGTGAGCGCGATGCCCAGTACCGATCCGAGCAGCGCGATCAGCAAGGCCTCACCCGTCACGAGGGCGGTCACGTGAGACGATCGGAAGCCCAAGGCCCGCAAAACAGCATATTCCCGTGTCCGCTCACGCACGGCCATCACGAGCGTATTCGCGAGCACCAGGATGGTGATGCCGTTCAACACAATGGCCAGCAGTTTTAATGCGTTGATGATGGCGCCGGACATGGCGACAAAGCCGGCCTGGAACGCCTGTTCGGTTTCTGTCCGGGTTTCGGCGGCCGAGTTCGCGAATTCCGTATCCAGGGTCCTCGTCACCCTCCCGGCAAGTCCGGGATCGGCAATACGAACGACATACCAACCCACCGTGCCGGCCCGATCCGGATCGAACTGTTGGCGGCGTTCGTTCATATAGTCCCATCGCAGGAGCATCCAGGTCTCATCCGCGGAGGCATCGGCGCCGCGATAGATCCCGCGCACGACGAACTCCCAGTCGCCCGGATAGAGCGTTCCCTTGAGGGCGATCACATCGCCGACCGTCCATCCGTACAGCTCCGCCAAGCGACGACCGATCACACAGCCGCGACGGTCGCCGAGAAACGATTCGCGTTCTTCATCGGCCACCACGAGTTCTTGATGGAGATCGAGAAAAGAGGCGGGGTCGACTGCAAACTGAGGGAAGAATCCCTTGGCCTCTCGATACACTCCGCCGAACCAGTTGGCGTAGGTGACTCCGGTGACCCCCTCGATCGAGGCGATGCGATCTCGGTAGGCAAGCGGGAGATGGATCGAAAGCGACGCCGCATGACGAGTGATCAGTCGATTCGGCACGGAGGCATCGATTCCGGCATACCAGGCCTGAACCGTGGTGACGATGAGGTTGAATGCGAGGATGACCGTCGCAATCCCAATGGCCGTGAGGACCACCCGTAGAGTGTGACGGCGAGCGTTGCGAGCGATCAGAGTTCCGAGGATCATTCGTCAATTCACCTGTCCCTTGTCGAAGTGGAGGATCTCCTGCGCATGATCCGCCGCGCGGGGATCGTGTGTCACCATCAGGATCGTCTTCTTGAGCTCCTGGTGCAAGCGACCGAGGAGTGCCATGACGGCTTGAGCGGCATCCCGGTCGAGGTTGCCGGTCGGTTCGTCGGCCAGCAGAATCGTAGGATCGCTGACGATCGCGCGGGCGAT